>JAFDUB010000123.1 GCA_019594025.1 Thermoplasmata archaeon
GATAGCCCGGTCACATCGACCTGGTTTGCATATATGCTCCAGGTCAGGCATTGGCTAAATATAGTATTATATAGTATTTGTATTTTCCCGTTTGGACTGTGTCGTTGCTTTCATCTCCCAGCCAAGCCAAGGAGACTTCCCACAATGAAAGAGTTAAACCAGCTTTTCAAGAAAATATCGATGGACACGGATGTCATCGGTCAGCTCAGGGTGAAAAGAAAAAGACAGTATATCGCCCTGTTCCACCCCGACTATTTTACCGTTAAACTCAGCAATTACTTTCGCATTGGATCCCGGTAAAAGGGCAAGTTCTAGCGCTCGGATGAATACCGCGTGGAAGGAATCGGCGATTCCGTCGATATCCAGCAAGCATTCAAAGGACTCGCGCTGCCTGCCGAAGGCGTTCCTTATAACCGACGTATCCATCAATTCGAGGAGCTTTGTTTCCGAACGTTCGACGGCTTCATCACCTTGAGAGGACAGCAGTACCGAGCCGGCACATGTCCCCATAACCGGCATGCCGTTTTGGGCCCTAGATATGATTTTTTCTCGCAGTTCAAAGGTATCTAAAAGTCTTGAAATGGTGCTGCTCTCCCCACCGGGTATTATAAGAGCGTCGAGTTTTCCGATCTGATCACCTTTTCTCACAACTTCAACGTTCCCGTCCAAGCCCATCTCATACATGGTTTTTGTCAAAGTACGTACATGTTCGGAAACGGCACCTTGAACCCCTAGAACTCCAACGAACATGATGTTGAGAATCGATAACTATTATTAAACACTTAGTGCAAACTGTGCGATACATTTAAACACCCCGGCCTTAATGGGTCGAATACAACTAACTTGTTGGGACTCCGATGTGCGGAATAATAGGCATAATGGGTACAGGCAAAGCATCGTCAGAATTGTACAACGGACTGTTTGCGATACAGCACCGCGGCCAAAACGGTGCCGGAATGTACGTCTATGACGGAGAAAAGAGAAGACTCCACAAAGGTCCTGGGTTGGTGGGCGAGATTTTTAACAAACATATTTTGGACGACTTAAAAGGTAGTTCCGGGTTAGGACACGTCAGATATCCTACTATCGGATCTGATACCGGTAGAGACGCCCAGCCCTTCGTGGTGTACGATCCCGTGGAGATAGCGATGGTTCACAACGGTAACATAGTAAACGTAGACCAGCTGGCTGATGAGATGGAAGTGCAACTCGAATCAGAATGCGATCTTGAAGTGATACTAACTCTTTTTTCTCAAGAGCTGAAAAAGGAAGAAAGTGTGACTGAAGAAAGCATCTTTTCAGCAGTAGGTAGAACCATGGACAGGTTGAACGGCAGCTATTCGGTGGTCGCCTTCATGCCGGATATCGGCATGCTGATGTTTAGAGATCCACACGCCATAAGACCTATGGTTTACGGTGGAAAGATAAGTTTGGACGGTGTCAGTTACGCGGTGGCTTCGGAGAACATAGTTCTGGATATACTTGGATACGAGATCATACGTGACTTAAGAGGTGGGGAAGCCATACTGGTTCGAGATGATAAAAGTGTGGTCAAACGACAGGTTAGAAAGTCGGAACCTCGCCACTGTATGTTCGAATGGGTTTACTTTGCTAGGACGGATTCGACCATAGAAAAAACCAACGTGTACGAAGCAAGGCTGAGGTTGGGTAAGGAATTAGCTAAAGTGTGGAAGAAAAAAAACCGTGATCTCGATGTGGTCGTGCCCGTACCAGATACCGCACGTACCTACGCTCTAGCCATGGCAGAAGAGCTCAACGTTCCCTTTAGAGAAGGGCTTCTAAGAAACCGTTACATCGGTAGAACTTTTATTATGCCCGACCAGACATCTCGTGAAACCGCTGTCCGTACCAAGCTCAATCCGATCATAGAGGAGGTAAAGGGAAAAAGAGTTGCACTAGTAGATGACAGTATAGTGAGGGGGACGACTTCTAAGAAACTAGTTGAATTGATGAGACGTGCCGGTGCTAAAGAAGTGCACTTCTTTATCGGATGTCCACCCATTAGGTCACCATGCTACTATGGTATTGACATGCCAACAAAACATGAACTTAAAGCATCCCATAATACCGTGGACGAGATATGTAAAGAAATCGGTGTAGACTCTCTTACGTATCAAACCATGGAAGGACTAATAAACGGCCTTAAAAGAGATATTAAACATTTATGTACCGCCTGTTTAAACGAAGACTATCCCACTCAGGTAAGAGAGGACATACGACAGTACTTTGCAGGTAAGCGTGAAAAAGAAAGAGAGATAGTTAGTGCTCAGGAAAGCTCGATCACTTGATTATGGTTTGGTCCCTAGCCGGACCGACGGATACCAACTTTATCGGTACCTCCACATCTTCTTCGACGAAATCGAGGTATGCTTTGGCCTCATCCGGCAGATGGTCGTAGCCTTTTTCAGCAATTTTTGACCAGTTTTGTTCGCCCCATGAATCGAACGTGCGGTAAATCGGTTTGAAATCCTTCAGCTTTTCGATGTCCGCCGGGAAATGCTCTACCTTTTTGCCTTCGTACTCGTAGTGTGTACACACCTTGATTTCTTTTACAACATCGAGAACGTCCATCTTGGTGAGCGCCAAACCGGTGAATGAATTTACCCTAGCGGAGTATCTAACCATAACCATGTCCAGCCATCCGCATCTTCTAGGTCTGCCGGTGGTAGTACCGTATTCACCACCTTTTTCTCTGATCCTATCTCCTATCTCATCGTGTAACTCCGCTGGAAACGGACCTGTGCCAACCCGGCTGGTATACGCCTTCACTATGCCGATTACTTCATCTATGGTCCTAGGTCCGATGCCGGTACCGGCGCTGCACCCTCCGGCAACGGTGTTCGAAGAGGTACCGTAAGGATAAACACCGTGGTCTATATCCAAATGAGTTCCCTGAGCACCTTCGAAGAGGATTTTTTCACCTTTCTTAAGTGCTTCGTAGAGAACTACCGATACATCGGTTACGTAAGGTTTGATCTTTTCAGAATAATCCACGTATTCATGGAACAAATCGTCAACATCGTATCTAACGTCCTCTCCCAGAGCTCTCAATATCTTATTTTTGATAGGAACGACGGTTGAAAGTTTCCTTTTAAACGCATCGTGATTGTAGAGGTCGGCTATTCGGATCCCGAATCTAGCGACCTTATCTGAATAACAGGGTCCGATACCTTTTCGAGTGGTTCCAGCACCAAGATTGCCTTTGAGTTTTTCTTCAACGGCATCCATCTTTCTATGGTAGGGCATTATAACGTGGGCTCTATCCGAAATAAGCAAGTTGTCCGTACTTATACCTCGCTGACGTAACCCATCTATCTCGTGGATCAATACTTCAGGGTCGACTACGACTCCGTTACCTATAACCGCTTTTTTTTCTTCCCGAAGTATACCTGATGGTATCAGGTGTAGTTTATACTTCTCATCGCCTATAACTATAGTATGACCGGCGTTGTTGCCCCCCTGAAAACGAACTATGTAATCCATATCCTTCGCAAAGTAGTCTGTTACCTTTCCTTTACCTTCGTCACCCCACTGTCCGCCAATTACAGCCAATGTTTTTGTGCTCATCGAAAATCCTAGAACCAGGAGTTATTAAAGCTTTCTCGAAGTGCATTATCCGCAACATTTATTACCGATACACTGTTTTCTTCGTGCCACTATGAAAAACTGGACTATCTTGATTGTGATCATAATCGCAGTGGCCGCCGCAGGAGCTGGAATTTACGCTTCCGGTTACTTTGAA
>JAFDUB010000104.1 GCA_019594025.1 Thermoplasmata archaeon
CCTCTGCGGAATCATCTGGATACACTTACTTCCTCCACAACTGGTATCAAAGCAATAACGACAAAAGAAAGGCAAACTAAAATAGATATCACTATAACAGAAACAGACTTCGACCTATTCCCCCCTTTATACCGCCCTTGCATTCGTGCGCTCAGCACCCTCGTGATCGGTATTTTAGGCAATTATGTGCCTCCGTTTATCCCATGAATTAGGAACGTAAAAAAGATTTCTACATCGATGAAGATCCCATGGCCTTTTGCGATTTCATCGTTATCCTCCTGCCCATCCAGGTCACGCCCGATGACCGTATCGGCGCCCATTATCTGCACGGATGAATCCTCCGATGCGTACACGCTGTGGGTGTCGGCCTCCAGGATGTTGGTGTTGTTCAGTACGCCGGTGCTCCCGGGGAGGTTCTGTATGCCGGCGGGTAGAGAGAGGTCGTCACGGTCACCGTGTGTGTACGTCATGTTGGTTCTAGTGAAGTCAACGGTACCGTAGTTGTGGAAGAAGTAAGTGTATCCAGATGATTCCGCAGAGGAAGTAATACTGGTAGTACGAAGTAGGCCCACCCAATGTATATATCCCTAGTTCACGTTTACATTTCAACCAAAATGCTTATATTTTAGGTACTCCTAAACCTCTACAATGTGTTACCTAAAATATTACACAAAAGGCCAAATCGTCGAGTATTCTAGCGAAGTAAAAAATTATATTAATTATCACACAAATCGGGAGGTTAAAGAATGATTCCTTATTGGCTCTTAGTGACTTTGATCGGGTTGACGGCAGGAGTACTCGGTACTTTAAGTGGAGGATTAGCCGTCGTCGCAGTAAAAAAAGTTCAAGATAGATTGCTAAGCGTTCTTCTGGGAGCATCGGCCGGTATAATGGCTAGTATCAGCTTCTTAGATTTAATCCCAGAGGCTATAGATGAAGGTACGATTTACACCGCGATGTTCGGTATCCTACTTGGTATAGGCGTAATAGGTATATTAGATATAAAATTCCCACATCATCATTTCACTCTCAGTAAAGATGGAACTTCCAAAAACGGTCGTTACCTCAAAACAGGAATCCTTCTCAGCATAGGTATCGCCCTACATAATTTACCCGAGGGTGTTGCTATCGGTGCCGGTTTCATGGTCTCTTTTCATGTTGGTTTAATGCTGGCTATCTTGATCGCCCTCCATAACTTTCCGGAGGGAATGGCTGTTGCAGCCGCCATGTGTGTGGGCGGCGTAAAAACCACGAAAGTACTGTTAATTACCGCTTTGGCGGGTGTTCCCATGGGTATAGGAGCATTCATCGGTGTTGCTTTAGGGGGGGTATCGAAATGGGCCCTATCCGTCAGCCTAGGGTTCGCCGCCGGTGCCATGCTTTACATCGTGTTCGACGAACTAATTCCCGATGCCCACAGAAAGGCAGAAGGGCACTCCGCAATAATAGGAATACTCGCTGGAATTCTCATCGGTATATTGTTTATCGGGTTACTGCATTGATCTGCTATCCAGGCAAAAGATTTTTAATCTGTGGAAACGATGTAAAGGTTGTGTTGAATATGAAAGGAAAACCATTGGTCATAGTGATTTCTGTATTGCTCATTCTTCCTGTTTTTTTATTCACCGCTGTACCCTTGAATGAAACTTCCCAATTACAATCAACAAGTACTTTTCCATATCCTGGTGATGATTGGGCCTGGAAGATGGTGGGGGCGGATTTAGCCCATGAATTGGGAGAAACCGGTGAGGGGATAAGAATAGCCGTTCTCGATACAGGAATAGACTATAATCATCCTGATCTAGAAGATAAAATGTGGGACGGTATCGGCTACGATTTTGTAAACGACAATGACGACCCTATGGATACCGACGGACACGGAACTCATGTGGCCGGTATCATAGCTAGTGTGGCCCCGGACGCTGAATTGATGGCGTTAAAGGTAATTGAAGAAGAAGGGGGGAAATGGCAGGATGTTTCTAAAGCTGTCTTGTTTGCAAGGAATAACGGTGCAGATATAATATCCATGAGCTTTGGTGGCCGTACAAGCCCCTTGGCTCGCGCATTTGAAATACAGTTGGATTTCGCTTATAACGTAGACGGTATTTATCTCGTGGCATCTGCGGGTAACGAGGGTACAGATACCAGATATTATCCAGCTGCCTACGATTCAGTTTCGGGGATATCTGCGGTAAATTATGAAAAAGAGAAGACTGGTTACAGCAATTACGGAGATTGGATCGAATTGACGGCTCCTGGAGGTGATACAGATAAAAGAGTGTACTCGACTTTACCCGGCGGGGAGTATGGAAATAAGATAGGAACGTCTATGGCCACCCCATTCGTAACCGGTGTCGCTGCAATTATGCTGGGAGCGAATCCCACCTTGTCCGGCCCTCAAACAAGGGAGAAACTGTGGGAACAGGCTGTGGACCTTGGTGACCCTGATTATTATGGTTACGGTCTTGTCAACGCTTATCTCGCCGCAGGGGGACAAGTTCCTTCCTATCCTGAAAATCTTCGGGGTAGCTCTGGAAATGAATCCGCCCTTCTCAATTGGGATAGGTCTAGGTTTGACGGGCGAGCTCCCATAAACGGATACAACGTTTACCGTAAAACCTCCACCCAGGAACTACAGAAGATAGCAGAGGTCATGGAAGACACCTCCCAGTTCACGGATGACAACTTATCGAATGAAGTAACCTATACCTATATGGTGACCGCTTTTAACGAGTATGGTGAAAGCCCTTACAGTAATTCCATAAACTTAACACCGAGAGAATCACCTGTGGAACCCTCTAAAGTAAGAAACCTTTACGTCGTATCCAATGAAACACCTGTGGAACTTCGATGGGACGAGCCCATGGACGACGGAGGTTCTCCAATTATCCATTACAAGGTATATAGGGATGAAGAACCTGTCGGTCAACCCACGGAAACGTTCTTCTCGGATTCAGAGGCAAGAGGAGACGTTGTTTATACCGTCAGTGCAACGAACGCCGTAGGTGAGGGTCCTTTCTCCGAACCTATTCATGTATCTGTAACTGCAACAGAAGAAGATGACCCACCAGATGATGATTCCCCATCCCCCTTCCAACCCTTGCCTTCTTTGGATGATATGCCCCTATGGTGGGTACTTATACCTATATGTATAATAGTGGCACTCATAGTACTTATAATAGTTTACTCAAAGAGGAAAAAACCAAAGGGACCAATTTGATTCTTAGTTTAACTGGAAAGTTTTATTTAACCGCACCTTCTTCTACGATTCAAATTACCAGGTACGATTAAAAATGACTGAATTAACTCCCATGATGGAACAATATTATCGTTTGAAAAAAGAATATCCCGACTCCATATTATTTTTTAGGATGGGAGACTTTTATGAGATGTTTGAAGAGGACGCTAAAGTAGCTGCCCGTGAGTTGGATATAGTGCTCACTACAAGGGATAAAGGAAAAGAAGATCCGATACCCATGGCCGGAGTTCCATTCCATTCAGTTGATTCCTACCTTCAAAAGATGATAAAAAAAGGATACACCGTAGCCATCGCCGAGCAGGTGGAGGATCCCAAGGAAGCAAAGGGCCTTGTAAAAAGGGAAGTCGTAAGGGTAGTAACCCCCGGTACCCTTATAGACGAGGGGCTGCTGGAGGGTGCGGCCAATAACTTTCTAATGAGCGTTTGCGGCAAAGAACGGTTCGGGATAGCTTTTGCAGATATATCTACCGGCGATTTCATCGTGACAGAAGTCGATACCTTCGAAGAACTCCTCTCCGAGGTGTCTAGAAACGAACCGAAGGAATGTATTTTACCTCCAAATCTTGAGGATACCGTGGGAAAGAAACTAAAGCAGGAAAGGGATATGATGATTCATGCTCATCGGCCTGAATCATTTAGACTTACAAACGCTAGATCCACTCTAACAAACCACTTTGGTTCAGAATCGCTGGAACCCCTAGGTATAGAATCTAAGGATCTTGCTGTGAAGGCTTCCGGTGCAGCCCTGGATTATCTATTCGATACTCAAAAACGAGGAATAGAATATATCACCCGTCTCAGATTTTATTCCGGCGAGGGAAGAATGATACTTGATTCCACCACTCTACGGAATCTAGAAATATTTAGAAATGTAAGAGAAGGCGGCAAAGAAGGTACTTTACTCAGTGTACTGGATGAAACCGTAACTTCCATGGGTTCCAGAAAGCTGAAGTCATGGTTACAGTATCCCCTGCTCAATCGGAAATCTATAACTTCACGTCATGAAGCGGTGGAGGAGCTCTACGACTCCATGTTTTTAAGGGACGATCTGCGAGAAAAGATGGACAGGATGGCTGATCTTGAGAGGCTGATCAGCCGGGTGGTGTACGGGAACGCCAACGCTAGAGACCTGTTACTTATAAGACGGACTTTGGAAGTTATTCCCGAATTAAGAAAACTGCTTGAAAAAGTCGAAAGCCCGTTACTAACGGACATACAACAACGTCTTGAAGTTATGGAGGACATCCGTGAAGAACTCCGAAGGGCAATAGTGGAGGACCCTCCGACCTCTTTACGGGAAGGGGGTATAATCAAGAGAGGATACAACGATACATTGGACGAACTCTACGATTTAACCAAGGAAGGGAAAAAGTGGATCAACCTGCTGGAGCAAAATGAAAGAAAAAAAACTGGGATAGGCAATCTAAAAGTGGGTTATAACAAAGTGCATGGTTATTACATAGAGGTATCTAAAACTCAAACTGCAAAGGTACCAGAAGAGTATTCAAGAAAGCAGACTTTAAAAAATAGTGAACGTTACTACACTCCGGAAC
This sequence comes from Thermoplasmata archaeon, assembly GCA_019594025.1. Taxonomy (GTDB): domain Archaea; phylum Thermoplasmatota; class Thermoplasmata; order Halarchaeoplasmatales; family Halarchaeoplasmataceae; genus Halarchaeoplasma. The sequence goes on from JAFDUB010000104.1 coordinate 4,813, forward strand.
TGAAGAAAAAGGAAGAAAAGATCATAAGTGCGGAGGAAAAGATAGAGGCGTTGGAGTACGAACTTTTTGTGGAGTTGAGAGATAAAATAGGGGCGGAAGTGGAACGCTTTCAGAGTACGGCAGGTGCCGTTGCGGAGTTAGACGTGCTGACAACCTTTGCAACCGTTGCCAAACATAAGGATTACAATCGTCCTGAGATATCCATGGACAAACGAATCGAGATAGAAGACGGTCGTCACACGGTGGTAGAAACATCCGTTAACGATTTCGTTCCCAACGATACCTTTTTAGACAATAACAAAAACAACTTTATCATAATCACTGGTCCCAACATGTCCGGAAAATCTACCTACATGAGACAAGTTGCACAGATTGTTCTCCTAGCCCACGTGGGAAGCTTCGTTCCCGCCGAACAAGCTAAGGTAGGTATAGTTGACAGGATATTCACCCGGGTAGGTTCATTCGATGCACTCACCAGGGGGCAGTCAACATTTATGGTAGAGATGGTGGAGCTGGCAAGTATATTACACAACGCATCCCCTGATAGTTTAATCCTACTGGACGAGATTGGAAGCGGGACTAGTACCTTCGACGGTTTGAGCATAGCTTGGGCGGTCACCGAATATATATCCACCAAGATAGGTGCTAAGACATTATTTGCCACCCATTATCATGAGCTTAC
>JAFDUB010000083.1 GCA_019594025.1 Thermoplasmata archaeon
GTGATAAAAAGTATTGAAAAAGGTGATGGTGGGCCCGCCGAAATTTGAATTCGGGTACCGGCGTCCCGAACGCCGAAGGATGGACCAAGCTACCCCACGGGCCCTAAAAGGAGTGGAAGCACAAAAGATGGGGCACATTAAAAAGGTTATCTATGGCTTTTTTATTCCAAAAAAATCTGCCTGGTTTAAGACATGAACGATTTGATTTTTGTTTTTTTTCTCACCTAAGTAAAACAGATGTGACGTGCACTTACAGTCGGTGCATCCGAAACCTGTAACCTCCATACCAAAGTGGGAGATGCGTTCCGCCAATTCACATTCCATTTTTCGAGGACTTTTCAAGGTTAGAGCGGAGAAATCATCTGCATGAACGGTTAGATGATCGATATGCCAGTGCATCTTTTTATGCTTTTTAGCGTGTCTGCGGAGTCTAGAATCAAGACCGTTTTGAGCGGAGCCGGTGTAGGCATAGTAACCTTCTTTGAAATTTAACATACCTAATGAACCCACCTCTACATTCATGGGCTCGGGCAGGTAAAAGAACAGTACATAGACTCCTTTCATATGTGGTTCAAGTGGGGGAAATTATAAGTATTTTTTTAAGCCTAGGTTGTAAAGATGATAAGAAAAGTACTTTCTTTGGCTTTGTTTGTTACCGGAGTGTTACTGGTAGTGGCCTCCGTTGTCAGAGGGGAAGCATCTCTCGCCCTTCTACTGTTCATACCTATAATTTACGGGGGAGGATGGATGATGGGGTTAGGTATACTCCTGATCATCAGTTCATTTTTACTTTTATTCTTATTACCTTTGGAAAGTGATAGTAAGGTGGTTAAAGGAGAAAGTAAGTACGGCGGTGTGGTGTTCATCGGTCCTATACCATTTGTTTTCGGTAGCGATACTAAGGTGGCCAAAATAATGATGTATATCGGACTAGCGATAGCTTTGATCCTTCTCTTTTTATACATTCTTTTGATAATGTAAGAGATGTTTGTACCCCCATGCAAATGTTTAAGTAAACCCATATATTCTTGATTAAAAATGGTAAATTCGGAGCAGGAACCTTTCGGAATCAAAAGCATAGCAGCCGATTTCAAGGTGGTGCTAAAGTACAAACAACTGTCGATTCTGTGCTTCGCTGTTTTTGTAAGTATGATAGGTTTCGGACTCATCATGCCCTTTCTTCCCATCTATGCAAGGGATTTTGGAGCTAGCAAGACCGAAATCGGCCTGATGGTGGGTTTATTTTCGGTGGTAAAGATCTTCACGGCACCACTGGGCGGTAAAGCTGCAGACATGTACGGTAGGAAGCCTATAATGATCTTTGGGATGTGCCTTTACGTAGTTGTAATGTTTTTATTCGGTACCGCCGGTTCAGTCGCTGAAGTAATAATATATCGAGCGGGGCAGGGAGCGGCCTCCGGTCTCGTATGGCCGGTTGCCATGGCTTTCATAGGAGATATTGTGAAAGAAGAGGATAGAGGTAAGGCAATGGGCATATACACTGTTTCATTCGCCAGCGGTAACGCGACCGGTCCCATATTAGGAGGTGTTATCGCCAGTTACTATTCTCTTTCCGTACCCTTCTTTTTCACTTCTGCATTGGCCGGGGTCAGTGCTGTATTGCTGTATGTGGGGTTGAAAGAGTCCTATGAAGGTAGTGTTAGCGAAGAATCCCATACCCGACAAAGAGGTTATCCCCTTTCTTTCCTTAAATTTAAATTGAAAGATATCACTCCATTCCCTAAAACCTTCCTTGGATTGACCATAGGTTCTTTTACGGTATTCTTTGGTTTGGCCATGGTTTGGCCGCTGCTTTCCTTATTCGGTGATGAAGTACTGTTCCTCTCCGGCCTACAGATCGCCGGTATCTTCACTCTAATAGGCCTGGTACAGATGGTGATAATGTTTCCTGCTGGAAGTCTGTCGGATAGGATAGGTCGTAAGAAGTTGATCATCGTAGGCGGTATAATCTCATCTATATTCGCCGGCGTAATAGGGTTATCGATGAGTTTTATATTTATAATGGGTGCAGTCGCATTCTACACCTTTGGAAGGGCTCTGGCAAGACCGTCGTTCCCTGCCTTTGTTTCTTCCCTAACACCAACAAGGCATAGGGGTAAGGGTATGGGTGTTTACAACTTTGCACAAAATCTCGCCTTCGCAAGCGGTTCTTTCTTGAGCGGAGTGATTGCAGACTTAGCGAATTTACGGCTACCGTTCTTTATAGCACTTGTAGTGGGCATGATCGGAATCCTTTTCATATTCTTCATGGTCGAAGAGCCGGATTTTATCGCGGAAAAAACAGTTCTTTAATATCTGATAATCCATAAACACACCTTTTCCTTTTTATAGTATCATACCATAACGATCAGCATGAGAGATTACATAATAGATAACCTGCGCAAGATGGTAAGTATCTATAGCGTGAGTGGAGAAGATATGGACGAGATCATCACATTTACACGTGGATTGTTGCGGGAGATCGGTTTAGAGACTAGAGTGATCAAGGGAGATGAACACTCTCCGGTACTCATGGCAAGTTATAAAGAAAAAGGTGTGTGCTTCTCAGGGCATCTAGATACCGTGCCGTTGGACGATGGGTGGACGAAAGAACAGGGTGAGATCGCAGATGGTAAGATCTACGGAAGAGGAGCTTTGGACATGAAAGGACCATGTGTTTCCATGATAGCGGCCGCCAAGAAGATGGTAGAAGAAGATATTCCCTTTTCTCTATTATTCACCACCGACGAGGAGGTATCTATGGCCGGTGCAGAGGCGGTTTCTCATGAAAGAGAGGTAACCGATGCGCCTGCAGTTGTGGTCTGTGAGCCCACAGCATTGTTGGTGGTTACAAAGGAAAAGGGGGTTTATCAGTTCGAGGTAAGTACCCAGGGAAAGAACGCCCACGCGAGTATGCCTGAACAGGGTGATAACGCGATAATGAAGATACTGCCTATACTGATGAAGATCGGCTCTAAAGGGAATATTCCCGCAGGTGATAAACTATCCTGCGGTGTTAACGTGATTGAAGGTGGTTCGGCTACCAACGTTATACCGAAACTGTGTAGGGCCGAGATCGACGTTCGATTTCCACCGGAGTACGATGAAGGATATCTGAAAGAGTACCTGTTCGAAGATGTTAATGACGATTTCAAACTCAAAACCATACAGTATCTTGATCCGGTGTCCATAGATGAAGAAAATAAATGTGTACGAACCTTGCTGGATATCGCTGAAACAGATACATGGGCGGTGCCCTACGGTACCGAGATGGTTATGTTCAGCAAGACCAATGAGAACACTTTTATCTTCGGCCCCGGAGCGGTCGATTCCGCCCATAAACCCGACGAGTACATAGAATTAAAACAGCTGGTAGATATTGTGGACATATACGTTGAATACGCAAAAGCCATGTACGGTCAGTAAACTGCTACCTGGCCGTCGGCCCTTGGCTCGGTTCCAGCCTGGTATGTATCCCCCTCTTTGAGTATTATCTGCCCTCTACCGAAAATACTAGAGGAGGTGGTGTATCTTATATCATGCCCCTTTCTTTTCAAGCTCAATACTATATGTTTGGGTACGTCGGGCTCAACGAACACCTTTTTTCCTTCCTCCCACCTCCACCTCGGTGCGTCAAGGGATGCCTGTGGGTTTAGGTCATAGTCCAAAAGATTGCTGATCACCTGCACATGACCTTGGGGCTGCATGTGTCCGCCCATCACTCCGAACGGTCCGATAGGGGAACCTCCTTTGGTGATAAAGCCGGGAATTATCGTATGATACGGTCGCTTTCCAGGCTCTAAATAGTTGGCGTGTGAGCGGTTCAACGAAAAGGATTTACCTCTGTTCTGCAGCGCTATTCTGGTCCCCGGTACAACAAGTCCAGAACCAAAACCCATGTAGTTGCTCTGTATGTAAGAGACCATATTTCCGTCTTTATCCGCTGCGGCAAGATAAACGGTACCACCTATGTCGTTTTTCAAGCATATTTCATTGGCACCATCATTGATACGATCTCGCATACTCGAGATACGGTGGTCCGCCAGTAGTTCATCATGCTCTATGTCCATAAACTTGGGGTCGGTGATATGCCTTTTCCCAACCTCGAAGGCTAGTTTTACCGCTTCGATCTGCTTATGATATCGATGTACGGTGTCACCCAATTCCATACCATCTAGTATCTTTAAAGCAATAGAAGCGACCAAACCTTGACCGTTGGGAGGTAATTCCCATACATCATACCCCCTGTATTCTACCTCAATCGGATCCACCCATTCTGGTTGGAATGATTCTAGATCTTCTAAGCGCAGATATCCTCCGTATTCTCTGGAAAAATCATCGATTTTTTCCGCGAGCTCACCGCTGTAAAAGGATTCGGCGTTGGAATCTCCTATGGAACGGAGTGTAGCGGCGTGGTCGGGAGAGGCCCAGATCTTACCTATACCCGGAGGCTTTCCGTCAGGGGCGAAGGTATCGAACCAGTGTTTGAATTCCGCACCATCCAACTTTTTGTAACTATGGAACGCCCGTTTCCAGGACTCACCGACCGTGGGTGAGATCGGGAAACCTTTCTCAGCGTATTCGACTGCAGGCTTCAACACTTCACTTAGTGATAGCTCCCCATGTTTTTCTACAAGTGAAGTCCAGCACATTGGAACTCCAGGTACGGTGACCGAAGGCCACCCGTATGATGGCATCTCATCATAACCCTCCAATGCATCCATACTTAAGGCTGAAGGAGATGGACCGCTGGAGTTCAAACCGTGCAACTTTCCATCTTTCCAAAATAAAGCAAAAGCGTCCCCACCTATACCACAGGAGGTGGGCTCTACTACGGTTAAACAAGCGGCGATAGCAACGGAGGCGTCGATGGCGTTTCCCCCTTTTTTCAATATACCTAAACCGCCTTGAGCGGCAAGGGGTTGTGACGTGCATACAATTCCATCGTTACCAAAAACCACTTTTCTTCTGGAGGGATATGGGTAGTAAAGAGGATCTCTTTCCATATTGTTTTGAATGAAGCAGGTGTGATAAATCACTTTTCCATAAACAAAAAAGAAAAAGGGGTTTTAGAAGGGCTTGAAATCGCCGAACTTAGATATTCCCGTGGTTTTCGAAAGGATCTCTCTCAGTGAAATATCCTTCAACTCCCCGCAGAACCTATCGACCATCTCCCGCTCCATGCCGGATCTTTTCAGGGTTTTTCGGAATACCCGGTGTTTCTTCTTCTGTGTTCGCTTTAGTCGAAGATACATCAAAAGGAGTTTGAAGAGGAGGGGGAGGGCCGACGCTAAGATCACTACCAGTACCAGCGGAGCTCTGTTCCCCTCATCTTGAGTCATCTTACTCCCATTCCTCATCCATCTTTTCCTTCATCTTCTTTCTGACCTTGTTTTCGATCTTCTCACCGATATCTCCTTCGAAGTCGTGATGACCGAAAACGTCGGTACTGCTTAGAGCTTCTCTTATAAGACTGCTCACATCCCGGCCCTTCATGAAGTCCCTCGTAAGTTGGTAAGCATGTTCTTTGTCCATTCCGGCAGCCACCAGTTCTTTGTAGAACTTGGCGGTACTTTGGGCCAGCTTCTCACTATCTTCAGCATTGTAAACAGCCTTCACTATCCCCGAGATCAAAGAGGGGACGGTTTCGTTCAGGGTTTCCATAACACCCTTCAGTTCCTTTATATCGTCCATGTCGTTCATATCCATTTTTAACACCTATATGTAATAGCACGTGCAAACTATATCTTAATACCGAGCAATTTTGCCCACTTATCCAATATTTCGTCGGTCAAGGCGTAACCCTTTCCGTGGGAATCGTCTACACGCCTAACCACCTGTTTTTCTTCTAACCGCTTCAAACGGTCCCTAACGGTATGTCGAGAGGCCGAACCTCGACGTTCTCTCATACGCTGGGCAATTTGAGTGATGTTCAAGGGAATACCCGAGCTTAGAAGTATCTCCACTATACTTTCCATGACCGGGTCGTCTATTTCAGGTAATAACGAAGGGGATACCTTCCCGTATCGCTGATAAAGGGACAGCATCTGGATGTACTTACGCTCTATTTCAGAATTGGTGGAGAGTTTACTCAATACGTTACCGTGAAGGTTCATGAATTTCTCTAGCATGTGTTCAAGGTTTCTCACCTGTGATTTTAGGGACTTTATTTCTTCACGTAAATCCTCGTCATCCGTCATTGGAGGATTCTATTGTGTGGATGACAATAAGTTTTTTGGAGATTAATACCTTAATGCATCTCCTAAATAATTAAGTAGTATTAAGTACATAATCGCTCTACACATGAAACCGAACTTGTCTCTAGAAGATATCGGATGCAGCACGGTCTTGGAGTGCCTTTACGACCTAGCGGACATAGACAAGAAGGTATTTTCATTTTTAAAGGATGGTGGAGAATATCGCGCTAAAGAGGTGGCGGAGAAGATGGAGCGAGATCAAAGCACTGCATATAGATCATTGGAGAGATTGGTTGATTGTGGGATGGTTTATAAGGAAAAGAACAATATAAGAAACGGAGGCTATTACTTCCTCTACTCGGCGAGACCTTTGGACTTGATCAAGGAAGAAGCCCTTGAATGTCTTGAAAAATGGTATGAGAGGATGAAGGAATCCATTGAAGAAATCAACGGATTCATAGAGTAAAGCTCTCTTCGATTTTATCTATGAATTGTTCCTTGGATAGTGCACCCTGTACTTGCCCGACCACCTGCCCATCCTCGAAGAACAGGAATGCAGGGATCTTCTGGATGCCGTACTGGTTTGCAACCCTATTGTTTTCCTCAATATTCACTTCTCCGAAGCTGATATTCCCCTTAAAGTGACCCGCTAGGTCCTCAAAGGTTGGCTTGACTGCTTTGCAGGGAGCGCACCATGTTGCCCAAAAATCCACTATCGCTCTCTCGTTCTCTTCCAGGAATGATCCGAAACCTTCATCACTCAGTTCTTTTACGTCGTCGTTCACGTTTATACCTCCATTTTCAAAAAACCACAGATTGGGTTATCTATTTAGTCTTTACCACCAGATTAGATATTGCATACTTGGCAAAAGATTAAAAATAGAGTACCCGTACTACACCGATATGAGCGAACAAACAGAAGAAGGAAAAGTTACTATTGAATTCATATTTTCGGACACGTGTCCCGATTGTCCACCGGCTAAAGAACTAGTAGACAGAATCGCGCGAGAATTCGAAGAATTTGAAGTCAAGTACCTTGAGGCAAGAGATAATCCAGGCCTTATAGAAAAATACGACATAACACACGTTCCAACTGTAGTGATAAACGGGGAAGTAGCTTTTGTCGAAAGCCTTACCGAGGTTAAACTGAGAACCAAACTCCAA
>JAFDUB010000055.1 GCA_019594025.1 Thermoplasmata archaeon
AAAAAGAGGGTAGAAGGTACAAAGGCGTCTTATACGGGCAGTTCATGTTGACCGCAAAGGGACCGAAGATAATTGAATTCATCCCTGCTTATAGCCCATAAGATATGGGCTTCGGCAAGTTCCTGGAACCCGTTTCGAAGAAAACCGGAATGATATAACTCAGGATAATCTTCGATGATACTCTTTACTTTAGAAACCTCCTGCTGTGCTTCGTTGAATTTTTCCCGTGAACCCTCACCCTTATGGATTTCTTGTATCATCTGACGTGATAATCTTTCGATGGTACGAGAGGATTTGATAGCAAGTTCTCTCACCGTATCTTTATCATCCAAGCCCTCTCCAATGTCTTTGACTATATCAATTAATGTTTCAATATCGGACATGATATTCATCCCCTGATCTCTTTCATATGATTTAACTTACGTTGTATACTTTCAGGTTTTCCTATGTCGTGTCTCATATGTATTCCCTTACCCTTTATACATGAAAGTGCTCGTTCACTTGAACTCTCCGCACGTTCCATCTCCTCTGCAAAACCAACAACGGCTAGAGAACGAGAGGTGGTTGTGTATATTTCACCATCGTTTTCATCCACGGAGGCATAGAATAACCGTGCATTTGCTTCTTGGATCCCTTTTTCATCGATTGCTATTTTATTTCCGGGAACTGGATCTATTCCATATCCTTCAGGTACGATGTACTTACATACGCTGCATTTTTTCTCGAATTCGGCTTCCATACCGGATATATCTCCTTTGGCCATACCTTCACAAAAAGCGAGGTAATCCGATTGTAAAAGCGGTAGGACATTCATAGCTTCAGGATCACCCCATCTACAGTTGAATTCAATTATCTTCGGTCCCTTTGCGGTCAACATGAACTGCCCGTATAAGACGCCTTTGTACCTTCTACCCTCTTTTTCCATTGCCAATAAGGAAGCTTTGATAATTTCTACAGCTTGTTTATACACCTCTTCATCCACAAAGGGTAGAAGACCGTCTGCCATAGAATAGGAACCCATCCCACCGGTGTTAGGCCCTTCGTCTCCTTCGTAAAGTCTTTTGTGATCCTGGACAAGAGGCGTAGGAATTACTTTTACACCATCGGTAAACACTTGGAGGGTAAATTCTTCACCTTCGAGTTTCTCTTCGAGTATGACCTTTGATTCACCGCCTATCTTCTGTTCCAATATTTTACGACAGTAATCGATGACTTCTTTCTTTCCATGTAAATGCTCGCCCATCACTTTAACTCCCTTTCCACCTGTTAATCCTATAGGTTTAACCGCTAGTTCACCTTCGTAGTGGGTGAGGAAATCTTCCAGGTTTTCCATATCATCGAATACTTCGAAATCCACTCTCCCCGGTAGTTCATACTTTTTCATCAGATTACGCATAAATTCCTTTGAAATTTCCAGCTGAGCGGCTTTTTTATCCGGGCTGGCACAGAGAATTCCTTTGGACCCCAGCTCATCTACTATACCCTCGCCTAGAGGTGCTTCTGGACCTATAACCGCCATCTCCACACCTCTCTCTACCGCCCATTCGGATATTTTTGGAATATCGGTATCGGAGCACAACAAAAAATCTTTTGCTAGACCTGCAATGCCTGGATTCTTGTTCGACATCGATGCGTATACTTGGGCTCCGCTCTTCACCAGCGAACTAACTATGGCGTGTTCTCGAGCACCGCCTCCTACTGTTAGTACTTTCATGTTATCAAAAGGTGTATCGAAGGGGGGGATATAAGATTTATTTTTCCTCGGAAAGGTATTCTTCCTTTCGCCGCTTTAAAACGATCCTGTCTTTATGGATGTCTCTTATTTCGTTCACCCTGACGGTTATCTGTTGAGTGATAAGATCCACACTTGTAGTAGCTGACTCACCTTCAACCGGACCAGAGGGTAGAGAGAGGCTCATATCCTCGAAAGGCATCATCGGTACTATATACCTATTCAACTCATGGTCCTCTTTTCGAGTTTTGACTATCCTTACGTTAACACGCACATACTCCAGCTTACCGTCCCTTCCTTTAACCGCATGTTTAACGGTTCCTATATCTGTACCTCTAGAATCCGTTACCGTGGCACCGATTAGATTTTTTATAGGGCTTATCCAGAGGGTGATCTTGTCCTCTCGTATCTTATCGATGTATCTAATGTTGATTCTAAAATATTCACCAAAAAATCCCTTGTGAATCACCAGGTGTGTAGGTGTCATCGTACTGCGGTTTATTTCGATGTCGTCCACATGTCCGAATAATTCACCTTCAGCATCGTAAACCTTGATACCCTTTATCCTGTTGAAAGTAGTCTTTCCATCTTTATCCATGGATTGCACCGATAAATAATGTACTTCATAGGTTAATTATTTTTCTTCTCTTTTTGTCCACATACGAACGAATCGATCTACCAAGTTGTCTAGGAACGTCCGCCGGTACTGAATCAATAGGTCGGCAACAGCCTCTTCATCTTTAACACAGTACTGATTTTTCTCGTAGGTTACCATATTTTTTTCCCGCAGATTTTTTAAATGGTAAGATAGAGTCGAAGGTGCCACATCGATAACCTCCGATATCTCCTTATGGGTGCATCCCGGATATTCCATCAGGAACAGTATTATCGTACGTGGAAGCTCCTTCCTGAGAGCCGCTAGACGGTCCTTATCCGAGCTGTCGATATCACCTCGTACGTAGAAACGCTTGTACTTTCCCTCCTTTCGTGATACTATTAAAGAGCGTTTATCAAGCACACGGAGATGATAACGTATGGTTCCAAGAGGTATCTCCAGCATCCTATCCAATTGTCGAAGATGTGCCCCCGGATTCTCCCGGATAGATTCGTATATCTTCTTTCTGGGTTCTAACTCTATTTCGGCCGAGGACAAAACAGATCACTCCCAAAAACCCGATATAATCAAAATACCGAGTACTAGTATGTCAATAATTAGTAGAGAAAGGGGGTAAGAAGGCAGTGTCAAAATATCACTCAAGTTAGAGACTGCTAATATCACACCTTTGACGAAGAACAATGAAAAAACGCCAAGAAGCAAGAGTATTCGCTTAGACCTCGAACTGATATATGCCAGTAAAGAGAACAGCAGTCCTGTGAATGCTGCCACGACTATAATGCCTATGAGTAGGGTATCGGGTGCTAGGTTCATGGTATCCTCAAACCATTTATAGACGGAGGGTTAAATAAAGTTATCACTCGGTACGACGGATAAAAAGATTAATAACGGAGAGGGTGTAATCGTTTAACGATGGCTCTAGATAAACTGAAGGACGGGCTGCAAAGCGCATTGAAAAAGGTAGCTAACGCAAGTCATGTAGATAAAAACCTTGTTTCAGAAGTGGTCAAAGATGTACAGAGGGCGATGATAGAATCGGATATGAACGTGAATCTTGCCCTTAAGCTCACTGAAGAGCTTAAAGAGAGGGCGTTGACCGAGAAACCACCTGCGGGAATATCCTCTAAGGAGCACGTTATCAAGATCATATACGAAGAGTTCGTAAACATATTGGGAGATGGTGTGGAGTTAGAACTTAAGCCGCAAACCATAATGATGGTCGGCCTTTACGGCATGGGTAAAACCACTACTTGTGGTAAACTCGGTGCATATTTCCAAAAAAGAGGGTTAAACACCGCATTGATCGCAGGAGACACGCACCGACCTGCAGCATATGAACAGCTGGAACAGGTAGCTCAGGACGCCGGTGTACCGATGTATGGCTCCCCTGGAGAATCACGTGCACCAAAGGTTGTGAGAAAGGGGCTCGAAAAATTCAAGGAATATGATGTTGTCATTATCGATACCTCGGGAAGACATTCACTTCAAAAGGAACTTATCAATGAGATCAAAAGGATACGCAACGTTGCGGAACCGGATGAAGTGATACTAACAATCGACGCTTCTGTTGGTCAACAGGCGGGACCTCAGGCAGAGGCGTTCCACGAGGCAGTAGGCGTCACAAAAACAATAATAACCAAAATCGACGGGAGTGCAAAGGGTGGAGGTGCATTAAGCGCGGTAGCCGCCACCGACGCACCGGTAGTGTTCGTGGGGACCGGGGAAAGGATAAGGGATTTGGAGAAATTCGACCCTAAGAGGTTCATCTCTCGACTGCTTGGGATGGGGGATATCCAGGGTCTTCTGGAAAAAGCCGAAGAGGTGTTAGATGAAGAAGAGGCCGAGAGGACCACAAAACGCATGCTATCCGGTGAATTCAATCTCAAGGATATGTACGAACAGATGGAGATGCTGGCTGGAGTAGGGCCTCTTCAGAAGATAATGGAAATGCTTCCACTAGGAGGGAATAGGATATCTGACGAAGATATGTTGGATACTCAGCAAAAACTGCGATCCTTCCGTATAATGATGGACAGCATGACCGAGGAGGAGATGGAGAACCCGCCACTCCTTAAAAAAACTCGTATTAAACGTATCGCTAGAGGCAGCGGCTGCAGTCCAAAAGATGTAAGAGACCTGCTTGGACATTATAAAAAAGCGAAAAAAGCCATCAAAGGATTCAGCGGTAACAGAAGGATAAGAAAACAATTGATGAAGCAGATAGAATCCGGCGATATAAAATTCTAAATTTTTAAATCAGATAGTGTAACGGATATTTTCTTTCTTTCGTCCTTCCGTTTAAGTAAAAGTTGTCTGCGTCGATGTTCTTGGATTATGGCTTTGTATTGGGATATGTCAACATCAGCGCAGATGTTGTACCTTTCACTTGGATCCTCTGTCAAGTCATAAAACTCCTGACACCCTCGCTTATCATCGAGTATGTACTTTTTATCTTTATATCTCAAAGAGGTTGTCCATTTATCTTTAAGCCCAGGGGATTCACTTATTACCGCGTCCCGTTCAAAAGATGAAATCAGGCTTTCGCCCTGATAGTTATTTGGAATATCTAAACCCAACAGTTCATGCACGGTGGGAGCAATGTCTAGGTGAGATACCGGTTTAATTTCTCTTTTCTTTCCTGGGTGGATTAGAAGGGGTATGTGAATACCCTCTTCATAAAGATGACCGGAGTGTCCTAAATAACCATGCTCCCTAAAACCCTCGCCATGGTCCGAGGTCAATATTACAGCAACGTCATCGGGGAGTGCCGATACCAGGTTCCGGAGGATATCATCCGTGTATCTAATACAACAATCATACAGTATCTCTAATGTTGAAACACCTTGGTCGTCGATTTTATTGTGTTCACCACTGTCAAGCCGTTTATTGAGAATTAGTTTTCTAAGCCAGTTGGTGGATGGAAGAGACAATAATTTCTCATAGCCCTTTGGAGGAAGGTAGGGCATATGTGGTTCCATGTAATGGTTCCACAGAAAAAAAGAGGTTTGTGTTTCTTCTATCCACTTTAATGACCGCCTGTTGATTTCCTCTCCCGGGGTAAAAGGGGGTTTGCCTAGAATTATCTCTCCCAACCGCTTTAGCTTTCTTAGGAAGGGGGGATTGATGGTCGAGTCGGTGATGAAGAAATCCTCGAATTCGTCGAACCCTCTCTGATACCCAAAATAACTAGAGATGTATGGGTTGGAATGAAAGGCCGCTGACTTCACTTCACCACCAATATATTCCGTCAGCAATTTTCTATCCCTATGTAAACGCATATTACGTGTTCGAGCGAAGGGGTGACGTGAAAGGTAAGTGGAAGAAAGCATTGGCGGAAAGGTGGTAGCGGTGGTAGGACCGGAGGATACGGCGTTGACAAACATCTTGCTTTTTTTTGACAACTTATCTATGAAGGGGGTTGTGTTTCTGCAGTACCCCATGTACCCTAAATGATCAGCCCGAAGCGAATCAATGGTTATTAGTACTACACCTCTAAAGGGGGGGTTCATGATATCCCCCTACACCATGGGTTTCGAATAAGTTTTTCGTTAGGAATTTGGAAAATCTTATAATACCTCCTTCTTGAATTGACATTCATGTGTCTAAAGTTAAAGAGGGTTGAAAAATCAGATGAAAAGGAAGTATTAGAGTTATGTAAGAAAATTTGGGAGGGGCACGATTATATACCAAAGGTATTCGATGAGTGGATTGAAGATAATGGATTTTATAAAGGAATTGCAGAAGGCAGAATTGTAGCTGTGGACAAATACACTAGAATTGAAAGGGATGTTATATGGCTTGAAGGACTGAGGGTACACCCGGATTATCAAGGCCGGGGATATGGTAAAGAGATGGTGGAAAAATTCCTTGAACTGATAGAAAAAAAAGAAGACTTTTCATATCTAAGGTTCATGACTGGCGCCACCAACGAAAAGATGATCAAAATGGCAGGAGAGTTCGGTTTTGAATTATACTTGGAACTCCACTCCTTGGCGGTCTCTGAAGAGGTGGTGGAAAAAGGGAGCAAGGGGCGATTTAAAAATCGAACTCAATTGGTTAAGTCCGTGGATAGGGTGTTAAATTTTGTAAAAAATTCTGAGGAGTTCGTCCATAACAAAGGACTTTTCATCAAAAATTGGACAGCTCATGATATAACTGAGGAATTGTTAGTAAAAGAGGTGGAAGTAGGTAATTGTATTTATATTGAAAATAAAAATTTGAAGGCCGTGGGATTCTTGGATTTTTACAAACCCTACAATTTACTTAATTTCCCATTTATCGCAGGTAAGGAGGAACGTGTAAAAGAACTCTTAGAGCACGGAATAGAACGTATGAGGCTTGAGAATAGAGATTATCTTACAGTCAAAACCGGCTCTGACAAGATTAAAGAAATATTACTAAACGTCGGTTTTGAATTGACAAAACATAAAAAAAGCCTGGTTTTTCAAAGGTGAAAATATATAAACCTCTTATTCGATGTAAAATTCAATAACATGAGTTTAGAAGAAGGAAGCAACGTAGCGATAAATACCTGCCTTGGTGTAACGGAAGAGGATAAAGTTGTTATCTTATCGGATGAGGATAGCCAGGAGATAGGCTTAGGGCTGAGAAAGGCCGCCCTCGAGATAACCCCTCAAGTACGATATTTCAAACTTGAGTTGTACGGCGATAGGCCACTGAATAAAATGCCAGATCAGATCAAGAGTGCGGTCCAGGAGGCCACCGCTTCTGTCTGGACCGCAAAGGCGGTGGATGGGGAGTTGGAATCCATTAGGAAACCGTTCATACAGTCCGCTGTGACCAACGGACGGCTTGCTCATATGGTAAACATCAATAAAGAGCTGATGAGATCTGCTATGGCGGTGGACTACGGCGAGGTTGAATCCTTTACCAATAAGATGCTGTCTTTAGCCGAAAAAACAAAAAACATTCGCATCTCCAGCAAGAGGGGGACAGATGTGACCGTCCGTGTGGGTAAGTACAAATGGGTGGCTTCAACCGGGATTATCAGAGGTGTGGGTAGTTGGTACAATCTACCAGCAGGTCAAATATATACTACACCGGCTTCAATGAAGGGAACCGTGATAATCGACGGAACGCTAGGAGATTATTTTGACAGCATATATTCAATCTCTGATTTAGAGGAAGACCCGATACACCTTGAAATAAGAGGCGAACCACGTCCAAAAGTGACGGAGTTGGAGTGTGGTAATTCAGAACTTAAGCAGGAACTAGAAAGTTATCTGAACAGGAACCGATGTTCATCTTATATCGGTGAAATCGGACTGGGTACCAATGTATTTCTCGAAGAATTGGCCGGTAATATGCTTCAGGACGATAAGTTCCCTACACCACATATTGCGTGTGGTGATCCCAACGAAGGCATGACCTTTGCTGGTTGGTCATGTCCGGAACATATTGATATGGTAATTCAAGAATGCGACGTCTGGTTCGATGAAAAGAAAGTGATGGAAGAAGGCAAGTACTTGATTCATTAAGACACACATTTTTTTTATATTTCGTTATTCAACGTTTTTGTTGAAGAATCACTGAGTGATTCTTTCTTATGTGGAAGGCGATACTTTAGTCCATAAAGTTTAGTCGTGCATTATAATTCTGTTCAAACACACTTCTTAAAAGATAAAGCGGCATGAAAGAACTATGGAAAGCCTCGATTTCAACAATATAATGAAAAGACTATCTCTTGGAGGTGGTGGTACTACTTTTGAATTTGTGTCTTGTGGATGAAAGTGTGGTATCAACATTTCCGCCATTATCGAGGGTGTCAAGAATTCTATTGATTTCGTTCTGGGCTTGATAAATGGGCTGGTTCGTGTCGATTATAAACCAATCATCCACTAGATTGAGGGCCTTCCGTCTTACTTTATGCAGTGATTTTAAATTCTCAAATATCTGAACTTCAGATCTAGACTGTATTCTTTTCATGGATTCTTTGGGATGGACATCTAGGAAAAACATGTAATCGGTTGTGGGAAGAACGCCGTTAAAGAAATCATACATAGTTTTGTGAAGAGGAGATGGTAGGTACGCGACTCCGGCAAGGTATCGAACGAAGATAAGTGTATCTACTTTACCATAGTATTTTTGAATTGATCTAAAAACGTCTGCGGCGTAATAATAAGAAGCCTTGAGTTTGTCTTTTCTACCGGTACCGAGTAACGCCTCTTTGGCTTTAAAACCAAAGGGATTATCACAGGTAGGATGTGAACGAAGTACCACATGCTCCCCTTTATCTTCATAACGCTCTTTAATCATCCTTGCATGGGTATCTTTACCCGCCGCATCTAACCCGTCGATGACTATGAAACGCATTATAACATCACCACATATACCATCATATAATAAAATATTGCGGAAGTCAATGATGCGGAAATATTATCGAATCCCTTAGGGGCTAGGGCCTCCGCCAGGGTGGCAAGTGCGGCTGTGGCCAATAGTACCAGCCACATATTGAAAGGAGACACCCTGAAATAGGGTAAAACAAAGACCATCGCTACAAAGGTTGCAAAGAACATGGCTATGGAACCTTCTATGCTTTTCAAATCTCCTGTTACATTGTATTGAAACCTGCCAAATCTTTGGCCTATTAAGGATGCAAAACCATCTCCGTAGGACATGGCGATTATACCTACTGCGATCACTTCCAGTCTGTTAAAAAAAAGGGCGGCTAAAAGGGTCCATGATATGGAATAATAAACCAGACCTAACCTGTGTCCCGCATAGGAAGTTCCGCTTTTGACGTTTAAAGGAGAAAAAGGGCTTATGAGAAAGGTGAGAAGAATAAAGGGGGCTGCTGCCAGTAATACCATCACCCACTGGGTATCGAATAAAGGCAAGATGAACAGTATATTACCCACCATTATGTGAAGAAACTTTCTGCCCAGTAAAAGATGTTTCTTGAGCAATTTTTCAGAGATTATTATTAGTAAGATAACATATAGATAAACTAAAACCAAGCCAGTTATATCTCCGGTTGTCATCGAGGGTATTATCTTCTCTGAGTATATAAGTTTAAGGCAAAGGTGATATTTTAACTCTTGTCTGTGAACTGGAGTTCGTATCTTCTATCGGGGGACGGAGATATGTGCAGCCTAACTTCTTTTTTTAACGAATAGTACTTTCTTCTTCCCTCCATCCGGGATGAGACTAGTCCTGATCTCTCTAGACAGTCCAGGTGATGCTTGCAGGTCTTACCGTCCATACGCACGGTATCCATTATCTCGGAGACGTACATATCTCTTCGAGAAAGGATGCGGAGGATCTGTAATCGGGATTTCGAGCCGAGTATTTCCAGGGGGTCCATGGTTATCACGTATAAAATTACTAAGAAAGTTTATATGTTTATACTATTTCTTATTTTCGGTGGTTAAAAATGGCGGAAATACCGACTGAAGAAAAAGAAAAAAGAAGAGTCATCACCGAGGGCGACATCGAGTGGGAAGTGCACCTGAGCAAAGAGCAGGTGGCCGACTTCTTGATCACACTTGGTGAACAGATGAAAAAAGGAGACGAGATCACAGTAAAGACCAAGGAGTGGGAGATACCGTTCAGATTCAGAGAGCCGATCGAGCTGGAGATCGAGTACGAAGGCTATGGTGAAAAGGAACTTGAAATAGAGATCGAGTTCAAAGGCAAGCTGGGGGACGAATCCTTGGAAGTCTCCTAAAACCCTTTTTATTTATATGTGCTTTATTCGGAATCGGTCGAATTCGCCAGCATAATCTTCTTCTTTTATTTCGACGGATTCCACCTTAGCATGAGGTTGTTCTTTGCGACACCATCTAATCACCTCTTTTACCCGGTCTTTGGGTCCTTCAAAGACGGCTTCGACCCTGCCATCTCTCAGGTTCTTTACCCAACCTCTCACACCTTCTTTCTCAGCCTTCTTCTTGGTATTGTACCTGAAGTAGACGCCCTGCACCTTACCCGAGAAGTACACATGCCTCCTGATCATTTTTATCTAACTGTACAATATGAGAATGAAGATAAATAGGTTGCGGTTATACTATGTTATCACCCAATTGTTTACCTTTGTACCTACGGCCTAATGGCTCTGATAATCTTTGGTTGAATGTGTAATTGATCTCTATAACTCCGATGCAACTCTCAGGAGGAGGTAAAGGAAAGTTACCCTCCCTCGTAGAGTTGGTAGTATCCCCTGGAAAACAGCATGTGGTCCCGTACCTCGAATATCGGAGAAGGATTCTTGTCCGGCATCTCGAAGGTGAGTATTATGTGCTCGCCGGGTACGATGTTTACCATGTCACCGTTCTCTTCGAGTAGGGTGCTGGTAACATCCTCTTCTCCGTTCAACATGGCACTGACAAGAGAAGCCTTCTGCACCTCAACAGATGCGGGAACTGAGTTATCCAAGCCGACGAAATCAAGGTAGTGGTTATCCGTACTGAGTATCTTCAACTCCAGTTCTCCGAGACCGGACGGTACGAATTCCTCCAGCGTATCGTTCAACGGTACTACCATATATGCTGGATGGTTCCGTGGGTGCAGTACGGTCACGTTGATCCACTC
>JAFDUB010000110.1 GCA_019594025.1 Thermoplasmata archaeon
CCGTCCGAAGAGTAAGCAGGATCAGAATCGTAGTCGAATGTTCCCATCCAGTTAATGTACTCGGCGCCTTCCCAATCCACGGTTATCCAATAGGTGTTTCCCGGTGTCAATTCCACACCCTCTACATCTACACTGATCCACTGGTAGGTACCTCCGTCGGGCAGTGTTATCGAGGTTTCCCACATGGGAGTCCCGCCTTGCGGAACCGTAGGAGATATGCTGTCGTCGTCCTCTCGTAATCCTATATGTAAATTGGATGAAGTGTCTCCCCTTCCATACAATGGTAGCTCCAACCGGGTTATACGGGAACGTTGAGGTACGAATCTCTGGGCTCGGTCTATGTTGTTTGTAACCTCCAGCCAGTGGGTGATACCGTCGAAGCTATCATCTTCCTGTTCCTCGGCATCCATGGTAAAAGTGCGGTATGCGTAGGAGTAATCCGTACCGGAAGTATGCCAGCTTGTGCCACCGTCATTAGAGTAAGCCGGATCCGAATCGACATCGTGGGAGCCCATCCAGTTCATGCTATCGCCTCCTTCCCAATCGATGGTGATCCAATAGGTGCTTCCGGGGTTGAGAGACACGCTGTTCACATCTATGCTTACCCAGGTCCAAGAGCCTTCGGTAGGCATTGTAATGGAGGTTTCCCACATGGGTGAACCACCTTGCGGTACACTGGGGGTTTGCCCGTCATCGTTTGCACGAATCGCTATGTTCGCATAGGAGGAAGTATCAGATGAATACAGAGGCAGCTCAAGACGTGTAAGAATAGAGCCTATGGGAACGAACCTTTGTCCACGATCTATATCATTCGTAACTTCCAACCAGTGTGTGGTACTTTCGTAGCTGTCGTCCTGGGTTTCCTCTCCCCCTCCGGTATTCCCTCTAACAGCCTCAACATCGGCGGTATGCGTACCATCGGCTAGATCTGTAAATGTATGAGAAGTGGACATGTCAACATCCAACCATTCTCCTTCGTTCAATCTAGTACGGAAGTAATCCATCCCTCCGCCTGTCCACTCGACTGTAACTTCGTCAACATCGAATATTTGACCTTCTGTTGGTGATGTGATCTGTACCTCTAAAGGCTCTACTACTTCGAATGAATTTTCCCAAGTATCGAGCCACACGTAATTATCGACATCCCAAAGACCTACGAAAACATCGTAGATGCCTAATTCATTTTCTGAATGGGTGAAGGTTACCCACTCGGTTTCGCCGGGTCCCAAGTTGTAAACCCAGTGTGTATCCGTGTAAGAACCGTTGATATAGAGTTCGACGGGAATATCCTGTGTTTCTCCCCCCACATTCTCTACACGTCCCTCTATGGTAACCGGCTCTCCGCTTTCTACTCTCTGAGGATCTACCGACCAGTGATCCAATACGAACTCGGCCGGATCCGAACCGTCCATGTATAGATTATAATAATATTCAAGTGAAGCTCGGCTGAAGTACTGTCCCGGACAGCCATAGGAACCCCAAGAACCATGGGGTGTAACGTCGTCAAAACTACCTATATCAAGATCGATCGAACCGGTCCTGGCATCGGTGATACTGGTGATGGATACCAGATGCGCTATCAGATGACCTCCGGCATCGTATTGCTCTTCATTGGGAGCGTATTCGTTGAAATTTCCCTCAAAAGATATGGCTATGTTGTTGATATTTCGATAGTCTCCCGCATGCCAGCCCAGGCTGTCCAGAGGACCGCCGTGGTAAATGGTTCCGTCCAATCCGATAATAAAATCGTAAGCCGCACCGGGCCAGTCGTTGCCCTTGTGTACCTGGTTCACACCGTCGGCCGGGTCGTTCGCCCAACCATAGGTGCCGGCGCAGTGATGGATGGTTACCCCTATAACGGGACCTTCGAGATCGGAATAACCGCTCACACGGGACGCCTGTGTCCTCAATTCCCAGAAGGGACTGTCCACCTTCGATGCGGATGCCCACTGAAAGTCGCTTTCAAAGATAGTGTAATGTGTGGTGGGAGCCTCCACGTATATCTCTTCATTCAGTTCGTTTGTTTCGCTAGATTGCTCGATAAAAATTGCTGCACTAGAGAATGTAGCTACTACCAATAATATAACGATGCAAAAAGACAGGGTTCTCATTGTTTTCATTTTTAATCCCTCTTTAATTGGATTATATATGAAACTCGGTTTACTTAAAACTTTTGATTATTTTCAAGATATTTTTTAATCTCACATCTTCAATGCTAGCATAACGTCATGATATGTTTCTTAGCTGGTTTGATGAAAGTATGAGATTTTTCTACATCACAAGTCCGTTATCTCCAGAGGGGCCATCGGAGAATTCTTCAGCTTGTACCAGTGGATGCCGACACCGGTAAAATAACTCAAAGCCAGTATCACCGGACTTAGGATCACAAAAATTATCAGAGCCAGACCTGCGCTCATAACCGCTATGGTCAAGAAGGGCAGGCCGCTAGTTGCCATGACCATGAGAGGTATCATGTAAAGGCTGAAAACGGTCACTACACCTGCTACCAGTCCAGCGGTGTATATCTCGGCACGCCACCGGCATTCAAGATAGTATGCAGTAGCAGATGCAAGTACTACTATCAGAGGTAGTATCCAAAGATCTGCTCCGAGCCAGACCAGTGGGATGGCTAAAATAGATACCGATGCGGCGGTAAGTGGACGTTCTATATCGAAATCGACCACATCTAGACCTCTGAGCCAGTCCATCTTGCTGCTGAGCCAGGCAAATATATTTGAAATCGACAAGTACAATCTATCGAAGTTTGATATACCCTCTGTTTTACCGTAGATATTCCTAGCACGGTAATACTCCTTCCACAACCGGTATTCATCGATGATGAATGATAATATGAGCATGACCGCCATGGTTAGTCCGGCGAAGATCAAAGCCGTTAATGCGTTCAGCATCAAAATTCCCCCGCCCGGGTTATCGCTCAATGTATTGGTGATGTAACTTTCGGGATAAAGCGCCCAAAAAGGTGAGTGATAATGATTTACGTTGAAATTGTAAGTCCCTCTTTCAGCATCTTCCGGGATCTTTATGGAGAATCTTCCGTTCATGGTACCGTGTGAATCCACACCCATGTATTCCTCTTCTATCTCCATCCATCCGGAACCTTGCCCTTCCGCATAGGTGTATATGTTTGTATGGAAAAAACCCGGATTGTGTAGTCGATGAGTTCCATTGATAACTTGGCCGGGCCTTACGTACGAAAAGGTTTCTGTAGCGGACTGTGCCTGTTCACCTACTCCCAACGAGACGCTGTAGCTATCGTAAGAATACCACGTAGCGGGCATGATCACCAACATGAAGGCGATTATAAGTATGGCAAAAACAGCTAATACGTGCATCTTGTCGTTTTCTCTCCCGATTATCTGGCGTATCACTTTGTCGTCTTCATCGTCTTCAGGCATTATGAGTATCATACCTATGATCATTATACCTGCAGTTGCTATGGGTATAAACACCAGCAAACCTCCGCCGCCGAAGGTACCGCCGAGTAAAGCGTTGAATATTCCACCTACAGCCAGCCAAATATGGCCGACAAAAGGTATCAACAATGGTTGAGCACCCACGGCCACCACTTTACCTAGAAAATTATTCGCTCTTACCGGTGCTTCAGGGTAGTGAGGTCCCATCTGATCGGCATATTCGTTTGCATCACCCTTCGTGATCAGTTCTGTACCTCCGGCACCTTCTCTAACTTCCACAACTCTATGCGTTACGACCGCATCGTGAACCGAACTTCTGAAAACAATTATGTCGTCGACATCCACATTTTCTATGGAAGTTGGAACCCAGAAGATGATATCGCCTCTACGCATTACCGGTTCCATACTGCCGCTGGCGATCACCGAAACCGGAGTCGGCTGTTCAACATCGGTAGTTAAAGAAACTACTCTCGTGAAGAGAATTAGGAATAATGCGATAAGAAGTATATTCCCAAGTACCTTCTTTAGCTCCAGTTTCATAATACATTAATTCACTCGGGTTATTATTAACTTTTGCCGCCCTGTGTAACAGATTAGACAATTAGCGGACTTTCAATTGGATGAGTGCGAAGAGGCGTGGTCATCTATGGGAGAAGAAGGGCGGGTAAGACTGAACTGATAAAGAATTTTGCATAGTGACAGTTTTCGGAGTAATCTTGAAGTGAGGGGTTTTTTAATCTATATTATCATCAAAATATTTTATGATATGATTATCAAATGTGAGTAAAGTTGCATTTTTGTTATCACACCACATTAGAACAACACAATCCGGAATACTCAGATCACCTTCTGTTTTTTTATAGATATCCCATGAAGAAAGAATGATGTCCATCCTTGAACCTAACAGATCTACATGGGGTAAATTCAAAAGTGCATTCCCTGCTTTAACAGCCATGTCATATCCCTGACGATAATGGATAAGGGAAATAGTTTCTGACCATATCTCAGAAGGTATTAGAATTGGTTCAGGAGTTTTAAATTTCCTCATAGCTTCTTGATGATGAACATCATTTTCTGAGAAGAGGGCGTATAATAGAGAGGTATCTGCTATACGCATTCAGGCACTACCATATAGATATTTGTCATGGTGTTCGCTAGCTTTTCTATCAGTTTCTGAAAATGTTGGTATATCTGACAAATCAACTTCATCTTCCGGTATTACTTTCTCAATCCCGATTTTTACCTCGTCTCCTTCCTTGAGTCCGTATTCTTCAAGCTCATCTTTAGTCAACCTAACCGCAAGGCTATTTCCCCATTTCTTGAGTTTAGCTATCATTGTATATACATTATGTAGATACTCACTTAAAAAGTTATCGTTTGATAGAGACTGTCAAAAGTTTGGTGATTTTACAAATTTTTATAATCCGTAAAAATTCATCCAGTATATTATACTTCACTGATGA
>JAFDUB010000133.1 GCA_019594025.1 Thermoplasmata archaeon
AAGAGAGTGATCTTCCTAAAGCCTTCGCGTATCCCGATTACCTAGGCGGTCATCTAGTTGAAAGTAAAGCTGGAGATCTGAAGGTCCAGCCTGTTTTTGATCAAGAACCGGAACCCGATGCAGAAGTTTACATCTTAGGTAATGCACCGGAGATGATCGGGAGAGCGAAAATACTGGTCGATAGAGTGCTTTCATTAAGAAGAAAGATCGCACCTCACAAACTGATATACGCCCCGGCGGTCGCCTCGCCTCAGAACCTCTCACTTCTTACCTACATGGGTGCAGACATATTCGATACATCGTATTGTGAGTACATGGATGCTCAAGGAGTTGAGTTATCCGATTGGATGGGATTTCCAGGAGATTCTGAAAAAAACGTGGATAAACTGAGAGCCGAACTGGAGTTGGTGAAAAAAAGCATCGAGTACGGAAGGATACGTGAACTGGTTGAATCCAGGGTACGTTCGGAACCGTGGATGGTTGAAGCCCTCAGACTGCTCGATGAAGAATACGATACGGTCTCCCCCGGCGTACCGGTTTCCGGCGATAAGCTGTTTGCATGTACGAGGGAATCTCTACAGAGACCTGACATACTCCGTTTCAGAAAGAGGATGATGGAACGCTACACTCCACCAAAACGCAGCGTTCTACTCCTATTACCATGCTCCGCCTCAAAACCTTATTTTAACTCCCGTACACACTGGCTTATACGCCAGGCCACCGGCCAGAGCGACTGGACTCGGGTACACGAAGTGGTACTCACCTCACCTTTAGGTGCGGTTCCTAGGGAGCTAGAGCTTTTTTACCCTGCTCAAAACTACGATATACCGGTGAGTCACAGATGGTTCGACGATGAGAAAGAGATAGTACTGGATCTCCTTGATCATGTATTAAAACACGGCAGTTATGACCACATAGTCTCTCATCTTCCTCCGGATATGGAATTCGTTAACCATCATATAGATTGTACGAACACGACGGAGGGAGACCATCCTACGTCTGATGGCTCACTCGAACGATTGAAAGAACATCTTATATCGATAGTAGAAAAACGCACAGGGGATGTAAAAGAATATCTTAAAGAGAGTCTATCAAACCTCGCTAGATTCCAGTTCGGTCCTGGTGGTGAAAAGCTGCTGGCAAACGCTCGGGTAAAGGGAAGATATCCAAACTACCGTTTCGAAAAAGACAAAACACAACTGGGAATGATCGTGGCCGAGAGAGGTATGATAGCACTGACAATCCAGGGGGGAGAGATACTAAATAATGAAGTAATCTATCAGGTCGAGATCGACGACTTTAGACCTAAAGGGACGGTTTTCGCGGTCGGTGTTAAAGAGGCCGACCCACGAATACATCCACACGACGAATGTATCTTGTCCCATAACGGTAAGTTGAAGGGAGTTGGAAAGGCGGTCATGTCCGGACCCGAGATGACAGCCGCAGGCAGAGGGGCGGCGGTCGAAGTACGGCACTACGTTTAAGCGGTCTGGATTTTCATGAATTCTGCTCACAAGATCCTCGAGGGGATAGGACTTTTAACTCACGATCCTTTCGTCCTCTTGGAGTCGCTTATACCCTCCTTACGAATGGTATCTTTGAATATTTATATATGATCAAGGATCAATCTAAGGTCCTTCTGTCTAATAATAATATCTGCAGCACTGCAAACTTCTTCATCATTGGGATTAAAAGCTATTCCGATACCCGCTTGTTCTAACATCGGTACGTCGATGAAGCTGTTACCTATAGCTACGGTATCTTTATCGGAAACACCGGCCTTCCTAACCACTTCTTTGAAAGGGCGGCCTTTATCGTTGAGTGGAACCTCCAGCACTCCTTCACCTGTCAATCCTTCTTCGATATCGTTTACCATTATCCAATCGAAATAGTCCTCTCCGATATGCTCTACTAACGGTCTTAGTCCACCACTAATCACCGCGAGACGATAATCCTTCTTTTTCAGTTTTGTAAGACAGTCCCTGCATCCCTCCATCAAAGGCGCCTCTTTAAGTACATCTTTAATGTATTGTTTAGTGAGTTCAGGATTTTCCCGACGCCATAAAGCTATGTCTCTGCGCATAAACTCTTCATCATCGATCTCCCCTCGCAGATACGCATTTAAAGATTCGTCGTTGTTTACTCCAAAGTGTTGATGTATCCATGCCCACGAACTGTTTACATCTGCAAGAACTCCGTCCATATCAAAAATAACTAGTTTGGTTCCTCTGAAAGGATTCATTTATTCCCACTTTTCCCTCATGACCCTTTGATATTTGTTCATATACTCAAAGCACTTCTCGAAATTCTCCTCCTCCCTTGCGAAGCTGGCTTGTTTCAATAACATTATCGAATCGGATATGTCCATACCGGATATTTTGGCCTTTTTTAAATCATTCTGTGCCCCTTTTACAAAAGATTTAAACTGGGACGGTACCTGCTCTAGGATTGTGTCTATGGCGTCGTCAGTTTTGCCTATGGCTATGTCTTCGTTACCATCAATCAAATCCATCTTTGCTTTAGATATGATCTCTTTGGATTCAGAAATATCAAATCCCAGTTTTTCAGCCTCATCTATCATCTCTTCTGTTTCCGAAACGAAGTCGGTAGTCCCCACGGCGGGTTCTCCAAATTCCTCCATCGCATCTTCCGCCGATGAGATTTTTTCAAGAGCGGTTTTGTAATCTTCACTTTGAATCCCTTCCTTAACCCCCTGTAGATGCTCTTCAACTTCAGGAACACCCCCAGCCTCTTCGATGGTGAGTTCCAGGGAAACTATTTTTTCGTCTATCTTGTCGATGATGGTTTCGACGATTTGTTCTCTTCCTTCTTCCAGTAAAGAGAGTGTATGTTCGAAGTCCTTTGCCGCAGTGGATTCAACAGCTTCTTCTATTATGTCTTTCCCACCCTTGACTTTGATTCCTTTTTTTCTAGCAATCATAAGCAGGGATCGCATTTCCGAAACCATCTCCTCTACGTTCTTTATAGAGAGTTTCTCCTTTTCTTTTTTCTCCAATTCGACCAACGCTACTTCCAATTTCTCTATGTTTTCCTCAAAGTGCTTTAACGCCTCTTGGTACTCCCCCTCATCAGCTTTCTTTCTTCCCTCTTTCACCGATTCCAATAACTCTTTTACATCTTCTCCTCCCTCTTTCAGTTCCTGTAATCTTGAACGGTTTTCTTCGTAGAGAATCTTTGCTCTTAGCGCGTTTCCACTCAAGTACAGTAATCTATCTGCCTTTTCCAATACCTCGTCGTAATCCTCCTTATCTACATCTTCATCAATCTCTG
>JAFDUB010000021.1 GCA_019594025.1 Thermoplasmata archaeon
ATGGACTTTGCAGTATCACCTACAGCCAAATCCTCTCCCTCCAACGAGGATAAGATTGATTTGAAAGAGGGTGATGATGAATGAAATACGTTGTTTTAAGAATTAGGAGTTCAAGAGAATCATCAGATATTCAGGACCGAACCCTTCGTCAAATGCATCTTACCAAGGTCAATCACTGCTCACTTTTACCTGTTAGTGGTTCGGTGGAGGGCATGATCAAAAGGGTTCAGCATATGGTCACATGGGGTGAGATAGAGTCCGATACTCTCACGATGCTTCTACGCCACCGAGCTACAAACGGAGGTTTGACAGATGAAATGGTTTCAGAGAACACTGATCTAAAATCCGTGGACGAGTTCGCAGCGGCGTTGCTGTCCGGGGATGCTGATTTTTCAGATATACCGGGTTTAAAAAATCTATTTAGACTTCATCCGCCTAAGGGTGGATATAAAGGTATCAAGAAACATTGCAAGAACGGCGGTTCCCTGGGTTATCGAGGTACGGAAATCAAATCACTTTTGGAAAGGATGTTGGGGCCAGAGATAAATGAAGGTGAATTAAATGGGTAAGAAAAAGACAAAAAAACATAGAGGTTCAAGAACTCATGGCCGGGGTATCAAAGGTGGAAGAGGTGCTGGTGAGCGCGGTGGGAGAGGTAAAGCCGGATTACAGAAGCATAAGTATATATCCACCGTCAAAAAGGATCCAAATTACTTTGGTCCCAAAGGTTTCTCCAGACCACAAGGTCTCGTTGAAGAGGTTGAAACCATCA
Organism: Thermoplasmata archaeon; assembly: GCA_019594025.1. Taxonomy (GTDB): domain Archaea; phylum Thermoplasmatota; class Thermoplasmata; order Halarchaeoplasmatales; family Halarchaeoplasmataceae; genus Halarchaeoplasma. The sequence continues at coordinate 773 of JAFDUB010000021.1, forward strand.
ACATTTTAGATGTGGAAATGAAGATGGATCGATTTGTCCAACAAGGCTTTGCAAAAAAAGAAGGCTCCGTATACCATGTTGATCTTTCTAAAGCAGGGTACGATAAACTTTTGGGCGGCGGTAAGGCACGTTATCAGATGAAGATAAAAGTACCTTCCTCCAGTGAAAGAGCAGTTGTAAAGGTTCAGGAAGCAGGAGGGGAGGTAATAACTGAGTGAATTGAAGGAGCGAATATAGATGGCTAAGGATGAAAAGAGTCGGCTGTACAAGTTGAAACCCCTTGTCGAGCGCATGCCAATGGTTAAAAAACCCGATGGGCATGTGCACTTCAAGACCAAGATAATATACACCATTTTGATCCTGTTGATATACTTCGTCATGACCAACATAATAATATATGGTCTCGACGCAGAAAGAACTCTGGATCTCTTCGCCCAGTTCAGGGCGATATTTGCTGGTGAGTCCGGCTCTTTCGTCCATTTAGGTATAACGCCAATAGTAAATGCGTCCATTATGATGCAGCTCTTTCAAGGAGCAGAGATCGTAAATCTTGATATGAAAGATGACGAAGATAAGGCTTTATATCAAAACACACAGAAGTTTTTGGTAATCATAATGATACTGGTACAGGCCGTACCTCAGGCCTTCGGATACTTACATCCAAGTACTAACCTTGTTGGTGCGATAGATGGAGTCTTTGCTGGACAAGGAATGATGTTAGCACGGATTATTATTGTATCACAGATTGCCATAGGAGGTTACTTTCTGTTCCTAATGGATGAAGTTGTATCCAAGTGGGGTATAGGAAGCGGTATCAGTCTTTTCATAGTTGCGGGAGTTGCACAAGGTATATTTACCGGAACTTTCAACTGGGCCCCGACGCCCGGTGGAGAAACTGCAGTGCCTTCAGGAGCTATTCCCAAGACTATACACATTGTTCAAAACAGCTCTTCATCTGAACTCGTTAGAGGTGGCTTTGAAGAAATTCTTTTACATCAACCCAATCCTCTTTTTGGACTAGTTACCACTATCGTTATTTTCCTGATAATTGCTTACGTTGAATCCTCGAGGATAGAGCTACCATTATCACATGGACGGGCACGTGGAGCTAGAGGTAGATATCCAATCAAGTTGATATATACCTCCGTAATGCCTGTTATTCTCGTAGCCGCTTTGATGGCCAACATCAACTTGTTTGCCATGCTGTTTTATACTAATCCATCCTTCCAGAACTTCCCAATGTTAGGTGGACAGTGGTGGCTGGGTGTGTTCCCACCCGGCAGTACAGAACCTATAGCTGGGGGGGCTTGGTATCTCTCTAACGTCAACGGTCTTCAAGAGTGGCTTCTGCCACTTATTTCAGAGAGGTACGCGGGCATGATGTCCCCTGAAGGTGTGGATTGGAGTTACAGTAAGCTGCAGCTGGTGGCACGGGTTATAGTTCACTTCACTTTCATGACTGTTGCATGTCTGCTCTTTGCTAATTTCTGGGTGAAAACAACTAACATGGACGCCGAATCGGTGGCCGAGCAGATCCAGGACAGCGGCATGCAAATTCCAGGATTCAGACGTGATCCTAGGGTTCTCAAGAAAGTTCTCGAGAGATACATTCCCACTATTACCAGTTTCAGCGGTATATTCATGGGGGCACTTGCAGCAGGTTCTAACATGTTGGGATCTGTGGGTGGTGCAACCGGTATCAGTATTTTCCTAGCCGTGAGTATATTGGTGCAGCTTTATGAGCAGATTGGTAAGGAACAGATGATGGAGATGCATCCTGTACTCCGAGATTTCTTCGGTAGTCAGTAGCGTTCAGAGGTGTAATCAATTGAGTGAAGAAGAGTCGGTAGAGGAAGAATCCGCCCCGGAACAGCCGGTCAAAATGTTCAACTGGAAACGATTTGGATATATGTTCTTGGCTATTCTCACGTTAATGGTTTTTATAGACCAAGAACTTCGTTATTCTTTGGGTAACGCAATAGGCAGGCCGCTCTTCGCAGTAGTCGGCTTCGATGGTCAGTATCCTCTGGTAACTCTGATTATTGCAGGTACTCTCATGATAGTATTTTCTACCGTGGTTCGGGATTTCATGGTCGATTGGGTCGAGATGGCTGAGCTACAGAAGAAAACGGCGGCCTATAACAAAGAACGTATGGACGCCAAGATGGCTAATAAAACCTCTAAATTGAAGAAATTAGATAAGCTTCAACCAAAAGTCTCTGCCATGCAGATGAAAACCATGAAACCTCAATTCAAGTCCATGATACTCACGACTATCGTTTTTATATCCGTATTTGCCGCCATGTGGACATTTCTAGGTGATTTACCGAATGATGCCTATGCGACGCCTTGGGAACCCAACGCTAGATATACCAATCAGTTATTATTCTTTCCACAATGGATAATTGTATACATATTGGTGTCCGCTCCAATCGGCCAAGCTTTGAGAATGGTGCTTCAAATGCTTAAATATAAAAAACGTCTAAACGATATAGAAGACACGGGATAGGGATGATTAACAATATTGTAACGATAAGCGGACTTCCCGGCAGTGGTACTTCCACCGCAGCTAGGTTCTTGGCTCAAAAAACGGGCATGGATCTTTCGAACAGCGGCGATGTTTTCCGATCACTCGCTAAAGAACACGGAGTAAGTCTTGAGGAGTTTAGTGAGATGGCCGAAAGAGACTCTTCTTTTGACTTAGAGCTCGACCAGCGCATGCTTGAACTTGCAAAGTCCGGTACGATCTTAGAGGGCAGGTTAACAGGGCAGCTGCTTCATAAAGAGGGCATAGCTTCCTACAAAGTTTGGCTGGAAGCATCTCTGGAGGTAAGGGTAAAACGCATAGCGAGGAGAGAGGGAGTTGAACCTGAAGAAATCCGGCAACAGGTAATAATGAGAGAAAATAGTGAATTCAAAAGATACAGTAAATATTACGATATAGATCTAGCTGATAAAGGGATATACGATTTGGTAACCGATTCTGAAAAACACGGTCCCGAAGAGATAGTTGATAAAATTATAGAGGGTGCTAGTATTGAAGTATGTTAGAGACCGAATCCATACCCTTTCTCCCTACGGCGAGTATCCTGAAAACAGAGCAGTTGACGATTTAATCGAAAGGAGCATAGTGGTGATCGACAAACCATCCGGTCCAACCAGCCATCAAATTTCCGCTTGGGTTCAGAATATGTGTGGTATGAAGGCCGGGCACAGCGGAACACTCGATCCGAAGGTAACAGGGGTTCTTCCAATAGGTCTGGGCCACTCCGTTAGGGTAACTGACTTATTACACGCGGCACCAAAAGAGTATATCGCCGCAGTAAAGTTTCACGGCAATATCGGCAAAAAAACGGTTTCTTCTCTTGTTAAAGAATTTGTCGGAGAGATATATCAGACCCCTCCTCTTAGGTCGGGTGTAAAACGCCGTATCCGAAAGAGAACCGTATACGAGATTGAAATACTAGATCATGACCAAAAGGAGTACCTGATGCGGGTACGCTGTCAGTCAGGTACTTACGTACGCACTCTCTGTAAAGATATGGGAAAGGCTGCAGGTACTGGTGCCAATATGATGCAGCTTAGAAGGGTCGAGGCCGGCGGTTTCAAAGAAAGTGACTGTAGCACTCTACAGGATCTCAAAGATGCCTTTGAGTTTTATACAGAAGGAGATCCCAGCTGGTTATCCTCACTTCTTCTGCCCTACGAGAGATCATTGGAACTGTATCCTGGAATCAAGGTTAAAGACACTGCTGCTGGTAGTATCCTCAATGGTGCAGATCTAGCGGTTCCTGGGATTTTGGAGATGGACGAATTCCATAAGGGAGACCATGTGGTTCTGTATTCTGCTAAAAATGAGGGATTGGCCTATGGTGTAGCTCTATTTGATGCTTCTCAGATAATTGAGATGGATCAAGGTTTAGTGGTCAAGACTAACAGGGTTTTCAAACCCACGGGTAGTTATCCATCACAATGGAAAGAACATAAATAATAGTGTATGATTAAGGTCATTTCAGAAATATCGTATGCCGAGATAGCCTAGCCTGGAACGGCGCGAGCTTGGAGACCCATTCTATTAGGGCCATATAGCTCGTGATGCTCTGCATCTCAAGGGTTCGAATCCCTTTCTCGGCGCTTTTCTCCCCACAATCTTTCGATTTCTAAAAAAATTTATATATGACCCCCCAGTCCCTTTTCGGGGAGTTCGAAAAGAACTTCTTATTGGAGAAAAAGATACGATGGTGAAAAGCAAGAAAAAAAGAGAGATAAAGGGAACGTCCATATTGACTGGATTCGTTCTACTGGCAATAGCGGTAGTAGCGATAATATCGGTTTATCTATTCCCGTGGGTAAGTGGAGATGCTTTGGATATAGGTTTCAGCACCTATTATCGTGAAGCATCAAAGGAATCGGCAATATTTTTACACGGCAGGTTGGCGGTTTACTCGGCCGTATCTTTAGCTGCCTTCGGTACGGTGATGGTTTTTTCAATGTTTCTAAAGGAACTAGAAGTTATTGAACACAGTTTTTCAAAATGGATTAATTTTATTTCCCAAATCGCGATAATCGTGCCGGGACTGCTGCTGATATACACCGGTGTTATGTACCAAGGATTGTTTATGGCGATTATCCGTGTTATGTTAGAGTCGGACGAGGCCTTTTTTATATGGTTCCCAGCACCTGTTATACTCACGGCATTAGGCGGAACCTCCATGGTAATCGGCTTTCGAGGTTCGAAAAAAGAATTAAAATCTATAAAATACGAAGAAATAGTTAGTAATTCAAAGCAAAAGGATCGTTCGGAGATGGTGAATTAAATGAAAGTCACTCAAAAATTACTTCGTAACATGATTAAGATGTTGATCAACCTTTCCATTATAGCATTGGTTCTTTCATGGACTCTACCATGGATCATTGAGTTTTCTTCGGGAATAGATCTATGGTATACTCGGATTAATTTATCGGTTCTTGAAGAGGAGTCATTTGCATATATTTTTGATTATATATTATACGCCGAGCTTGCATATTGGGGTGCGTTTATATGCTCACTTGTCTTGAGCGTTGCAATCGCAATAAAAAATACTAGTAAACGTATTTCTAATTATCTAATGATGGGCGGCATCCCCCATTTAGTGTTCTCCAGCATAGCACTGTTCTTTTCGGTTTGGACCGTGGTAAAACTTCGAGGTATCGAAGAAACTTCGTATAAAATGGGTTTCAACTATGGTCCCATGTTGATGGCAATACCTTTATTCGTAGTTTCACTCATATTTGTAATCTTAGTTGTTCCTAGGACTATAAAATCCATTCAACGGACGAGGGACGTTACCGAAGATAAAGACACTACCATCTACGATGAAAAAGAGGCTATTGAGGAAACTTACTTCGACTGCCCGGTGTGCGGTGAGAAACACAACGACACTTTGTTAACCTGTAACTCTTGTGGAGCCAATCTCAGCAAAAAATGTCCTCAATGTGATATGCTGGTTAACATACACATAACAAGATGCCCTCAATGCGGATATCAGGGACAAAAAAGGGAATTAACGCCTGACGGGGTAAAGAGTTATTAATGAGATGCATGTTTCAGAAACTATGAGAACTTATTCCGGTCCCTTTTTGACACAAAAGGGGTTTATTCAAGCCCAACTCAGCGTAGAAGGCGGTTCAGAGGAATCTGACATTTGGGGGGAAAGAGGTATAGGTTCTATAGTTGATTTTGAAGAGGGTGGAGCCGAAGGCATACCGGCAATAATCGTACCCACTTTTTACAACGCACACACACACACAGGTGATTCTGTTGTAAAGAAAGTACCGTCAGGTACTTTAGCTGAAATCGTAGGGCCAAACGGTTTCAAACATGAAGCTTTGGCGAAAGCATCCGAGAAGGAGATGATCCAGGCTTTAAAAGGCTATCTTCAAGATGCTATAGATACGGGTATCCGGGACATCGTGGATTTCAGGGAAGGTGGCATTGACGGAATTCGCGTCATTCGTACAGCTTTCGAAGAATTTGAAGAAAGGCTTCGGCTTCGGATAATGTCTAGACCCTCTCAAAAAAAGTACGATGAGTGGGAATTGAATAAGCTCTTATCACTGTCCGATGGAATAGGTTTGAGTTCGTATCGTGATTGGAACGAATCCCTTTTGGGTAGAATAGCTCAGGCGGCGGCAAAGATGAGTAAACCTCTATCGATGCACTGCAGTGAGGATGTGAGAGAACCAATAGATAGTGTAATTGAACTGGGAGTACATCATCTCGTTCATATGGTCGAGGCCACCCAGGACGATTTTTTAGTATGTGTCTTGGAAGATATTCCCGTTGTGGTTTGCCCTCGTTCGAATATGTTTTTTGGTAAAATCCCCGATATTCCAGGGATGTTAGAGGCCGGTTTAACACCGTGCTTAGGTACCGATAACGCCATGCTCTCCTCTCCTAACATGTTCAGAGAGATGGAGGCTGCGTTTAGAATATCACGGTTTAAAGGGGAGATTGACCCCCTCGATATTTTGATGATGGCGACATGGAATCCTAGAAAAGCTTTAAATTTACCTTACTGTATAGGCCCTTCAGAACCCAGGGATGATTCAAAGGAAGATTACATGATACTGAGTCAACCTAGGGGCGACCCGGCATACGATGTGGTCACGAGAAAGGCCCCTGACGATGTGTTGGAAATTGTAGAGTGGTAAAATGGAAGATTTCAAACGAATATTGATACCGACCGATGGATCGGTGACCAGTGAAGTAGCAGTCGATAAAGGACTAGCTTTAGCAAGGATGACAGGAGCCAAAGTGAAGGTACTATTTGTAGTGGACACCATGACCTTCAGGGATATACCTCCGGATGAGCTTATCACTACCCTTCGGGGGCATATGGAGTCGAAAGGCAACGAGATTCTTGATGAAATCGAAGAGCGGGCCGATGAAATGGGTGTTGAACTGGAGAAGAGCCTAGTTAACGGCCATCCCGACGACATAATTGTTGAGGAATCGGAAAATTTTGACCTTATCGTAATAGGGACTCACGGACGTTCTGGACTCTCAAGACTACTGGTGGGCAGCATCACGGAAAGAGTGGTAAGACATGCAAAGTGTCCGGTAATGGTAATAAAAACAAAGGAGGAATGAAATAATGAAAAAAGTATCTGACTTGATGACTAAAGACCCGATCACGGCCGAGCTACCCGGAAACCGCAGAGACGTTATCAATTTGATGGTGAAGAACAAACTCACCGGGGTACCGGTGATAAAAGGCGGCAAGCTCAAGGGTTTAATAAGTCGTCACGACTTTTTTGAACACCCGTATGAGGATCAACTGGCTTTACTATATACAAAAGACCACCCCAGCGTATATCAAGATGAATTGCTGGATTCCGCAGCTCAGAAGTTCGTAGAGGACAATATACATTACCTACCTGTTAAAGATGAAGAGGATTACTGTGTAGGCATATTGACCACCGCCGATATGCTTGCCTATGTGGAGAATAAAAAGATAAAAACCCCGGTTGGCGAAGCCGCTACAAGGCCCTGTGTTCCACTGTACGAAGGCACTCCGATCAAGGTCGCATTACAGACCATGAAGCTTACAAAATTATATGCATTTCCAGTGGTCGATAAAGATGCGGCGCTAATAGGCATAATTACCGATAGAGATCTTTTCAATCTATCCGAAATAAGCGGTGATATCGTGATCTCGGAGTTGGGACTGGGAGAGGATGAAGAGGCTTGGTCGTGGGAAGGTGTTCGCAACATAATGAAACTTTACTACGAGGAGTCAAAGATAGAAATGCCCGATATATCCGTCAATGATGCAATGGTCTCTGAACCACTCTCTGTTTTTTCTAAAACCGATGTCTATAAAGCCGCGCGGCTTATGCGGCGAAACGATTTCGGCCAGCTTCCTATAGTCGATGAGATGGATTATCTAGAAACCATGGTTTACGAATTAGACTTAATCCACACGTTACTATGAGGTGTTCCCGTGGCGGATAAGGAAGAACTAGAGTCGGTATGTAAACGCCGCGGCTTTGTATGGCAGAGCTCGGAAATATACGGCGGTGAGGCCGGTTTTTATGATTACGGACATTTAGGTGCTCGGTTACGAGATAATTGGGAGAGGATGTGGAAGGATTACTTCCTGGGCCTTGGAGAACATTATCATATGATATACACTCCAAACATACTACCCCATAGAGTTCTTGAAGCCTCTGGACATGTAGATCACTTCTCAGATGTTCTGGTAGGGTGTAAAAGATGTGGAAACAGCCATCGCGGTGATCATTTTCTAGAGGATATTACGGGGGAATCCGCAGAATGGATGGGCAAAAACGAGATAGCCTCTTTTATAAAGGAGAATAAAATCACCTGTCCAGACTGTCGTGGAGAATTAAGTGAGCCGGAGAACTTCAACATGATGTTCCAGGTAGACATAGGCCCAAAGGGAGATCGTAAAGGCTTTTTACGACCTGAAACCGCACAAGGGACTTATATGAACTTTCCTCGGGAATACCGTGCTCTTCGTAGGAAGATGCCCCTTGGATTAGCCACTGTCGGAAGCGCTTTTAGAAATGAAATATCACCACGACAGGGGGTTTATAGACTCCGTGAGTTCAGACAAGCCGAACTACAGATATTCTTCATTCCGGAGCACCACAGCGAAGAATTCGAAGAGGCCTATGATAACCTAACCAGTAAACAACTGTCTCTGTTGAGAGCGGGATGGGAAGAGGTTAGAAGTGTCTCGTTAGATGATTTAGACGATCTGCCTAAATTTTATAGGTACCATCTAGCAAAGATGTTCGAGTTTTATTCTGAGAAGATGGAGCTTTCAAAGGATAGATTTAGATTGCGAGAATTGTCCGATGATGAGAAAGCTTTCTACAACCGCATTCATTTCGATGTAGAGGTGAATATGGAATCACTTGGAGGTTGGAAGGAAGTTGCCGGTCTTCACTACCGTGGTGATTACGACCTTACACAGCATCAGGATGCTTCCGGTCAAAAGATGAACATTCCCATAGAAGGTGACCGAAAGATTCCACACGTTATAGAGTTGAGTTTTGGGGTGGATAGAAATATCTGGGCACTACTGGATTTAGGCTACAGAACAGGGGAAAGGGATTGGATTGATTTACCGGACTATATTTCACCGTATCAGGTAGCTGTTTTTCCACTGGTAAAAAAGGACGGTTTGCTCGAGAAATCTAGAGAGATATTTGAATATTTGGAATCAAGTTTTAATGCGTTCTGGGATAAGAGTGGGTCCATTGGTAAGAGGTACGCCCGTCAGGACGAAATAGGGACTCCTTATTGTGTGACGGTGGATTACGACACCCTTGAAGATGATACCGTGACGATTCGAGAAATATCTTCCACTAACCAAATTCGCCTGAAAGTTTCAGACCTGAAAAAGGAACTTCAAGATTATATTAATAAAGAGAAAGAGTTTCAGAGATAGAGATTAGTTATTATGCTGCTTTAAGGATTCTAACCTGCTGATTATATTCCATATCATCGTACGCCCATGTAGAGGAATATTTGGATCGTCGGCCATCTCTTCAAGTTTGAAGATAGATGAGGCTATTCTAACGTCTATTTCGTCCTCTGATTCTAAAAGCAGCTTTTCGCATTGATCCGCCGCATTTCTTATATTCCTGGGTATAGAAGTGTCTCCTGTTATTTGGTCTAGCATCTCGCAAATCTGCCGTATCTCCTTGATGTCGGTCATGGTTGTCACCTCAAAAGTGTTAGGTCTTTTAGGGGTACTTGTTACCTATAGTTAGGATTCCCAGGGCTATTTAACTTCTTATTATTAAAACTTATGGTATGTATGAAGATAGGGGAGGGACCTATCTTCAAGAGTACCGAACAGAATCGGAGACCAACTATTCCCCAGATAGTTGATCAGCTCTTATATGTGGTCGGTGTAGCCTAACCTATTCATCTTCATATCGTGGATCGCATCCAAGGTTTACATATACTTCTTTCCAGCTATAGTGTGCGTCTTCTTCTTTTTCCATGTGCTTCACGTAAGTAACACCCGTTAGAACCTATTTAAAGCTGAACGGGAGAGGGGTGTACAAAAAAGTGAAAGTGGTTAAGAATAAGTACGCCGTCGACCGGATTCGAACCGGCGACCGCTCGGTTAACAGCCGAGTGCTCTACCACTGAGCTACGACGGCAATTTACTACGTAAATTCTCACTAGTCTCAAGAAACTAGGATTTTTTGTTCCTATGACGGCATCGCGAGAGCTTTGCTTGATGTTTCGGAATTCGTGACGAATCCCAAACACTGATGGAATTGCTTTGCAATTCCAATAAGGCGATAGGAGGAATCTTTGATTCCTACGCAATATGCTTCTTGGTATTCAGCACACTGTAAAAGGAGGATATATTAAAACCTTTTAGTCGAAATCGCTCACATACCTTTATCCTTCATCTCTAGCTCGTTCATGAACCAGACTTCCTGTTGTGTGAACGGTACCTTGATATCGTTCTCTTCCAGTGTTTTCTTGATCTGCCAAAGCAACTCCATCCGTACCTGGAACCAGTCTGTGGAAGGTGTCCATATCCTCACCTTTAGATCAACGGCACTGGCACCCAGGTCTTGAACAAATAACTGCGGTGGCGGGTTCTTGAGTGCCAGAGGGTGCTCTTCGATCAGCTCTTTGATTATCTCCATGGCACGGTCGGCGTCGTCCTGATATCGTATGCCAATATCATATTCGAACCGTCGAGCTACATTCTCCAAGAAGTTGGTGATGGTACCGGTGAATACTTTTTCGTTCGGTATCCTGACGAATACACCGTCAAAGGTCCTTATGGAGGTAGAGATTATCCTTATATCTTCCACCATACCCAGATTACCGTCGATGTTCACCACATCGTCTATTTGTATAGGGCGTTCGAATATCAGGAATATGCCCGAGATCATGTTAGAAACGATACTCTGACTGGCAAATCCGATAATGATGGCCATTATGCCTCCGGCAACCAGAAAACCGGACATGTTTATCTGTAATATGGGTAAGATAACAATAACACCTATGAACAAAGCGACATAGTTGATGATCTTGGATAAAGTAACTATCAAGTTTTTGGAAGCTTTGTCTTTCAGTGTTCTTCTTAAATTAAGACTGATCATCTTACCGATGATAACTATTACCAGCAGTATCAATAAACTCTTCAAAATTTCAAAAAGGGTAACTCCCGTGTATATCTCGGTATCCATCATATGCCGCCCTCCATGATGAATTTCTGGCCTTTAAGGGGTTGTATACTATGGACGTAAATTTCCTTGGATGATTTCATCCCCTTTCGAAGTGGTTTGTCGATAAATTTTGTTTCTGAATGGTCTTCTCCTTGGATGATCATAGATGCCCTCATCGAAACGACACCGGAATCATAATAAATTTTCATTCCGTAGGCACTGAAAACCACCTTGGTCACCTCCACCCAACGTTTGCTGAGGTTGGATATATGGAGATCCATGATGCCTTCGTAGGCCGGGTCCATTTTAGGTAATTTATGGTAAACTTCACTCTTCCAGTACTTGCAGATACTTCCGGTTTTCACATCGCCGTATAGTGTAAATTTGGGCTTGTTCAACCCGAATATATCTATGTATCTAGCCGACTTTCCTTTGCCGGTGAATACACCTATCTCCGTTGGAAAAGTGACGAATACACGTTTTTTGTATCTCGGCTCAACCACCAGAGGTTTTTCGAACTCCACCAGCAATGAGGAAGTGATGTTTTTGGGTAGATTCATCGGCTCCACGGGACAGATCAGGATTTTACCTTTACCGGCCAACAACTCCTTCTCGACCACATCTTCTCCAAACTCCCTGTGATACAAAAGGCGTCCATCCGTATGGCTGACTGAGATGGTGAGTTCGTCCTTAACTACCTCCACAGGTATGACGTGGTCTCCGTACATACCGGTTTATAGCGCGAGGATTATATGAAACTTCTGGGGCAGAGCAGGTAAGCTCAAACCTATTTTACAATCCTATTACCATTCCTCTTCAGCGGGTGGTTGGTCCTCCGGAGGTTCAGGTGGTGGGGGCTGTGTTGGTCGTTCTTGGGGCTGTTGTTCGGGTATTCTTGAGAGACCGGTTGTTCTGTCGGCGGTTCAGTAGGTTGTTCGTATGGTGGCTGTTGGGATCGTGGTTGTTCATATTGTTGTATTTGTGATCCCTTCTTACCTCGCTTCATTACAACTATCAGCCCAACTACAACGACCAGAATAAGAACAATGAATAACCACCAATAGTCTGAAAACAATCCCGCTATGCCAGATGGATCGTCGTCATCGGTAGATTCATCGGTTCGATGGGGGACAGATTAAGTACTGCTGTATCTGTAAGAATTTGTTTAGAAACAACGTCGTCCTGTACTTCTCTTGTATAAGTAAAACCATCCCTAGAGGCCTCTGTTCTTATTGAAAATTTCTCGTCATAGAATTCAAATGGAAGCTCATAGTCCCCGCACATTGAAAAAAAGAACAGCTAGGATTTATTTGAATTTTGGGTTAAAAGCGAATTTTTATCCTTCATATATCAACAACTCCTTGTAACCTCTTCATAGTTTCTTTCAACTCTTTGAGTAGCTCTTTCAAATGCATTTTAAATTCTCTGTGCTCGGATGATATCACCGCCCCTGCGGCGGTAGGTTGTATTATCCCTTCTTTCTGGAGCATCCTCAACGAGTATCTTACTTTGTGCTCCGGTATATCTAAAATCGTACTCAATTTAGAGATACCTATAGGCTGTTCTTCTTCTACAGCAACTAGTATGTCCACCGTGCGGGCTAATATGTCAAGTTCTTCCTCTACTTTGCTGGTCAGGGGGCTTTTTTTCATATGCACTCTATAACAGTCATATGTTTACGATTATATAAACCAAACGATGGGCGATGTTCCATCAAAATTATATATTGGTAAGACACTTCTATTACTGAGCACGATGTCTAAAAAACTAATCCAAATCTTCGCAATCGTATTTACAATAGCACTTTTTTCGCCGATCATATCCGTTATTGGTGCTACGGAGACAGCGGGTACTCACGGAGGAACGCTGGAGTGCAATACCAACCTACAGTTAATACCCCAGGCCGGTGAAGTTGGTGGCGGAAATATACGTTGGCGGTTGACCGGTGCAACTGCTAGAGATCTGCGAAGGGCACTGATTATGAGCGTAGGCGACGGAGAGGGTCATTTAACCGAGGAACAGCTGAATAAGTATCTTCAAACCAATCAGATGCTTGAATCTTATGTTCAGAGAGGAACAACTCTGGATGGGTACCGAGAGAGTCATGCGTATACAAGATATGGCTTCACCCCACAGAGGGATATTGATCCAGATGACCAAATAAATTATCACGGCTTAAAAATAACCCGGTCATCTCTAACTACCAATAACGTTCATGACGATACAGTGGGCCTAGTCGGAAGTACCGCTCAAGACACATCGTCCCTAGAAATTAAGTTCACCATCAGTTTTCACGAAGCTCCAGGTGTTCAGGAGTACAATCTGAACATGGCGGATCACAGGGTGATGACGGCACTCTTCGACTCTATTATAATTCCTGCGGAGGAGGTACTAATAGAGAATGCGGGGAGTGGATTTGAAACCGAGTTCGAACTTGAACACGGTAACCTTCTGGTAAAAGATGGGGATGTACAGGCTAGACTCATCCGATTCGATTCAGGTGGAAATCATACGGTTTTAACTCCACCTGAAGATTACAATTATGTGGTTTCAGAAGACGGTAGTGTAGAACTGCTTGACGGCTTCGAGTTCGAGGAAGGAGACGAACTCAGAATATTTTACGGTTATGGTGTTGAATGGACCGGTAATTCTAAACTCTCCCATTGGACTTATTTTGTGGGAACACACAGTTACTATGAACCGGTTTACGAGGACGGTACTTTGTACGTCATAAGAACACCAGCCGGACAACTACTGCATTACTCGGCGGATTATGAAGGATACGATGAACCACGGGCCTCAATACGGTGGAAGCAATTCAACGTGTTAGAGAATCCCCAAATTTTGTTCGTTATCGTGGCTCTAGCATCATATTTTACCGTAAAGGTACCTAAAACGGAATTCAAAAAGTACCGTGACGTGTATCATCCCTCGAAAAAAGCGAAGGCTGAAAAGGACACCTTTACACATATATTTGCTAGAGTGCTGTCCTTAGTTATTTTAATCATTTACTTCGTCCCATCCCTCGGTCCTATTTTTATCAGTGGACTTTATCTGGTTATAATCGCTGCCGCATTTGTCGTATCTAGCATCGTTATTTCAAAAGTATTTTATAAACATAAGTCAAATCAAATACCGCTAGAAGATACTAAACCACCTGTTAAAAAGAAAATCCCCACCACTCCGGCTGATAGAAAGGTTAAAAAACCTTCGAACGTTAAAAAACACAAATGTAATTCATGTAGGGAGATATTCACCATTCCTATAAACAAAAATCTTCTAACGGTAAAGTGCCCGGCTTGTAAGAAATCTCAAAGGGAATTAAAAGAAGGATATAATTACCTATTTCTTGAAGACAAGGGAGATAAAGTATTTTCTATACTTTCAGAATTCGTAAAAGACGGACAACCCGGTATGGTTGTAACCACCAAAATACCTTCCAAGATACGTGAAAAGTTTTCTCTTCAAGGCTTAGATATAAAATGGTTGTCCGATCACGCCTCAAATGAGCATGATGTCCTCGACCCGACTCGGCTAGAATTCGATCTTGTACGTGCAATCTCTAACTTCTCTAGGGAAAACGAAAGAGGGATCATACTTCTTGATGGACTGGAATACCTGATAGTTGAGAATGGATTTGAAAGAGTCTCAAAGCTCCTCAAGAAAACCACAGATACATGCTCTTTTAACGCCACGACATACTTGATACATTTGAATCCCAGTTCCATGTCTAAAGCGGAACTAAGTATAACCAAAAAAGAGTTCGACCATGTTGAGGATTTGAGAACAAAGAAGAAGTTCTGAATCAAGTAATCCAACGTTCATATATCTCGTTCTCAATCTCCAAACAGTCAAGCAGTTTACCTACGATAAAGTCAACCAGATCATCGATGTTTTTTGGCGTTCCATAAAAGGCGGGACATGCAGGTAGTATCGTTCCACCTGCGGAGCAAATTGTTACCATGTTCTCAAGGTGTATTTTGGATAAAGGAGTCTCTCTAGGAACCAATATCAGCTGCCGATTTTCTTTCAAAACTACAGCGGCTGAACGTGTTATCAAGTTATCTGCTATTCCTTGTGCTATCTTTGAAAGTGTTGAAACGGAGCAAGGAACGATCACCATAGCGTCGTACAACGAACTGCCGGATGCCGGAGGGGCTTCCATCTGATTTGGAGAAAAGTTATTCCTAGCTAGCCGCTTTATGGTGTTCACGTCCACGTCCAACTCCAGATCTATCATTTGTTTAGCTGCATCGGATATAACTAGATCAACGTCGATATCTTCAATATCTGAGAGGGTTCTGAGCAGTCTTTCACCGTAGACAACTCCCGAGGCGCCACTTATACACAAGAGTAATTTCATAAAAAAATAAGAGTTTAATACCTATAATATTTTTACGGCCCTCAAATTTCCATAGCCTCGTACTTCTTACCCGCATGTTGGAAAAGAAGTACCATTGTCAGTGCGGCACCGTCGGCGAAAAGAATGCATGCCATTAATCCCAAAAATCTATCGATCTCTAGTATGACCGTAGGGAGTCCTAAAAATAATGCGCCACCTAAAAGACAAAGCATGAGACAGGTGTACATTATGATTACGTCGGGAGCCCCCCGACTAGTTTCATCAAAGTTTGGAAACATCACCCCCATCCATACCCCTATACCGGTGAATAAAAAGTACATGGTAAAGATGGCTGTTAAAGCGAAGAGTGTGAACATAATAGGATAATCAAGTACGAAGGTGATTGGGAGTATTACTATTGCGGAGGTCAGTGGTGAGAAAAGCAGTAAAGAACCGCCCTTCCCCCATACGATTCCCTTGAAATCGACAGGGGTCGTTCTTAGTGCCCACAACCTTTTTCCGTCACGGCTGAACAAAGTAAGGGAAGGTATTACGCTCTGTATAACAACGGCGGTGTAGGCGGTCATAGCTATCAACGCGGGATAAAAGTACTTTCCCACATCGAATCCTATATCTGGATTCGGACCGAGTTGGTGATAGATAATCAAAAGTCCCAGGCTTAACAAAGCCGTTACTCCTATAGTGGCAGGTATCTGCCGGTTTCTCCATCTTCTTAAGATCTCTGCCTGTGCCACCTTTCTTACTGGAGTAGGTATGAATCCAGGTAGAAAATCCTTTTTTCGATGAAAACGAAGGATCCGGCTGTTTTTACCGTTGATTCCCGCAACCCAAGCGGATTTGAAAAGAGGAGTAGAGATGAGAGTTATCATTATGGTTATAGGGATCATGATGGAAGTGTAGATAAGTTGAGTAGTCGGGTTTAGGGATGATTGCAGTATCAACCATACTATTGTGAGTATCTGTCCGAATGCCAATGTTAGTAATACCTTCACGTATAGATTTTCCTGTTTTGAAAAAAGGGCGATGTTGAAACCTGCAATCGGTGCCAGTATAATGAGAGAATAGAGTTGTGGATAAAACAATCGGTCGGTAGGTAACGTGATATCCTCTATACTAATTATCATGGTAATGATTGACATGACCACTCCTACCAGCAGTAGATTGTACCAAAAGACTTTGAACAATCTTGATAGAAGTATGTTGAGGTTTTTGATAGGTGAGGTAAAATAGTACTGCAGCGTTTGGTTGCTGAAAGTATCCTCGGAGGTTTCTGTCGACGCCTTTGCCATCAGCACGAAAAAAAGGGTAAAAAGAACATCTCCACGAGATGGTTGAATGAGAAGCTCCTCTACCTCGGCAAGGGTATCGATGACAAAAAGAGTCATCCTAACGCCCGCGAATAAAAGGATTAGAAACCATGCGGCGACGACAGGATTCTTAGATAATTTTTCTTTGGTTACTCTGTAGGCCTTGATAACTTCCAAAGAAAAAATCTCAAGTACGTGACCGGGCGTGGTTCACCACCTCTACGAACACATCTTCTAACGAATCACATCCGTACCGCTCGTATAATCCTCCTACCGTACCATGGGCGACGATGTCCCCTTCCTCGATTATAGCCACTTTATCAGCTATATCTTCTGTGATAGACGTGATGTGTGTACTCATCAATATCGCCTTTCCTTTGACAGCTTCCTCTCTAATACGCATCTTGATGTATCTAGTGAACCTTGGGTCTAGCCCGCTAGTAGGTTCATCCAGAATTAGATTTGGTGGGTCGTTTATCAACGCGTTGGCAAATAGTAATTTTTGTTTCATGCCCTTGGAATAACTGCTGATCTCTGAGTTGAATACACGTGAAAGCTCTAATTCCATTGCCAGCTTCTTACTTCTACTTTTAACTACAGATGTTCGCACCTCTTTTAGGGACCCCATGGTTTCTAAAAATTCACGTCCGGTCAACCTGTTGTAGAGGTGTGGATGCTCCGGCATATATCCAAATCGTTCTCTACCTCTTACCACCTTCCAAACGGATTCTCCGTCTATCAATCCTACTCCTTCGGTGGCTTTGAGTAAACCGGTTAGTATCTTTATCAAGGTTGTTTTACCGGCTCCGTTAGAACCTAAGAGTACGAAAATTTCACCTGGTTGAACCTTCAATGATACTCCTTTCAAAGCCTCGAAGTCGCCATATTTTTTCCTTAGGTTTTTAACTTCAATCATCTGTGCGTGAGTGGCGAATGAATCCGCTGCAGGGTAGTATTTCTATTCCCTTCTTTTCTAATTCATCTAAGATCAGGTTCAATCCTAGTGAATCGCTGGCCATATGTCCCGCGATGACGTAGTTGAGGTGATGTTTTTTCGCTTCCTTACGATGTTCTTCGCTCAGATGCATGCCGATAAGGGTGCCTACACCGGACTGTGCGAGCTTTTCGTATGATTTTTTTGACCCCTGGGTTCCGCCGGTCATCTCAACGACAACCTTACCCGCACTTCTATCTTCGTTACCTGCCAGTATGAAGGGGCCGTCGTTATACTTCCTTGCTTGGTGACATTCCGGCACCTCTTCAAGCATTTTGATAACATCTTTTACGGTTTCCAGTTCCTTCTTTTCTACTAACTTAGTCAAATAATCGTTAACAAGGTTGTCCGCCGGCGTGTGGAGGCACATGAATGGTATATCTAGAAGCTTAGCAGCGTCCAGTGTTTTATTGTAATTTCTGCCTTTGATCTTCCTTTCTACTTCGCTTATCCTTTCATCCATCAAAGACTCCGCTATGTTGATAGGCACTCCCCACTGGTAAAGAACGTCCTTCTGCAGGTGCATGACTTCGTGTAAGCCGGCTACACCAAGTCCACTGGGATGATGACTGATCATCAAATCTACATTTTTTCCCATCTCCCTCAACCTATCGGCGAGTGTCACCTCGCCGGTGCTGAGATCGATTCCCACCATCACGCCTTTAACCTCTGTGTCGCCTTCACCATGAAGAATCCTTGTGTCAGGGAAAGGATTTTCCAACCGCTGCAGGTCGAAAACCTCTTTATCGGGACCTTCCAGTTTATCGTACTTCTCTTTTTCTTCTTCCATCAACTTTTCCAAAGCTTCCTTATCCCGGGGGTCGACTTTCTTTCCCTTCTCAACCGCAAGTGCGTAAATATCCTTTAATTTCATGACTATCGGCTATTCCCAGTTACAGGTGTTTAATAATGTTTTCTGTCTGTTATCGCAGCACGTACTTCTCCATGCAGCAAGCGAAA
>JAFDUB010000130.1 GCA_019594025.1 Thermoplasmata archaeon
ACGCTGCTTGCTCGTGAAGATGCCGGAACCCGGGAGTATGGAGACCTGTGCCACCGCCGGTGTGCTTTTTTCTTTACCACGGATCATGGCGAACATAGCCGCCACCGAGGCAGTGAAATATTTGGTGGGAGCGGTTACTAGAGATACTTTACTGACTATAGATATTTGGAAGAACGATTACGAACAGATAGGAGTGGCTCGAAGAGATGACTGCGAGTGCTGTGTAGAAAGAGGATTCGAATATCTGCAAAAAGAAGACGATCTGACCACTTCCATGTGCGGTAGAGAAGCGGTACAGGTGACACCCGAGGAGAGAGTTGAGGTCGATCTAGACAAGTTCGTTAAAAAGTACGGCGGAAAGATGGTGGGGAGCTCATTGGTAAAGTTTGAAATGGATGCTTACACACTCACACTCTTCAAAGACGGAAGGCTTATCGTCGAGGGGACTGAAGATCCTAGAAAGGCGATAAGTATATACTCGGAGTACATAGGTAGGTAATAAGATGGACGTAGAAGATATCAGAAAGGACTTTCCTTTAGTCGATGAATACATATACTTCGATAACGCCTGTTTGACCCTTAAACCGTATCAGGTTATCGATGCTGTGGATGAGTACTATCATAAGTTTCCGGTCTGCGCCGGACGCAGCTCTCACAGTTTATCTAACCTGCTCACCCGGAAGATAATATCGGCCCGGGAGTCGGTGCGATCGTTGTTAAATGCGGAGGATCCGTCGGAGATAGTATTCACCAAAAACACTACAGAGTCCATCAACCTGGTCGCTAGAGGCATGGGTTTTGAAAAAGGAGACGTGGTTATTTCCACCGATAAAGAACACAACAGTAACCTGGCTCCGTGGCTTTTGCTGAAGGGGGATAAGGGTATAGACTATCGGCAGGTCCCTTCACTACCGGACGGAACCTTCGATCTAGAGGCCTTTGAAGAGATGATGAATAAAGACGTGAAGATGGTCTCCATGGTACACACCTCTAATCTAGATGGTGTGACCCTACCTTCTAAAGAGATAGGTAAGATAGTTCACGATCACGACGCTTACTTCATGCTGGATGCCGCTCAAAGCGTACCTCATAGGCCCATAGACGTGAACGAACTGAACGTGGATTTTTTGGCTTTCTCGGTTCACAAGATGCTGGGTCCCACCGGCGTCGGCGTACTCTACGGTCGTAGAGAGTTGATGGAGGAGTTGGGCCCGTTGGTTGTCGGAGGAGGCAGTGTAAAGGACACCTCATACGAAGAAGTAACTCTACATTCGTCACCCAATAAATTCGAAGGCGGACTCCAGAATTACGCCGGTCTTTGCGGTGTGAAGGCAGCTATAGATTATTTGCTCGATATCGGGTTAGATGAGATAGAGAAACACGAGATCGAGCTCAACAAACGTGCCACCGAGGCTCTGAAGGATAGAATCACCATACTCGGTCCCGAAGACCCGGGGTTAAGATCGGGTATATTTAACTTCAACCTAAATGAACTGGGCTGCCACGAAACCGCCTTACTGCTGGAGGAAAATAAAATACTTACCAGGGGTGGAATGCAGTGCGTACATTCATGGTACAATAAACGGGGTTTGGAAGGGGGAACAAGGGTTTCTTTTTACCTTTATAACACTGTAGAAGAGGTGGATATAATGGTGGATACCATGGAGAGCCTGCTGGGCTAGTCCTCTTTGTTCTCTTCCATGACCGGAGCTAATTCCTCGAACAATCTATCGACGATCTCCTTGTCGGTGGTTTTGAACAGCAGTTTTCCCGAAGGGTAGAATCCTACTTCTATGTCGTATTCCGGATGTAGAGCTACGACGATGACTTCCGAGGTGAACTTCATATTGTAGCCCTTACCTTCCAGCCATTCCTGTACCCCACTCATGTTGATCTTCGTCTTCTTTTCAGGCTCGGCAACGTATGCTCCTGAATCCGAACAAGGTTCTACCACGTGATACATTTTTCAACCACCTTTTTTCTCGAATATCAATCCTTCTATAAGGTTTTCTACGTCTAGATCATCTTCCTGCCTATCGACCTCTTTCACCGTACTGCTTACACGGGGCCCGTCGGGGGTCAGCATGCAGCACACCGATGGTTGTGTGGATATATCGAAGGTACCGATCTTTTTTGCGATCTGGATCACCTCTTCTTTATCCAGCCCTATCAAAGGTCTGTGTATCGTTATATCTACCGCGTCGTCTTCTGAAGCGAGATTAGAAAGCGTTTGTGAAGCCACCTGTCCCAGTGACTCTCCGGTAGCTATCGCGTCCGCACCTATTTTTTTTGCTAGTCTTCCGGCTCCCCGGTACATCATCCTGCGGCATAAGATGCACTGGAAGTGGCTGCTTGCGTTCTTAGCGATGGACTTTTCGACCTCTGAAAAGTCACAGGTATAAAAGTCGATATCATCGTGTAGCTCCTGCAGCCTTTCAGCCAAAGTGTGGGCGGCCGCCACCGTGTTGTCATCGGTGAACGGACGGGTATCCATGTATAGTAAGCTGACCTCGAAACCTACCTCCGCTAAAAGGTGTGCGGCTACGGGGGAGTCGATACCTGCCGACAGTAGTAAAACTACCTTCTGGACCATGATATCCTACAAAACACGGTTAAGTATATTATGATTGGGGTTACGGTGGTGAATAGGAATATCACCATCGAAGAGGTTGTTGGATAGAATGGGTCCGTTTTTCATCTTTAGGGTAACTTAGGAGGTTGTAGAAGTGAACAGAAAAATATACATAGGATCAAAGATATAGATATAAGAGTGAGAGTATGATGATCAAAAAGGTAGGTACAGTGTGTTTCGTGGTTTTACTTATAGCTAGTGTATTTGGAGGGGTGGTACTTCAGCCATTGGACAGGCGATGTACCCGAGGGTGAGGAGCACAACAAGAACATAACCATCTTCATGCTCGATAACAAGACCATCACCGCCCATTTCGATGAGATAATACCACCGACCTTAAACATCACCTCTTTCGATGATGGAGAGGTGTTCGATAACGATGAAGTAACGGTTGAATGGGAGGCCGTTGAAGGTACGTACTCCATCGACCGCTACGAGGTACGACTCAACGACGGCGAATGGATCGATGTTGGTACGGATACCCGGTACACCTTCGAAGGTCTGGAAGACGGTGAATATACTGTTACGCTAAGAGCGGTCGATACCGAAGGGAACCACTGCGTTGAATCAGCGAATTTCACAGTGGATACAGGATGGGGGCAAATATGGATACTTCCGGTGATCGGGATAGTGGTCGTGCTTCTGGCGCTGGTACTATACCTGATGAAGAGTAACGAGAGGAAGAAAACATCGCCGCCGGAGGGAGAGAGTGAGATCGAGGGAGATGCTGACTTAGAATCGGATGAAGGCGAAGTAGATGCTAAAGAGAATGGCGAGGAACCAATCCCTTGAAGTCAATGGATGAAAACATATAACGATCATACCGAAGAG
>JAFDUB010000005.1 GCA_019594025.1 Thermoplasmata archaeon
CAAACTATGTAAACGTTGGCGCCATATAATGATATATCTACATCATTTATTGTTCCAGGTTCTGATAAACTCACAATATTTTTCCAAGTCCAACCGCTATTTTCAGATCTTCTGTAGGATACAATGTCTCTATACTCTTCATCTATTAGTGTAGTGTTACGCCAAACTAAATGCACGGTATTATCTTGCGAAGCTATACGTACCCTAGAATCCCAGCCCTCTTCGTGGTATGTCAACCTCACATCCTCGCTCCACCCTTCGGGGCGGCTCTTCAGCACTGACTACAGGTGTAATCATTCCAACAGACATCAGAACAATCACGACCATCGAGGACAGAGCTTTTGTCATCTATTATAAATGTGTATAGGAGGTAAATAGAATTTTCCCTGCTATCTCAGATAAGATATATACATATATATATCATTACATCAACGATAGTTATAAATACCTCTAAATCCCTATACTTGCAGAACAAACCGAGAAGGAGGATAACAATCTAATTAATATGGTTTGGGGACGAGGCCCCGGTAAAGAAATCTTTTATAAAGTTGGTCCGTATGTCACCATAACATGGACGAGATACCTTCGGTTTCCTTCAAAGACGGACAAATTGTGATTGTTAACAAAGATCAGTACGAGATACTTAGAATAGATAAGAAAGAAGCAGACCTTTCACGTCTGATGGTCTCTCTAGAGGATTACGATAAACTATATCTCGTGGACCTGGACGGTATCGAAATAAATCGGCCACAGTTGGAGTTGATACATAAATTGAGTACAAGACGTGAGGTCTGGGCTGACTGTGGGGTTAGTGATATAAACACAGTACTGGACCTCTATGTGTCTGGAGCGGATAGGGTTGTTATCTCTACCAAGACCATGGATGACCTTTCTTTGATGGAAGAAGCGGTGAATATCAGTGATAGTATGATATTTAGTATAGATATCTTTGAAGGAAAGGTGTTATCACCTGTGGAAGATGTTAAAAAAGAGGGTTTGTTTGATATCCTTGAAAGGGCGGTGGAAGTCGGTTTCGATTTGATAGTCATCTCCAATCTGGGTGACGATACCCTTGACCTATCGGAGCTGAGGAATTCGCCTGAAGGTGAATACGAAATATATGTCAGTGGAAAGGTTGATATAAACAGAAAGTTGGAAGAAATTATAAATGGAAAAATATTGGATTTAAAGGAGGTGTTAGGATTTCACAGGACGAGTTAAAAAAGGCTATCGCATTTATCTTCCAACGGAAAGGGGTTACCGAAATGACGGTAGATGATTTTATATACGACCCAGCTACAGAATTAGGTTGGTTTAGCCTATCCGAATCCAAAAGACTGCTACAAGCTGCTAAAGATAAAGGATTGATAGTTGAGAGAAACGGCCTCGTAGAAATAGATTTTGATTATGCATCCGTAGGTTTCCCAGTTGGATTCAAACCTTCAAAAAAAGTGTTGAAAAGTGAAAAAGAAGAGCCTTTGTTTCCCACCATGCTTAAAGAGGTTATTGAAAACAACAATATCTCCAAAAGCGAGATAATGGCAGAGGTAAACAAAAAACAAGATAAGTTGAATATAGAGGTGGAAGTCGCTCTTTTACTGGTCTGCGAGGAGAAAAAAATAAAGATTAAAGATAAAAAAAGATATATTGGAGCGATAAGGAAGAAGATTCGCGGTAACTTGGGATAACATATGGGTTTCCGGGGCGGAAGTAAGGAGTGAATGTTACGGTAATGAACACAAAGGAGTAACGCCTTTAACTAAAAAATGAAGATAGGTTTAATTTTGCCAATCTCCACGATTGTACTTACCTTGTTTTTCATGCATATACTCCAGCATATCGGTGACTCCTGATAACTCCCTTAAATCACCGTTCCATTCTTCAATATCACCTTGATACCGCTCTTCTATGTCCGCCACTAGATTTGACATGCTCTCATACAGTTTTGAAGACACTTCCCCAGATAAGAACACAGCTAATATCACGTGTTCACCTTTCTGGACTAAAACTATGTTGTCTCCGTATTCCATCCGCTGCAACGTGTCTTTATCTTCTCCCCCGAAGGCATCTTCCACAAAGTTATTGACCGCTAAGAACATACCTGCGAGTATATCCTCACTACGGTACTTTTTCAACGTTTTACTGGTGTGCCTGATCAATAACCCTGAACTGTGTATCAAGAACATATCTTCCAAAGTGTATTTATTCTTTTTAACGTGTAGCAACCCCCCAGCTATTCCCACAGGGAGCAATAGTAATAGTAACCATAATGGTCCAATAGAACTAGATGTTTCACCTGCTATAGAGCCTTCACTTGCAACAGAATTTACCTCTACGCTTATATCGAATGAGGTGGATGATATTTCGTCGCCAACCTCTACGGTAACCTCGTAGGTTCCTGGCTCTTCATAATCGAACAACAGATTGTGGCCGATTACTTTGACGTTTGGGTCGTCCACGAATATATGTAGGTTTTTCTCATCTATATCGGGTATGTATTCGCCCAAATCTAAAAGGCCTTTCATACCTTCTATGGTTATTTCTCTAGGTACCTGTGATATTATCTCCGAAACCGGAACAGATACGATGTATTTCACGCTGTAGGTGTAGTCCATGTAAGTGGCATTGAACCAGACGTCTCCAGGTGTATCTCCAACATTAACACCGCTGAATTTTCTGTAAAAACCGTCATAAGTAAGTTCAGCATCACCGCCGCTGACGTGCCAATTTCCTACTAATGCTCCCACAAATCCGTATGTGTCGTTGTAGCCGGATAAAAATCCAGTGATCTGGCTGTTGGGTTTAACATAACCTCCTTCCAGAGGAGTACCATCTATACTATCAGTTATCTTTATGTCATCAATCCGGACGGTTGAAAATTCCCACGGCCCCAACTCCAGGACCTCCTCACCGGTAGATGCGTTTGCATGCCATTGGTAGTTCGTATCCGGTTTTAAACCATCCCAATACACTTGTGCAATCTCACCGCTCGGGATGTTCGTAGCACTGCCTATCAAAGAACCATCATTATTGTCATAGAAGTAAAAATCTATAGGTTCGTCGCCAGGATATATCAAAAGTACAGATAAGAGCGGTTTTAATGCTGTACCCCCCTCGGCAAAATATCTAAACTCTCTTGTTTTAGAGATCATCTCTCCGATTTCTTCGTTTAAATCATACTCTACCTCTTGATAGCCTCCGTGGGCGGACACAAAATTTTTGAAAATTCGTACGTGACCAAATCCAGATGTGAAAGTCATATTGACCGGGTTCGCCCCCAGATACGTGCCTACATACTTCAAAATCAAGGTGTAATTATGTTCATTAGAATAGTTGAAATCGATTACAGCTTCGTTAGGTTCACCAGGTGTTCTTACTACGACTGTAGTCCCGATCACATCTCCGTTTTTTTCTATAATAGCTTCCACGCTGTTATACTTCCTGCCGGCTATGGTTATGGACATACTGACTTCACTTTTGTCTTGAGTACCCGTAAATGCGTACATACTGCCATCATAGGAACTGACGAAAACATTCCCTTTCTCTCCTATGGCGGGAGAAGCATATATGGAACTACCAGTTTCATAAGACCATTTCTCATTGCCATCCAAATCAACTGCGTATAATTTTCCATCCTCTGAACCGAAGTAAATTAATCCGTCAGCACTTATTGCGGCGGATGAACTTATCCTATCATCCGTTTCAAAATACCATTGAAGGGTACCGTCTTTTATGGCGTACAATCCACCGTTGTGAGAACCCACATATACTGTACCGTCCTCACCTATACCCGGAGATGGATGTATTTTAGCACCGATGTTATAACTCCATTTTAAACTGCCGTCCGGATTCAGTGCGTATAAAAACCCGTCATAGGAACCAAAATATATGGTACCATCATCGGCCACGGCTGGAGAGGAGTATATGTCTCCGCCAGTAGGGAAATTCCATATCTCTGTACCGTCCTCCCCATCGATTGCATAGAGTTTTTCGTCTCCCGAACCCACGTAAACTACGTTCTCTGAACCAATAGCTGGAGAGGACCACAACCAGGAATCGGAGCTAAACTTCCAGTTTAACGTTCCATCTTTATCTACAGAATAAAGGTTACCGTCGTAAGAACCTACGTACACGTTTCCGTCTTCGTCCACATTGGGTGATGAATAGATCTCTCCTTCCGTAGCATAAGTCCATTTCAAGCTCCCGTCGGGATTAAGTGCGTAAATATTGTAGTCACCAGAGCCGAAGTAGATGGTTTCGTCTTGAGAAACTGCTGGAGAGGAGAGAATATGCCCCCCTGAAGAATAAATCCACTGTTCGGAACCGTCCTCTGTATTTAAGGCGTACATGTTGTTGTTGGGAGAGCCAAAATAGAGTAAGTCCTCCGAACCAATAG
Organism: Thermoplasmata archaeon; assembly: GCA_019594025.1. Taxonomy (GTDB): domain Archaea; phylum Thermoplasmatota; class Thermoplasmata; order Halarchaeoplasmatales; family Halarchaeoplasmataceae; genus Halarchaeoplasma. The sequence continues at coordinate 4,397 of JAFDUB010000005.1, forward strand.
CTGGAGATGACCAAAGCCATGTATCGGATTCATAACTCCATTTTAAGGTTCCATCAACATGACTGGTGTTGAAGGGACTAAAACGTGTATTGCTCATATCCCTACCAAAGGACGGCCATGGGCCGTTTGAAAGATTTTCTGATTCCTCAGCAGGAACGGTTATGGGAGGAGCACCTAAAATAAGATTAAACGTAAATGCGATTAGGATTGTTCCCGAGACGAGGAACGCGAAGTACTTCCCCCATTTCCAATGCATTTCATATTAATAACTAGTAGCGGCCTACTAAGTAATTTCGGACATATATCAAAATATCCTCTTTAGTATATTGCTAATACAATACCAATTGTTTATTTAATACTCTTTTTTCCTCCAATCGCCTCTAACATACTTACCTTTGCCTTTGATCATAGCATCTAACATTTTTCCGATACCTGGTAAATCCTCGGACTTACCTCTCCATTCCTCGATATTCCCCTCATACCTCTCTTCTATGTCTACCACTAGATTAGACATGCTCTCAAGCAACCACGAGGGTACTGTTCCAGACAAGAAGGTAGCCAAAATCACATGTTTTCCCTTATGGACCAATACCTTGTTATCTCCATATTCCATTCGTTTTAAAGTGTCTTTCTCTTCTCCCCCGAAGGCGTCTTCTACAAAGTTACTGACCGCCAAGAACATACCTGCGAGTATATCCTCATCACGTTCCGCTTTTAAGGTTCTAGTGTTATGTTTTATCAAAACACCGGAATCATGTATAAGAAAGATGTCTTCAGCTGTAAATTTATCCTTTTTAAAGTGAAATACAGCTGCCAAAGCGGTCATGGAAACCAAACCTATTAGCAACAGTATCCATGCATCGGCAAAAATACCCCTTTCTTCGTCTTTAACCAGGACTTCGATCTCAGTTATATTTGAGTCTATCCCGTCGCTAACTTCAACGGTAACATAGTACGTTCCAGGGGTGTCGTAATAAAAAATTAATTTATGTCTCACAACTTGAACATTGGGGTCGTCAACGAGAACCTCTAACTCGTGTGTTTCGTTATCTACATCCCAGATATAATCGCCCATGTCAAATATCCAGCTCTGTCTCACCCAACCCTCTTGTCTCGGTATGTCGTATATGAAGGGAGGATTATTTACCGGTATCACAGTAACGGTTAGCGAATCTTCCATCAACGCTCCTGCCGAATTGGTGGCTCTGATGGTAATTAGTTCTTGACCATTCCAGTAGCGTGGAGCGTAAAAATCGACCGTACTATTCTCGTGAATAACTACTTCGATGTTTTCGTTTCCAGAAGAATAATACATTGTATCGTTCTGTCTATCGATGAAGTGATTGTCAAGTCTGAATGCGTTAATCAATTTCTCATTTTCTTTAAACGCGACATCGTGTAGGGGAATTATTAATTCTGGGGGATAGATGTCTCCTACCGTGACCGTTGTTACTTTTGACGCACTGTCTATTCCATCCGAAACAAAGACCTCCAGGGGAACCGTGTAATTCCTATACAAATCCCCCATCTTCTCGGGATAAAGCATGTGTAACTTAGTTCCCTGTACCGTAACATACTCCGGACTACATGTAGTTATAGTAAGTTCATGGGTTTCGTTATCACGATCTGATATGTAATAATTTAAATCAAAAGTGTAGGGCTCATCATAATGGACGACGAATTGTGGAAGATCTTTGATCTCAGGTGGATAATTAACAGGAATGACGGTAACGTTTATGGTTTGTTCTACCAACGCATCACCAGGATCCGTGGCCCTGAAGGTTACTTTCTCCAAACCGTGCCAGTTAACATCGGCCCGAATGTCAACGGTGTTGTCTGCATGTATGGTAATGGCAAGATAGGTATAACCGTAACTCATGTAAAGAGGTTGACCTTCTGGATCCACAAAATAATCGTCTAGGTTAAATACATTTTCTTTAAGTTCTCCCTGCTCGATTTCCACGTCTGGTAACCTCTTGATGATCTTTGGTGGGTGATTTGAAGTGACGGTAACCGTGATTGCGGTATAATCGCTCTCGATTCCATCGGAAACGGTTATTACAATAAGTATTTCCTGCCCTAACATTGACTCAGGATATTCATATATCACGTTTAGGCCGTCAACTATTGTATGTTCAGGATCATCCGTTTCCAGCTCCAGTTCATGTTTCTTTTCTTCGTCATAGATGATATAGGGTGAATAATCGAATATGTACGGTTCGTCATAGTGAACGTATAAATCTGGACATCGTTTGAATGTCGGTGGTTCATAGCCGTCGGTTACGTTTATCCAGGCCTCTTGTGACGCTTTGTTTCCAACACTGTTTACCAACCAATATGTGACTCGCATAGAGCCGTTAGCATTTTCTTGAGACAATAAAGTAATCACGTGGTTCCCGGTCTGGTTTTCTCCGAAGGTATTCACTATAGCTGTGCTCACGTTGGTAAGGTACCATCTCATCTCTGAAAGAGAATCGTACTCATCACTCGCATATCCCTCCAGGTCGATCTCATGTAAACCAAAATTTTTTTCCAACTCTACATCTGGTATACTCCCAACGATATCTGGAAGATGAGTATCGATCACGGTTATTTCAGTGATATGTTGGACGTCTCCTAGTTGGGCGGTAACATTGCATACACCCCCTTTTAACCCGGTGAAGATGGTGCTTGAACTGAAATCATCCTGAATATCTCCTACTTCTTCATTGTCTAGTATCCAATTTACCTCTAAATCCCCTAGGAATCCCGAGCTGGTGTTGTAACCGGCAGCATGCAAAATAACGCTGTCATAACGCTCCAGTGTTAGATCCTCCAGCACCTCTCCATCCCCATCGGGCTCACTTCTTATCAATATGTAATCCATCGCGGGATCTTCCACGATAAATAAAACAGAATCGGTAAATCCTTCATAACTAGCGTCTAGCAATACCTCGCCGGGTATCGTACCTACGTTGAGAACATTCTCCACACCGATTGTGCCGTTTAAAAGATAAGCATCGCCTCCGTCCACCTCCCAATCCCCGTTTACCAAGTGCAACAGGCCTGCAGTATCGTTGTAAGCGGAAAGCTCCAGATTTACCGTATGATTGACCGGTACTGGTCCACCGATAGTTTCATTGCCGTCGCTGGTTATTTGTACGAAATCCAGGGTAGGTGCTTTTACGGTAATGTTTACGGTATGGTTGTACCAATTTTCTTCACTAAAATAAGATGCTTTCCATGTGAGATTTCCACCGGCTAGTCCAACATCTAGCCAGCTTGTTTCAGCCGGAGTTGGACCAAGTGAAGGGTTCATGCCGCCTTCGAACTCCACCAACCATTCTGCTAAGACCGTACCTAAATAACCCGACGTTTCGTTATACGCCGAGGCGTTACCCCATATCTTATGACCAACTGGGACCTCTTTATCTTCTAGGGGAACTCCGTCCGGGATATCGGTTATACTAATTCGATCCACGGTGGGAGTTAGCACCTCGAACTTTACACTGTCGCTCAGATTTTCATAAGTAAGGTTGAACCAAACAGTGCCTTCTTCTAACCCGACATCGATAACGTTAGATTCGTTGGTGCTGCTTTCTAATAATTGTGAATCTCCACCTTCTGCACTCCAGTTACCCTCAACCGTGTAAAGGTATCCTAATGATTTGTTGTACACAGAACAATACCCCCTGGCTTGAGTACCCACAGGAACGCTTTCATCCGATAAGGGTTCTCCTCCGGGTGATTCGGTTATTTGGATATAATCCGCCTGGTCGGTCAAGACGGTGAATTGTACACCATGATGATACACGTCAACATAGGTTACGTTGAACCAAACGTCTCCAGCAGTTTCTCCCACATTTATTCCGTTATAGTGCTCGTATTCCCCTTTAAGCAATGAAGCGTTTCCGCTAGCCTCCCATCTACCCTGAAAATTACCCACGAATCCAAAGGTGTTATTATATCCCGATAGGTATCCCCATTCCTCGTGATCTGGGGGCACATCTCCCCCGGTCAAGACGTTACCATCTATTTCATCCGTTATCCTCACGTAGTCCACTCCTGCGGTTGAAAAATTCCAAGGTCCCCCGGTAGAGGTGTTTTCACCATCGTCGGCTTCAGCGTACCAACTGTAATCACTGTTTGGAGATAATCCTTCCCACTGTATGGTCGCCCTATCTTCGCTGGGCACATCATAAACCGTGCCGATTAACGTGCCCTGATTATAGTCGTAGAATGAAACACTCATAGACGATCCATCTGGATGTGTGACATAGACCGATAGCTCAGGTGTAACGTTCAGTCCTTCCTGTCCGTCGGTTGGTATCGGATCTCTAGGCGCATCTGGTGAAAAAATTGCATTATCGCTGAAAAAATACTCATCATTATCAGCCGTATAAGATAAACCAAAAGATTCTGAAATGGACAAAACCAGGAAAAAGATCAACAAGGCCGACACCATCTTTTCTTTCCGCATGAGTATTAACCCCCCTTAACGGGGTTGTTACTTTTGTTTGAATTTAATTTGAACAGTATTCTACTTAAGCCTTTTGTGAATATAATAAATTCTCTCTCCCGTAACTCGTTAAAACCCCCTTCGACGAACGGAATCTAGAATTTATAGTGGAGTAACTTTTTGAACCAAGTTGCGAGCCCCAACGCTATTCGCCGATCCTATAAATGAACAAAATTTATTTTATGAGTAGTAGGGATTGTTCCAAATCCCCCATAAGTTCAAAAAGTCGGGTCATTGACTATGATCCTGATACTTTTCCAAAACTTTTTCAATCAAATTCTTCGAGTATTTATCCTCTTTTTCATCGTAGAGGTACATCAGAAGATTTGCAAATCTCATGACTTTTTTATCTGTTATAGAGAAGATCTCCTCGTTCAAGTCGAACTTGTCTATGTCGCTCTCTTCAATGAGGCCTTCTCGAATATCGTATGGGATGTCACCTATTTCTGACGATATGGCCAACAACGTATCGAGCAGGTCTTTCGGACTGTCTATCTCACGTTCAAAGATAATATCTTCTAAGTCCTTAGAAGAAAGCTGCATGTTGTAAGCTACCTTCGAGGCTAGATATTTAAACATGTATTCTACATTTCGGCCGCTTTTTGCAGAGGTAAAAAGGACATGATTAAAGCAATGATATACCTTTTCAAGCTTATCGAGGCTGATATTCTTTTCATCTAAATCAAATTTGTTTATCGCAAGCACAACTGGGTTGTCTTCACTAGAATTTCGTTTGTATATCGGAATCCAATCATTCACCAGACTCTCCAATGTATTTGGACGGGTGATATCAGCCACTGCGATTGCCCCGGTAGAACCCTTAAAAGCACCCCTTTTTACTATTTTGAAACCGGCTTCCCCCATAATATCTTGAATAATTAGTTTGATTTTACCTTCTTCGAAGGAGACATCCTTGGTGTAAATATTGGTGCCGATTGTTTTAAGGTATTCCTCTCCAAATACGTTTTTCACATATCTTAGAACCAACGAGGTCTTTCCAACCCCTTGGTCACCGAGGAGATTAATTTTTTTCTTTACAAACTCTTCATTCATTCACTTGGGACATAAAAGGTAGGTTAATTTAAATCTGTTTATGATTGAGCGAATTTTTTTTGTTAATCCTGTTCGATAAGCAAATAAAAATCTAAAAACGTGCAAAAAATATATCTACCATATAATCGTCTACTTGAAAACGTGTCTAAGCAGAAATCCGGACTTACGGTCATTTGTGAAGAATGTGATTCCGAACTTATTGTAGATACAGGTACATGCCCTATTTGTGGAAGCAAACTTTCGGATAAAGAAACAAGCGAAAATGAAAATATCCTGATGGATAAAATTAGAGTGGCGTATAACTTGATTTTCTGTGCTGAATACATGGGTATAGATACCAAAGAGGCCAATGAACTAATCGGTACTGCAAGAGAGGAAATGGAGATCGGGGACTTTGAAAAGGCCGAAGAAAAACTCGCTGAAGCATTTGGTTTAATTTCACCAATATTGGAAAAAGAATTAAAGAAAAAGCTCAGCGCAGCTTACAAGTTACTAAAGGAAAAAGAGGCATCTAGTGCAAAAGTTTCTCTGTTTTCAAGGAACCTACTCAAAAAAGCTAAATATGCTTTGGAAAACGGAGAGTTAGACAGGTGTCTAGTTCTGTTAGAGAATTTCCGAAGATATATGGGGTAATACCTATATTATAAATAACTTTTCTTTCTCAACCGGGATTAACCACAATATTATAATATGTGCGTTCTTCTTCACTGAATGAAAGTGATCGAGATGAAAGGAATAGAGTCACTCGTTGAAAAGGCCATGGAATATAAAGAGAAGGGACTTAAGGAAAAGGAGATAGCAACTGAACTGAGCCTCTCCGTGGACACTGTGACATGGCTTCTCACTAGAAACGTTAAAGAAGAAAAGCCACCGACCGACGTTCAAATCGGTTGGAGGTCTGTGGGTGTATTCGGTGGAAGAATTGGTCTGTTTGCCACTATTTTTTCGGATATCATCATCGAAGAGATGGAGAAGACGAATACGGACTTTGATACCGTGGTGGGTGTAGCCATAAACGGTATTCCATTAGCTACCTTGATCTCTGAACAGCTGGGAAAAGAGCTCGCTATTTATCGTCCGAGAGAAAAAGAGCGGCGTGGAGGCGGGGGAACAATGAGTTCTAACTATGCGTCGGTGGATGGAAAAAAGGTTGTAATTGTTGACGACGTAATAAGTACGGGTGAGACCATGCAGGGTGCTATAATCGATATGGAAGATAAAGGTGCCGAAGTTGTTCTTTGCGTGGTTTCCGTAAATAAGGACCGTAAGGACGAAGTAGTCGGTGTTCCTTTACGGGCGCTGGTACGAACCCAGATTATAGGTTAAAGAGGTCGCACCGATGCATTGGGCGGACGTTGAGGCTTCAGAACTTCCACCAGAACCTCTTATCGCCACTGGTATAACACCCTCTGGACCGATTCATTTAGGCAGTTTACGAGAGATATTGACTGGTGACGCTATAAAGAGGGCATCTGACTCTGGAAAGCTGTTGTATATAGCAGATTCTATTGACCCTCTTCGTAGAGTTTATCCTTTTTTGGAAGAGAGTTACGAACAGTACGTTGGAATGCCTCTTCACGATATACCCTGTATCTGTGGTTCACATGCTAGCTACGCAGATCATTACCTTGAACCCTTTCTTGAAACCATAGAACAGCTAGGTATAGAATGCTCCGTGAAATATACTCATAAAATGTACGCTGAAGGCTTATACGAGGGTGCTATCAGAAAACTGATAGAATCTAGAAATGTTGTAGCCCAGATACTATCAGAAAAAGCTAACCGACAGTTAGAGGATTCATGGTATCCTTATAACCCTATATGCAACGACTGCGGACGCTTAGGAACTACTGATATACTATCTTTCGAAGACCCCTTTGTTCATTATCGTTGTAAATGCGGTAATCAGGGTAAAGCGGACATAAGAACTGACGATGGTAAACTTCCGTGGCGTTGTGACTGGCCTGCAAGATGGTGGATACTGGGAGTTGATTGTGAACCCTTGGGTAAGGATCATGCTACCTCTGGTGGATCATGGGATACCGGTACGGAGATAATTAAGAAAGTATTCGGGACTCCGCCCCCTCACCCGGTGGTCTACGAATGGATACAGTTGAAAGGCAAAGGTGCCATGTCATCTTCTTCTGGAATAGCTATCAAAGGGGAGGACATATTGGCCATGCTTGAACCTGAAATCATCCGTTTCCTTCTTATGAAGACGAAGCCACAATCTCATATCGATTTTGACCCCGCACTTCCCCTGCTCGATTTGGTTGAGGAATACGATCAAATAGAAAGTAAATATTATGATGGAGAGCTTGAAGAAGACGAAAAGAGGACCTATGAGTTATCACAGGCTGATGGGATACCGGAATATCCTCCGACCAGAGTTCCTTACCGTCATCTGGTCAATTTAGTACAGATCTACGATTCGGTAGACGATATGTGGGAAATATCAGTTGGTGACGAATGCGGTCCCGATGATTACGAACGCTTGATAGAACGAGCTGAGAAGGTTAGATATTGGATAGATAATTTTGCCCCTGATTTCGTTAAATTCTCTATTAAAAAAGAGATGCCGGATGTAACACTTGATGAAAATCAGAGATTGTTCCTTGAAAAATACCTTTCAAGTCTGGAAGAGATAGACGAATGGAGGGACGATTTACTGCACTCCCTTGTTCACTCAACCGCCGAAGAGGTAAACTTATCTAAAGGAAAGGCATTTAGTATATTCTATACAATCCTCCTAGGTCAGAAAAGAGGGCCTAAATTAGGAAGATTTCTGATGCAAATTGACAGGGAGTTCCTGTTGCAAAGACTGAAAAAGGCATTGAAATAAAAGAAGAGAGTGACTGTACTTATGGCAAAGCATGCAGCTAAAGTATTGATAATCGGAGAGGGAGCAGTTGGAAAGACCTCTCTTCTAAGAAGATACGTTGAAGGTATTTTCCATGAAGATTATGTAGCCACTATCGGGGTAAATATCAAGAATAAATTACTGCCCGACTTCGATCTGGAATTGAGTCTATGGGACATCTACGGTCAGAAATCGATATCTCCAGGCAAACATTCCTCCAATTACATCGGTGCAGAAGGGGCCGCTTTGGTATTTGATTTGACTCGGAAAAATACTTTCGATACTCTTGACTTTTGGTTAGAAGGTCTATATTCCATAACGGGTAAAATCCCCGTGGTCGTACTTGGTAATAAAAACGATATAATAGAGGATTTCGAGAATAACTGTGATACAGTATTCACCAGTGCGTCGAAAGATGAATTTCACGATTACATGGTAAGTGAACATTATTACAGAAGTGTTTACAGTTCAGAGCCAAGTTTCGTACCTGTTCCGTACATTGAATTCAAACGGTGGGCAAAGGGTCATAACAAATTTCAAATCAGATATAATCGTTTTCTAACTAGTGCTAAAACCGGGAAGAACGTGGAAAGTGCATTCCACGTACTAGGAAAGAAAATAATGAGAAATAAGATACGATTTAAATGAAGGCTTAGTAAAAAAGGTACATTTATTTATACTTCGAATCAATTTTTACTTTTGAACGATGAAAATACTGTTTGTAGATGATGAAGCCGCTATACGAGAGCAAGCAAAGGTATTTCTTGAAGATATATTCGGAGTCCTCGATGTAACTACTATTGATTCTCCTATCCATGCTCTCGATATCCTCCAAGACGAATACTTCTCCGCGGTAGTTTCCGACTATCAGATGCCTATTATGGACGGGCTTGATTTTTTAAAGAAATTACGGAAACAAGGTAAGAATATACCTTTTATTATATTTACTGGAAAAGGTCGTGAAGAGGTTGCGATGCAAGCTCTAAATCTGGGGGCTGACGGCTATGTACAAAAAGGAACAGACGTACGTTCACAGTACGTACTCTTAGCTCAAACCATAAAACAGGCTGTGGAACGTCAGGAAGCTCGTCTCAATCTGCAGCGCTCGGAGAAGGAAAAATCCGTGATCCTCGGTTCCCTTTCAGAACACGTAGTTCATATTGATGATGGTGGCAGAATCATTTGGGCCAACAGGGCCGCGGCGATTTCCGTTAACAGGAAAATAAGTGATATAATAGGGGAAAAGTGCTTTGAAATATGGTTTGATAGGCGAACGCACTGTGAGAGTTGTCCCGTACTAAAGGCCGGTAAAGAGGCACGCAGATGTGAGGATATATTGGAATCGCCAGATGGAAGGATTTGGTATGTTCGGGGTGAACCGATTAAAGATACATCCGAATCGGTGGTGGGCTTATTGGAAGTAAAAGACGACATCACCGAGAAAACTCTTATCAAAAAAGCATTGGAAGAGAGTGAGGCCAAATTTAGGAATTTAGTCGACACCGCTCCTTCAGCCGTTTGTATATTGAAGAAAGGAAGATTCAGATATGTTAACCATGCTATGGAAGTTATAACTGGATACTCTTTAGATGAATTATTAGAGATGAACTTCTTCGAACTTGTTTCTTCCAGTCAACGAGAATTAGTCAAAGAACGTTTGTTGTCTATTGAATCTGGAGTAAATAAAACACCATCGAGGTATGAAATAAATATCGAAAACAAGGACGGCGACGAACGATGGCTTTACATAGCCACAACAAAAACAATATTTGAAAGTGAAAAAATGGTGATGCTTATCGGTATAGATATTACCGAACAGAAGCAGCTAGAGGATGTATTGCGGGGTACATCTTGAAGTTATATTTTTCTTCGTTTTGGTTTATATGTGACCAAAAGGATCCATATTACAAACAGCACACCGATCATCATCGCAAAGGGAATGAATTCCATCAAATCTATCTCCGTGCCCATATCTAGGGACAAAGTCCCCTCTTCTCCCGGTTCGAGCTCACTTTGGATATAGTCCCTCCCATCGCTTTTTATTTCTAATCTCTCTCCGTTAAATCTCGCTCTTTGTAAGTCTATTCCTTCGGGCACCATCACTGTGAAATTAAGATTCCATTCAGTCGGATTCTGAACATCGATATCAACTTTTTCAGAAACTGAATATTTTGTAGGTATTTTGGCGGTTAGCTCTTCTTCCTCCCCCCTCAATCTCCGTACTATGGACGCATTAAAGTACATCTCTATAGCCGGAGAAGAGTCCATCCTGTCGATATCGTATTCTTTTTCTAGGTTAAATACCTCCAACTCGCTTTTGTAAGTAACTTCGCCGAGTGTATAGACTAACCTACTCATCTTGTTTTCGAGTTCATATATCAAATCGTGAATGGGATACTCAAAACCGTTCTGATAAAACAGACGTATCAGTGCACCGTTTACATAATCTAGCTCAAGATTCTCCGGTATCTCCCCAGTCATTATATTCGGTATTTTCATCTCTTTTATAGAGGCAGTCAGGTTGAACTCCATGTTTAAAAATTCTCCCTCTTCTTTTCTTTCTAACTCGTAAACATCAAAGTTCAAAGATACCTCTGGATCGCTTTCAGATATATCTATCGGCGTGAAATGTGAAATTATGAGGGGTAAATTCTCCCTTACGCTGTCCGTTTCGTTGGTGTTGTCTATATGATGTTCTATGCTTGGATTTCCATTCTGAAAAATTAAGTCGTCTGGTGCGATGAATAAGTAAGTCGCTTCATGCCCTCCTTTACAGATTAGCTCTAACTCATTTGTAAACCTTCCACCCAACTTGAGTATTCCGAGTACAATCTCTTCTAGGTTCGCATGTTCAGGAAGCCCAAAATGTTCTTTATTAAGCTTAACCATTGAATTTGACTCTAAAACTATCGGTTCGTTAGAGGGGAGTGTTGGATCTAGACTCTCTTCGTTAAGCTCGATTTCCGTGGTAATGTTACCTTTGTCATCACTCAAGTTGTATGTACTTTTTATAAATGTGTCAATCAGTCCCGAAACCTCTTCCACCAGAGCCTCCTCTATGATATCGCTCTCATTCGAGTGGTAGAGCACTCTCATTTGTTCCGCTTCGATTATATGGTCTTCAATCTCATATGAGAATATCTCAAAAGTACCGTTAATAGTGAATGATACGGATCCAGTATAAGTCACTACGTACTCGCTTCTCACATATTCCATGGGCTCTTCTGCGCAGGTTGTAGGAACGGTAAAGGAAGAAAAAATCATGAACCCTATCAACATGGGAACAATAATCTTGTAATAGAAACCGTTTTCAGGGAGTTTCTTTTTCTTCTTTATCTTCCTTTCCGAAATAGGTTTCTTTTTCTTCTTATGCGACGCGACGGCTTTGATGGTTTTTGCCAGGGAGTGCGGGTTTTTTATACCGTAGAATATGCAGTATAATTTTTCACTCTTATATCTATCCATGGTTTTGAAGAACATGACTACATTACCATACCCTAGAGTCTTTGCCAGGAAATCCTGCATAACATCGACCTTTTTCATATTCGAGAGGGGGTAATAGGTGGATTTTTCCAAATTGTTAGTATTGAGCTTTATCACCCTTTGATTCGTAACCAAGAATCTCGTACCCGCATCGGTGTAAAGCATCACTCCAGTTACGAGACCATAGCCAATCAGGGCTATACTGAAGGCCATGGATATCAGTTCTAAAAGCATCTCCCACGGAATTCCTTCGAATTGTGGAATCATAAATGCCAAAGAAACAAGCACAAGGGTGATTCCCGAGGACTTCATCGGTCCCCCTTCGAATTTGTAGAGGTCACCAAATCTAATCAATATACCTCCTACCAGTAACATCATAACTAAAAACAACAGAGCTGGTAGGGAAAAAGGCATACCTAAAAAGGTTTCCCAAAACTGTCTGGGGTATGTTGATAGTATGTAAGTTTTAAGTGAAATCAATATTGAAATGGAGATAGAGATCGCAAGGAGGGCAATCCACGTATGTTCGACGAATTCCCCCCACCCGTAAGGGTTGAAGATGTGTTTACTGAAAAGGTGAATAACTATGCATATTGATAGTACAGGTAAAAGAATGGGTAGAAAATTTCGAAGATTTCCTCCAGTCAATACTCCTGGATATATCAGCAGTGTCGAAGCTCCCAGTGATACAGAAAGAACCGATGCTATGGCTACTTTTATGTAAAATGCAGGATGAGAGCTCGTGTCCGCCATAATACTTTCCCCTTTCTTGAAATTGATTTTCAGTTCTATTTTTTTACCAACTTCCTTCGGTCCGTCTATTCTCTTTTGTAGGCTTTCACTTTCCTCCATTATGATCTTGTTTACCGTGGCTGCTATTATAATAAAAGGTAGTAAATATATGCCGATGAGTACAGCATATGTAAGTAGATCCGGAGATTGAATTACACCAAAGATGGTGAGTACGTTGATCAATGTGATGCTAGCCGCTACTATAACTACAATTGCGACCAGAATTCTTGTTCCTATATTTGCTTGTTTTTTGCTCAAATCAAACACTTATTTATGAGGTAAGTTTGATGATAGCCTCTGCCAGTTCTCCATCCCCCTCTTCCAATGCCTTTTTAGCTTCCTCTTTTGAAACCCCTGCTCTATCGGCTACCAGTTTAATATCTTCTTCAGGAATGAGAACCTTTCCTTCCGGAGCTTCCTCTCTAGGATTTCCTACGATTTGATATGTTGACTGTCCTTGAACTTCCATGTGTACGACCTGTGCATCATCGAAAACCAGTCTTTTGTCCTTTGTTTCGATGATCACCCTCTCAGCGTCTATATCTTCCGAAGTCATACCCATTTTTTTCATCATACGTTTCATCTGTTTTGGATTTCGCATTCCACCTGGCATCATGTGATTCACCTGATACTTTGTCTACATACATCCTGCAAGTTATAAAATCATTACGGATGAAAACCACTTGCATAGTAACATTTTAATAGGTAACCATATTTCGAGGGATTGGTGCTTCTAAACGCCCTGGTAGTGTAGTGGCCCATCATGCGGCCCTGTCGAGGCCGCGACTCGGGTTCAAATCCCGGCCGGGGCGCCATTTTTATTTCTTTTAAGCCGGGATTTGTTTCACGAGCTACGACACTTCTTAGCGAGCCTTTAGAATATGAGCGTAGTGAATATTCTGAAGAGAATCCCGGCCGGGGCGCCATCATTTTCATCTCAAAAAAGTAATTTTCCAAGATCCGCTAGCTCTAGTTTTTTACGGAAAAAGTAGTCACTCTCTGAGGCGTAAACCTCTTTATACCTCTTCAATTGATTTTCCGGCAGTACGTTCTCTATTTTTTTCCAAATTCCCGCTCTCATGTTGAGTTTATCAATATATACTTCATTAATACCTATAGAATTTACTTTTTCTACCAATTTTTGCAGATCCGACACCCCATCATTTAAAAATGGCATTATGGGTCCTATGAATACCCAGGTAGAGATACCGTTTTCCATCAATTTCTCTGCAGCCTTCAGTCGGTTTTTAGCTCCGGGAGCACCCGGTTCAAACATACTGCAGAAATCCTCTTTCAAGGAAGTTATGGTTAGACCCACATCTACATCCATGTCCTTGAAGATATCTATATCTCTGGTGACTAAGTCCGATTTGGTTTGTACTATTGTGGGAACCCCTTTCCTCTTCAACTGCTCTAGGCACATTCGGGTGACCTTGTAATCTTTTTCTATCTCCTGGTATGGGTCAGTTACGCTACCTATCCTGACAGTACCATCCTTGCTTTGTAATTCCTTGGAAAGTATTCTAGGTACGTTTCTTTTAACATCGACGAACGTACCCCATTCTCGTGACTCTCTAAGTACAAAGGGAGAGTAACAGTATAGGCAGTTATGAGAGCAACCGGTATATGGGTTTAGGGCATAATCCGACTCCAGTTTTGAAAAAGATAGGGCGGTAGAACAATATACTTCTTTGACCTTAACTCCCTCTGGACTTTTAGGACACTCAATAAAATTCAGTCCCATGCTTTCCCACCGCCAAAATCCTCCAATCTGGTTTGATATAACGTTTCTTTTAAAACCTCGCTGTTATCGATCCAAGTATCCATCCGGATATCAAGTCGGTTAGAGATAAAAAATAAAGCGTCCTTGAGAGTTTCAAACTTTCTAGCCTTTTTCCTTAGAGCGTTTCTTACATTCTCTCTAACGTTCCAAACACCCACCGGCATAATGTATCCAGGGTGTGTTTCTCTCAGTATCACCGCACCTGCCTGCCTTTTTTCTTCTTTCAATCTCTCAGCTATTGCTAACCTTGCGGCATAGAAGCACCCGCCTATCTCAGCATACTTTTTTCTGCCTTGATATTTTTCATGACTGGATATTATTGCTATTTCTCTACCATAGGGATTCCAAGCGGTCTCCGGATACCACGCCTCTACAAGTTCATATATCCAGGTTCTCGGGAGCATAAGGATCTCCCAGCGATTATCAAGTTCCCAGGTTTCATAAACCCGGTATTCGTCTATAGGCCTAAACTTTTTAACCTCATCCCTGAGATTTTTACCGATTGTATCATCAACAGCAGTTATACTCCATCTAGTAGGTACAAATTTTCTATTCTCTCCCAAACCGAAGGCCCCTATACTAAAGGCTCTTTGTATCTTAGATATATATACATCATGTTCATACAGCCCAATAACCGCATCAACCGCTTTCAAGTCAGTGGCATCGAATGCTCTGTCCAATCGACGATCTATCTTCAAAGTACCGAGATCGAGTTTACGTAAAGTGGCCGAAGGACCATATGGTTGAACGGTATCGGATAGAGCTATCCTACCCGATGGTTTTTTATTAAAAAAGGCCTCCACCTCTGCAGGCTCTTTACATAAAGCCATGTCCCTGGTAAATTCTATCACCCTGTCTTTACGATCAACTTCCTCCACCCCTACCTGATACTTTCCTCGAACAAGAGACGTTCTAAAGTCCACAATATCTTCTATGCTCTTACCGATCCACATCTCTGGAGTGTCCATCTCGTATGTATCCCCATGAAATGGAGGAACAAGGGGCCCAATATTCACCTTTGGATAGCCGAATCTGCCTACAAATACTCCTGGTGGCGAGGAACCTGCAATATCGGTAGTATCCGAAATAGCTTTTGTTTTGGATTGAGAATAATACTTCACTAGAACCGGACACCTCTTTCTGTTGCAAAGATTCTTCGTTCCCCTGCACAGGATACATCGTTTGTTAGAACCTACGAAATGTTTGTTGTCCGCAAGATCCAAAGACATCACAACAGTAACTACCCTTGTACATGCATTTAATTCTTACTAAGGGGGATAAGTAAAAAAAAGAAAAAGTGGGTTTAGAAGTGTTTGAGCACTTCTTCGAGTCTGCCCTCTTCTGGTACCTCTAATTCATAGGTAACATGTACAAGGGGTTTCTCTATGTTTATCACTCTGTTCAGGTCTATGGGTGTGCCGGAAACTACGACGTCACAGTCCGAACGTTTGATGGTTTCTTCTAAATCCTTTATCTGTTTCTTCCCATAACCCATTGCAGGAAGTACGTCCGTAAGATGACCGAATTTTTCAAAGGTTTCCTTGATACTGCCAACAGCTATCTCTCTAGGATCTACGATCTCTTTGGCCCCGTACTTCTCTGCAGCCAGTTTACCGGCTCCGAACGCCATCCCTCCGTGGGTGAGTGTAGGCCCGTCTTCAACCACCAGTATTCTTTTACCTTTTATTGCCTCTGGGTCGGTAACGGTCAGGGGTGAATTCGCCCTTATTATCTCTGCATCGGAATTTACAGATCGGATATTTTTCTCGAGTTTCACTATATCTTCCTCATCCGCTGAATCGCACTTGTTGATTATACATACGTCGGCCATCCACAGATTTGTTTCACCAGGGTGGTATCGAAGTTCATGACCCACCCTGTGAGGATCCAGTACCACTATTTGAAGGTCAGGTCTGTAGAACGAGGTGTCGTTATTACCTCCGTCCCAAACAATCATATCGGCTTCTTTCTCCGCCTGCATCAATATAGCCCCGTAATCCACACCGGCGTAAACTACCATACCTTTGTTTATGTAAGGTTCGTACTCTTCCCTTTCCTCAATTGTACAATCGTGTTTATCCAAATCCTGATAATCCTCGAATCTTTGGACGGTCTGTTTTTCTAGATCTCCATAGGGCATCGGATGACGTATTGAAACAACCATTTCCCCTTTTTCAAGCAGTATTTCACATATCTTCCTTGTGGTCTGACTCTTACCTGTACCGGTCCTGGTCGCACAGATGGAGATCACTGGTTTCTGCGATTTGATCATGGTTTCGTTGTTACCGAGTAGTACGAAATCAGCACCGGCGGCGTTAACCAATGAAGCTTTATGCATCACATATTCGTGCTGTACATCACTGTAAGCAAAAATCACCTCGTCGACCTTTTCTCTCTTAATTAACTTACAAAGATCATCTTCATGAACTATGGGTATACCTTCCGGGTACAGCTTCCCTGCAAGGCTAGGTGGATATCTTCTTCCTTCGATATCCGGAATCTGGGTCGCCGTAAAGGCTACAACTTCAAATCTTTCATCATCCCGGAAAACCGTGTTAAAATTATGAAAATCTCTCCCGGCTGCGCCCATAATTACTATCCTGTCCTTTCTTTTTTCCATTAGAAACCACCTAAATCGGTCAATTGGCAATTACTATATCTACTTTATGGAAGATGATGAATAGCTAGGGTAATTCTATTCCCTGCTACTCTTTTGAAATAGATCCCGATGTAGGATTTTTTTATCGCGAATCTTCTCCTCTTCCCGCCGCCGATACCCTACAAAAGCTATCACCACAGCGATAGGTATGATCAGAAGCCACCATAACCACGATGTTTTTTCCTCGGCCTCCGGCTCCTCGGTCTCCTCTTCCACCGGATGTACGGTGACCGTCATACTGTCGGTATCGTTGTTACCGTAGGCGTCCTCGATGGTGAGGGCGACGGTGTACTCGCCTGGTGCGGTGAACTCGAAGGTCGGTCCAACACCCAGCAGTTCTACATTTTCCCCACCCACCTCCGTCCGCCAGCTGTATCTAACTACGCTCACGTTATCGTACGAACCGGAGCCGTTGAATACCACGGTTTCACCCGCGTATATCTCCACATCATCACCCGCATCCGCCACGGGTGGGATGATATCGATCACATCGAGGATGCGCAGGGAGGTGTAGTTGCTGCCGCCTACTGTATCGACCGCCCGTATACGGTACTCAATCTCGACTGCGTTTTCCGGCACATCGATCACGTGGCACCACACACCTTCCTCCTCATCCATAGAAATGTTGTTCATCGTGCCGGAGTCGAACCGGTACTCCACTCTTACATCGGATACGTTCACCATGGACGAAACCTCGGCTTCGAAGGAGAACTCTTCTCCCGTGTACTGTTCGTAAAGCCGTCGTTCACCTTAACGCTGCGGGTCAGGGCAAACATGGTATACCGACGGAAGATATAATCGTAACACTAGCCGAGAGCGTCGAAATCAAGGCAGGCACGGTTATCCGGGAGGCGAAACGTAACTTCGGATCCGAACATCCCGATGTGCAGGAGGCTGAGGATATCTACGAAGAGGGAGTCGATAAGCTCGAGGAGGGTAAGTACATACCTGCACTGAACAAGTTTAGAGAAGCTTTCGAAGTGGTGTTGAACGCATACGTGTGCGATGCGAATATCGACGTATATTCGTGGATGCCGGATGGTTACGTGGAAGATATATGGAGCGGTGAGATAGAGCAGTTGGAAGCCGAATCGTATGAAGTTCTAACGTTCGACTGGCACCCGACCAAACGCGGCATACATTACCTGCGGTTCAACATGACCGGTGAGTACGAAGTGTACAAGTCTCCCGTCGAGACCGTCGAGGCGGCTCCGACGATTATGAGTTTTGGGATTGCTGTTGTACCTCATGAAGGTATAGGTATCGTACGTTGGAAAGGGGGACATGTAATTCCTGATGGTGTAACAGAAATCTACGAAAGTGTACATATCCTTATGACCGAAGGAGATCTTATTATCGAAAGTGGCGGTCAACTTATCTTTGAAGATGAGGTTACTTTCGTGATCGTGAACCCGGATGATGCCGGTGAGTACGGCATCAACATCACCGCCGGCGGCAAGTTCGTCATCAACAGCCCGCTGCGCGACACTACTATCAAATCGTCTTGGAAAACGGATCGACGTTCCTACTTCTTCCACAATCACGGCACCGTCGATTTCACTGGTGCAGACGTGATGTACACCTATGGAGACCCCGATATAACCGAACCAGGCGGCATACAGAACTTCGCCGGAAGCGTTTGCATACTCGACAACACAAACGTGCTGGAGGCCGACACTCACAGTGTGTACATTGCAAGTGATACGGAAGCACATATTCGAGGAACCGAGACAGTAATCGGACGGTTGGACGGCTACAACGAGGACATAGCCACAGGTCACGGCATCTGGGTTCAAAACGGGGTAACACCCGTGATCCAGGGCGTAACCATACAGTTCAATCAAGAAAACGGTGTATTTCTTGATAAATCCACACCTTCGTTTATACCCGTGGAAGCCGAGAATTTACAGTACTATGCATCCGAGAATTACGACCGCTCATTAATTCAAACTTCCACTTCAATAAGCCAGCCTTTAATCGTTGCAGGTAACGGCAATCTATATGCGGTCTATCTCGACGAGGTTGGTTACAGTATATACTTCATGAGATCCAATGACCAGGGACGCACATGGACCGACCCGCTCGTCGTACCGGGTAGCGGTATCGAAGAGGGAGAGGGATATATCGGAAATATCGATTTTGCCGCCGATGGCGACAACCTTACAGTGGCGTGGGAAGTGTGGACTGAAGACGACGACTGGATGTGGGCTGATACATACGTTCAGTACAGTTATACGGGTGGTGGTGTTGATAACTGGGCGGATGAACCGTATGTGATCGACTATTCACGTTATCCATCTGTTGATGTGGAAGGTGACGAGATATACGTGGCATTCCTTTTACGGCCGGATCCTTTGGGGGTACCCCGAGCAATAAGGATAAGGTGGACCGGTAACGGATGGGACGAGGGGGAAGAACACGATTTTGATTTATGGACGGGTATACCCAAGGTTGCTGTCGTAGGAGATACGGTACACATTGTCATAGCGAGTGAAGGTAATATCTATTACACAAGAAGTGACGATGGTGGAGAAACCTGGACCGAACTCGAAGTGATAACGGGGTATACCACGAAAGCTGGAGAAGATTATCGATATGGTTACATATCCTTGGAAGCTACAGAAGAACGTGCATATCTCGTCTGGAGCGCCTACGATGCTGAAAACGAGTGTTACGAGGTATACGGTAAATATGCAGCTTACGAAGAGGAATATCTTCCATCTGACGAAGTGAGATGGTATGAATGGGTATGGTACGAAGATATTCTCATATCCTTCGAAGCCATAGGTGATTCTTTGTATCCTTCGATTGCCGCCGATGTTTCGGAAAATTGGTACGTTGTATGGCAGGAGGAGATTGCTGACGTTAGCAAGGTGCGGTATTCTCGGCTGGGCAGAGAAGGTGAGATTGAAGTATCTGACATGGTTCTGACCCCTGATACTACACAGGCGATTCTGCCGTCTATTTCCATCGACAGTGACGGATATGCATACTTGGTATGGATAGATGAGATAGATGGGATATATGATATCTCTCTTAAACAGGTTGTAGGTTTGGTATTATCTAACAACATTATATCCAACCGTTTGGATGGTATTCGTGTTGGTATCGGATCAGATGATAATAAGATAATAGACAACACAATACAATGGAATGATGATAGGGGTATACGAAATCATGGTAACAGTAACACCATCTCTAACAATATTGTCAATTACAACCAAGGTGGTGGTATATATACTACCAGAAATAACAGGGATTCAGTAAATTATAATAATCTAGTAACTAACAACATGCTATCCGGGAATTCCTACTATAGCATTTTATTTTGGAATAGTGATGATAATGTTGCATATGGTAACCATATATACTCTAGTGATTGGGGCGGTATTCAAGTAAGGGATTCAGATAGTAACTACATTTATGAAAACACTATTTATTCAGGAGATGCACAAGGTATCGGTTTGTGGGGATTAGAATATTCGCCGGAAAACAATGTTGTTACCGGAAACTATCTGATGAATAACTATTTTGGAATTTATATTGTTGCGGTCAGCCATAGTATAGTAATTGAATATAACCATCTGCACGGAAACATAATTGGCATTGGGGTTACTCGTTCCAGTTATAATATAATTAAAAATAACCGTCTGCATGAAAATGTAGCTGGCATCTATGTTACTAGATCCAATTATATACGGCTGGAAACTAATCTCTTAAGCTATAATGAAATAGGCATAATATTGTCAACTTGGGCCAAGAACATAGATGTAATCTCAAATAATATTTATCATTCTGAGTACGGTGTATACCTTTACGATCGATCAGATAGTTATATCGTAGACAATGATATATCAAACAATCTTTACGGTATATACGCTAATTATTCCGATCCAAACATAATTGAGAACAACATTATTAAGCAGAATTGGGAAGGAATATTCATTGAAAATTCCATAAGTAACGAGATAAAAAGTAATTTTATATGCGATAATTATGGTGGTATAATAATTTATCAATCAATGGAAAATACTATCGGTGACAACCATATCTTCGATAACCAGAAAGAGGGTGTTTGGCTACTATATTCTGATGATAACTCGATCCAAGGTAATAACATATACGAAAATGAATATGGTATACGCCTTACCAGAGGAAAGGGAAACACCCTAGAAAACAACATCATATCAACGAATACCCGGGGTATCTATGTCTTTGATTCACATGATAATTATATATGTCATAATCAAATCATATCTAATACAATACAGGCTTCTGATTACGGAGATAACTATTGGAACTTGCCCTACCCCTACGGAGGTAACTACTGGAGCGACCACACCGAACCCGATTATTACAGCGGTCTGGGGCAGAACATAATCCGTTCAGATGGGATCGTAGATCATCCCAGATCAATCCATGGTGGCGATAATCAAGACAGTTATCCTGTGACAGACCCTGAAAGATTCTACGTAAATGTAGATTATATTGTTATAATAGATGAAGATGGTAACGAGATTCCTGCGGAGAATCATGTGGATTATCATTATACAATCACGGGCTATGCCGCAGCCTATGATGATGATGATTACGGATTCATAGGCTATCCTTCTGTAAGCTGGTCGGTTGAGAATATCGGGGCAAGCGCGTCTACATCTCCAACATATGGACCTTACAGTACTTTCAATGCCGGGGACACTCTAGGTGCGGCATGCTGGTATGCGGACTATAAGGAGATAAGTATTGAAATGAGGTTCGAAATAGGTTTTGAAATGTGATAGACCATTAAGTATTTAGGATAATAACACGCTATTTATTGGTGAACCATATGACCGAAAGGAATTTGTGCATCATGTTGGTCGCGTTACTGATCATTACAACGCACGCCACCTTAATTAGCCCCACTCAGCTCGCTGCCGGCCAACAAACAATCATCGTCGATCAGGGTGGAAACGGGGATTACCTCACCATACAGGAGGGCGTGGACGCTGCAAATCACGGTGACACGGTATGAGTGTGGGCTGGGGGATACCGGGAAAATGTTGAGATTGATAAACAAATTTACCTCATCGGTAACGGGTCTGCGGAAACAATCATTGACGGAGAAGATGGGGATTATGGAGTAAGGATTCGTTATACCACCGCTGCTGAGATAACAGGTTTCACCATCACGAATTCTTCCTACGGAGTGAGTATAGAATATGCAGAATATATAAAGATACACAACAATAGTATAGTGTATAATATCAATGGTGGTGTAGATGTAGGTGGAATTCAGTCGGGGAGCGTGATAACAAACAATTTTATATCGTATAACGGTGGCTTGGGATTAATCCTTGAGGGGCCCTATGAAAACGTTATCGCAAATAACACCATCACGCATCATACTTTCAGTAGTATATACATATGGGGTATTCACTATGAGGTATACAACAATGTAATCGTCAACAACACGATTTCCCATAACGGAAATGGTACGAAAATAAATCCTTGGGTGGAATTCCATCATAATAATATCATCAATAACACAGTCACGGATAACAACTATTACGGTATCGACATACAGGGGTCGTCAAGTATGGGTGAGATACAGCACAACAATACCGTCTCGAACAATATCGTTTCCGGAAACAAATATGGTATCAGGATATACGACAGCGTAGACACCATGATCGATAACAACACGGTTTCATATAATGAGTATGGTATCTCAGTGCAAAATTTTAAAGAAGATATATTCGAACCCGAATATCCACACAGGAACTCGATCGTTAACAATACCGTGAGGTATAACGACATTGGGATATCTCTGGATTTGGACACAAGGGGAAATACGGTCTATCATAACAGGTTGATCAACAACACCCTACAGGCGGAAACACCCTTTGTTGAAGACTCCGAAGGCGAGTTACAGAACAGATGGAACCTATCTTATCCCTACGGAGGTAATTACTGGAGTGATCACACGAGTCCCGACCAGTTCAAGGGCTCGGAGCAGGACATCCCCGGGGCAGACGGGATCGTTGACGAACCACGACACATACAAAACAACGTGTTCGATCACTACCCCTGGACCAATCCCGAGCTGGCCATGCCGACGTTGGACTATATACGAATAGTCGACTCGGAAGGTGCTGGGGGATCGGAAATCAACGATACCGCCGGCACACGGAGGACACCGTTGTCGGTTATGCAGCGGGGTTCAACGAGAGCGTGGGATACGTTGGTGACGTTGATGTAACCTGGAGTGTTACCAACGAAGAGGGAGCGCAGGCATATACCGAACCGGATAACGGTACCTCGAGTACCTTCTATTCAGGAAACTATCCGGGTACCGCGGTTTGGACCGCCGAGTACGCTACCAGCGTCTATTGTTCGGTTGAATTTACCATACACACCACTATCGATTCTATACGTATAGTTGATAGTGAGGGTATCGGAGAGACGAAGATTTCGAATACAACCGTTCCTATCGGTTTCCGTACAACGGGTTATGCAGCTGGGTTCAGAGATACCATCGGATACATCGGAGACGTAAACGTCACATGGAGTGTGGTCAACGAAGACGGCGCGAAGGCGTATACCTCCCCATCTAGTGGTACCTCAAGCACATTTTACACGGGTAATGCTGCCGGTAGGGCACTTTGGATAGCAGAGTATAATGGTACGACATCCACGGTAGTGTTTGACTTGATGCCGAAGGTTGACTATGTTCGTATAGTCGATACCGTGGGTACGGGTGAGGTAGAGATGGTAGACTACAAATTGCATGCAAGGACCTCCGTTACAGGCTACGCCGCTGGATTCAACCATACAGCGGGATATTTGGGAGATGTAAACGTCACGTGGAGTGTAACCAACGAAGAGGGTGCGCAGGCTTATACCGAACCGGATAACGGCACTTCGAGTACCTTCTACGCCGGAACTTCTACCGGCACCTCGATTTGGAGAGCGGAGTACGGTGATGGTATATCCCATTCGATAGTGATCACCATTCATCCGGCGGTGGACTACATCCGTATTGTAGATTCCGCAGACATCGGTGAGAGCGAGATGATCGGAGGTATGATAGCCGGTAACCGTACCATTTACGGTCATGCCGCCGGTTTCAACCACACGGAGGGGTACGTGGGAGACGTGACCGCCGCATGGAGCATCACCAACTCTGAGGATGCAGACGCATCCACCTCACCAACCCATGGAACCGCAAGTACGTTCAACTCGGGGCTCGAAGAGGGCTCAGTTATATGGACGGCTGATTACCGCGGAATCACCCACAGCGTCACTTTTGTTATCGACCACACCCCGCCGGAACTGATGATATTGAAACCGATAGAAGGGGATACAATAACCGCCGGTGAAATCACAGTAAAATGGGAGGGGACCGACGATCTTTCAGGTATCTCGCACTACGAGATACGTTTGAACGAAGAAAAATGGATCGACGTCGGCACAGCCACCGACTACACCTTCACAATCAACGAGCCGGGTGATTACACCGTTACCGTGAGGGCCGTCGATAACGTCGGGAATACGGCGGAGAAGAGTACGGAATTCACGGTGAGAAGGGGCTTCGTATCGAACTACTGGTGGTTGCTACTCCTAATAGTACCAGCCGTCGTTCTGGTTCTGCTGTACTACAGAAAGCTCG
>JAFDUB010000074.1 GCA_019594025.1 Thermoplasmata archaeon
AGAAGGGATGATAATAGGCGCTTATGCAATCGGAGCCAGCGATTCGTACATCTACTGTCGTGCAGAGTATCCTTTAGCATTAAAGCGATTGGATATCGGTATCGAACAGGCAAAAGAGAAGGGATTTTTAGGTGAAAACATATTGGGTACAGATTTTTCCTTCGACATACACATCAAAGAGGGCGCCGGTGCCTTCGTCTGTGGTGAAGAGACCGCCCTCATGCATTCTATAGAGGGTGAGCGGGGGATGCCACGACCGAGACCTCCTTTCCCTGCTCAGAAAGGTTTATTCGGTAAGCCAACTAACATAAATAATGTAGAAACCTGGGCGAACATTCCATGGATAATTCGAAACGGAGCCGAGGCCTACGCATCCATCGGTACCGAACGAAGCGGTGGTACCAAGGTGTTCGCCCTTGCCGGTAAGATCAAGAGAGGCGGTCTGGTAGAGGTCCCGATAGGCACTCCTCTGAGAGAGATAATATACCACGTCGGCGGGGGCATCGACGAAGACTTGGAATTCAAAGCCGTACAGCTCGGCGGCCCATCCGGCGGCTGTTTACCGGCAGAGTACCTGGACACACCGGTTGATTACGAAACGCTGACCGAAGCCGGGGCCATAATGGGTTCCGGCGGTATGATCGTTATGGACGAATGTGACTGCATGGTGAACGTAGCTAGGTATTTCCTCGATTTTACTCAAAAAGAATCCTGCGGCAAATGTACGTTCTGCAGGGTGGGAACAAAACGGATGCTTGAGATATTAGACAAATTTACTCACGGAAGCGGTACTTTAGAGGATATAGAATCACTCAAAGGCCTAGCATCTAATATCAAAGCTTATTCCCTGTGTGGATTAGGCCAGACAGCTCCCAATCCCGTACTCACCACCTTGAGGTATTTCGAACATGAATATCACGACCATCTGCAGGAACAAACCTGTTCCGCAGGAGTTTGTAGAGAGCTGATAACTTTTACCATAACGGATGCTTGCGTAGGTTGTACACGTTGTGCTTCGGAATGTCCTACCGATGCTATAGGTGGTGAACGCGGAGAACAGCATGTTATCGACCAAGAGTACTGCATCAGATGCGGAGCATGTCAAGATGTTTGTCCGGTAAATGCAGTGGAGGTGGAGTAAATGTCCGTCAAAATAACAGTTAATATCGATGGTAAAGAATACGAATGTGCGAAGGATGGATCGGTACTTGACGCGTGTCGTGAAAATGGTATTTTTATACCGACACTGTGCGAAATAGAGCACATAGACGAACCCTTCGGCGGTTGCAGGGTTTGTTTAGTGGAGATAACCGGCCCCAGAGGTACCATAGTTACAACATCCTGTGACACCCCAGTGAGTGATGATTTAGAGATCCGAACTGAAACGGCAGAGATAATCGAAGGTAGGAAGTCCGCTATCGAGCTCCTCCTCTCAGAACATACTGGAGATTGTGTCGCACCTTGTTCCAGGGAGTGCCCGGCTAGCTTGGATGTTCAGGGCTACCTTGCACACATAGCGAACGGGAAGCCTCGGGAGGCGGTTAAGCTGATAAAGGAGCAGACACCATTAGCACTATCTTTAGGTCGTGCTTGTTTTGCACCCTGTGAAGAAGAATGCAGAAGGCAGATGGTCGAGGATCCAATATCCATAAGGCAGGAAAAGCAGTACGCCGCAGAAGTAGATATCAACGACCCATGGACCCCCGATGTACTCGATGATACGGGTAAGAGCATCGGAGTGGTGGGAGGCGGGCCCGCGGGACTTACCGCCGCCTACTTCCTACGTTTAAAAGGTCACCGTGTAACCATATACGACATGATGCCCGAACTCGGAGGTATGATGAGGTACGGCATACCCAACTATCGGCTGCCTAAGGACCTACTCGACAAAGAAATACAATGGATACTGGACCTGGGTGTAGATGCGAAGACCGATGTCGAACTCGGAGAAGATATTCACCTTGACGATCTAAAAGAAGTGCACGATGCGGTCTTCGTTTCAACAGGTGCCTGGGAAAGCTGGATGATCCCAATAGAGGGTAAGGACCTTCCACGAGTTTACGGAGGAATCGATTTTCTTATCGATCACACCCTGGGAAAGGATATCGACATCGGTGAAAAGGTGATGGTAGTCGGTTGTGGTAACACCGCTATGGATGTGGCCCGCACGGCTAGGCGGATGGGAAAGGAGGTAACTATAGCTTACAGAAGGAGTGCGGAACAGGCACCGGCTTCAGACGAGGAGATGAGGGAGGCTATGGAAGAAGGGGTCAAGTTCGAGTACCTTACCAATCCTGAGAAGATATGTGGATGTGAAGTGAACGGTGTGAGTAAGGTCACATGTGCACGTATGGAACTGGGAGAACCCGACGCATCAGGAAGAGCTCGCCCGGTCAAGATCGAGGGAGAAACAGTTGACTTTGAAGCGGACAGTGTGATACTAGCGATCGGACAATCCCCAGAGGTAGATAAGCTTGAAGAAGAAGGTTTGGAGATCGAAAAGTATACGTTATCTGTAAATGAAAAATTCTCAACCAACGTAGAAGGAGTATTCACCACCGGAGATGTGGCGCTGGGCCCCTGTTCAATAGTGGAGTGCACGGGACATGCACGGGAGGCCGCCTTTGCAGTTGACGCTTACCTTACAGGTGTATTAAATGAATACAGACCTTCGGAAGACTATAAACTCCCCTTCGGCTACATACACACCGATGAAAAAGATGAAGAAGATTTTGCGGACTGGAACAGGATACCACGATTGAGTATGCAGCTCAGGCATCCGGATGAAAGGGTTAAGGATCACGACGCTATAGAGATGGGATTTAAACCGGACATTGCCATCCAGGAGGCAGAGAGATGCCTTGAATGCGGCTGTTTAGATCGATTTATGTGCAAGCTGAAGGAGTACGCCGACCTTTACGGAGCTTCCCAAGAAGTTTATCAAGGTTTCAAGTATGAACATGAAATCGACGAAACCCATCCGTGGATAATTCGGGACCCCAACAAATGTGTTCTATGCGGATCATGCGTAAGGACTACTGAAGAACATGGAGAAGGTGTGGTTCAGTTCGTACACCGTGGATTCCAAACGGTAGTCGAACCGGCATTTGGAGACCCGTTGGGGGATACGGATAGCTTATTGGTCGGTTCTTTAGCGGACGCCTGCCCCACCGGAGCTCTAGAAGAGGTGCCTTCGAGCAATAAACCAGGTCCATTCGAGCTCGTTGAATTGGGCGATACGTACTGCATGGGCTGCGGACTCGGCTGCCCAACCGTGGTTTACGGGAACGATAACGTACCTCTTAAGTTAGCTCCAGTCCAAGGTCATCTTTGCGATATTGGAAAATTCCAAAGCACCCCTAAGCTCGTTGCATCACAAGAAAAACACGAACCGATCGTAGGTAAGAAACTCAACGTTTACGCCTCTCTTAATACGACTTTGGAGGAGGCCGAGGCGTTGAAGGAGTTAGCCGAAGGCACCGGTGGGGAACTTTACGCCGATGTACCCGATAAGATCTCAACCGTTGGAAGGGAAGAACTGCTGGATTCAGAAGAGATTTATGTGGAAGATGAAGCCCTCGCCCTTTCTCCCGTACTCAAGGATTTGATCCCCAGATCAAAGCGTACGGAGTGGAAAGAGGGTGTAATTTCAGTAGCAGCGCCTTCTTCCGATGTAAAAACTCCCTGCGTAGTCGCCCAAGCAGGTGCAAATGCATACGGTCTATATGAGATGAACCTATCTCCGCTACCTGAACAAAACAAGGTATTACTGGTTTACGATACAGAGGTACCTGAAAACGTAGATGCTGAGTACATTATCCAGATGGTTTCCGATGCCCGATATATCTCGAAAACTGCTGATGCTGTCATCCCCATAAGATCGTGGTTGGAAAAGGAAGGTACAGTTAAGAACTTGTTCGGAGAGACGGTGAAGCTCGAGCCTGTTTTGGATTCTGATCTCCCGAAAAATCCACTTTCCATCGGAAAAGTATAATATCCCTCTTTGAACCATGGGGTCATCATATGCATCCCGATGACTTTCCAAAACGTTTCAGAGATAAACGTAGTGATAAAACCAATCTGGTAGCTACCTGGCAGGGAGAGGAGATGTTAAAAGGTGAGCTCACAGACACCTTTGCAATCATATTTCGAACAAGGGGCTGTTCATGGAGCTATAGGTCGGGCTGCACCATGTGCGGCTATCACACCGACACCAATCCTAGGATCGAAATAGGCGATTTGGAGCGTCAGTTAGAAGAAGCACGTTCTCGTTACGATGGTGAAGACATCGTTAAGATTTATACCTCAGGTAGTTTCTTAGATCCAAATGAGGTGCCTCCCGATTTAGCTACATCCATCCTTTCATCCTTCGACTCTAAACTGACGGTGGTAGAGACTAGGCCGCAGTATGTATCACCGGAAGTTCTCGACACGATGACGGACCAGGTAGATCAGCTGGAGATCGCTATCGGTCTGGAGTCCGCTAACGACTTTGTACTCGAACACTGTATCAATAAGGGATTCAAATTTTCAGAT
Organism: Thermoplasmata archaeon; assembly: GCA_019594025.1. GTDB lineage: Archaea > Thermoplasmatota > Thermoplasmata > Halarchaeoplasmatales > Halarchaeoplasmataceae > Halarchaeoplasma. The sequence goes on from JAFDUB010000074.1 coordinate 4,537, forward strand.
TACAAAAAAGCTAGAGAAATCGTTTTTGAAGCAAATGCACGACTGCGTACATATCTACTGCTAAAACCTCCCTTCCTTACAGAACAGGAAGCCATAGACGACCTAATATATTCTATAGGATCAGTATCGCATCCGATGAACACCATCTCTATCAATCCGGTCAACGTACAGAGGTACAGTCCGTTAGAACTGCTTTGGAAGAGAAAGCTCTACCGCCCCCCATGGCTGTGGTCCTTGCTTGATGTAATCGATAAGACCGATAAAGAGATGGTGATCTCTAGGGCGGGTCTCGGCAGTTTCAGAGGTGCCCACAACTGCGGAGAATGTGACAGCAACATAGTTGAAGCGATAAACAACTTCACTAAAGACAACTCCATTTTAGAAGAGATCTCCAATTGCGGTTGTAAGGATAAATGGCGAGCTTACAAAGAACTGGAACCCTATATGTACTTCAGAGGTACTCTGGAAATATTAAGCGATAGATACACTGGATATCTCTGAATGCCTCATCATTATCATACGAGCGATAGATAGATTTCTACCTTTGGTTCCGATGGCTCTAGCTTTATTGTCCGGGTCTACCTCCACGGTACCATGTTTAACATCGTTCTTTTCGGTTATCTCTATGTCTTTAACATCATAGCTGTAGAATATGTTGCCCAATAGTTTTTTGGGATCATCGTCGTACTCGATCACGTGTATGTTCCTACCTAGTTTGTCCCTCACCTTGGTGACGTTGATGCCTCTCTTTCCGATGGCTTTCTCTATATCCCCTTTCTTTACCAAAAAGATAACTTTTTCAGGGATATCTATACAGTCTTTTACCTTTGCACCAGTAATATCTTCAAAAAGTGTGATATACCTAAGAGTTTTTTCCGTCAGCTTTATGTCTTCCACGTGATTTCACCCCTTGACAGAGAGGATGGTAGATTCTCCTGAAGAGATAACGGTAAGAGCCGAGACCGAAAATGGTTTCCCTGCTGCAGATCCTAATTGTTTGTTCGTTCCTTTGTAGTGATACACCTGTACTCCTTCGTACTCGTCCCCTTCAAATTTCTTTTCCGGGCACTTTTTCGATACTATCACTAACTTAGCTTCTCCGGAAGCCGCTGCTTCCTTAGATTCCTTAACGCCTAAAACGGTTTCGCCGGTGTTTACGGCTAACCTTATTTCCCTGTTAACGTCCATGCCGATTCCTCCTTATTCATTTGGATATCCTTTGTTCAATACTCTCTTATATATAACTGTTTTACCTTTCACTCAGCCTTTTTAGGTGTATATTTTACTTCAACCGCACCGGTTCCTTGGGTGATCGGCTGTCCTACGATGATGTTTTCCGCCACACCGTCCAACTTATCTACCTCTCCGACGATAGCCGCCCTGAGAAGATGGGTGCTGGTTATTTCGAAAGCCGCCCTAGCGAGTACGCTCGTTTTCTTCCCTGAAACTCCGTGACGCCCGATGGCCTTTATATCTCCTTCGTTGGTCATCATATCCGCTACCAGCATTATGTGCCTAACATCTACGTCGAGACCCTGTTCATTTAGAGTGTCGAGAGCTTCTTTAATAATAGAATTCCTAGCCGCTTCAACACCCAGTACGTCGTATACCTCCACCGGGCTGTTGGATGTAGTGTTTGTAATATCCACACCCTCTATCTTTAAAACTTCTGCAAGATTAGATCCTTCTGTAAAGATTATATGCTCACCTTTGGTGTCCCGTATAACCGCCCTTTTTACCCCCTTTAAACCTTTTATTTTCGTTACTTTTGCTTGTTCAACATCATTATGAAGAAGGGCGTACTTCGGTTCATCTTGAGTTATAAAAACATTTCCACCCTTTAACTCAACGTTTCCTTTGATGTATCTAGATTTTTTTAATTGTTTTACGATATTTTCAGGTTTAAGCTCCAGTGACTCAAGTTTTTTAGTGTCCGGCTTGATGACCACCTTCATCTCCGACATATCTAGGTCCACTTCCGCAATATCTATCAAACGAGTAACTTCCAGCTCGGAACCGATCTTTTTCGCCATTTTCCGGTCCTTCTTTATATCGTCCTCGAGGTGCACTTCCATCATAGGCGTGCTGGGTACTTTACGAGCATCTACCACCTCTATCATTCTTGGAAGACCTTGTGTCACACCGATTTCCGCAACACCCGCATAGTGGAAAGTCTTCATAGTCATCTGCGTTCCGGGTTCGCCTATGGACTGAGCGCTAACGATACCTATGGATTCCTTCGGATCTATCTTTCGGTTTTCAAACCGTTCCGTTATTAAATCGATAATCAGCGGAAAATCTTCCTCGTCGATTTCTTCCTCATCTATCTTTTTTGCAGCATCTTCAAGAATCGCCCTAGGAAGAGAGTAATCCTTTTCCTCACAGATATCTTTAAGCTTTTTAGCGGTCCCTTTCAAAGGCTCAAACTTTTCAGGGATGGTATATATCTCTTCTTTCTTTTTCTTCTTTTTCTTTTTCTTACGTTTTTTCTTTCTACCTATTTTATCCCGTATCTCATTTGCCTTCTTTTTAGTTCCAACTATCTTCTTCAACTCGTCGATAGAAGCTGCCTTTACATCACCTAACAGCATATCGGCATATGCAAGCTTAGTAGCTAGGTCCTCATCTAAACCCCTTCTAATCAAGGCGTTAATGGTATCTTTCTTTGCCATCAGGCACCACCCCCTCTCTTAGCGGCTTTGAGTTCGGTGATAATATCGTCGATATCTATAGCCTTTCCCTTTTTACTCCTCATCGGATCTATTCCGTCTTCTCCAAATTCAAATTGTATCATGGTGTCGCCGGTATTTCTAACCGATCCGTCGTTATACACCATCAGATCTTCCATGGCATGTATAAGCCGTCTCTGCATGTATCCCGAGCGGCTGGTACGGACGGCAGTATCTACCAAGCTTTCCCGGCCCGCCATGCTGTGGAAAAAGAACTCCACTGGGTTCAACCCTTCTTTGTAGGATGATTTTACGAAACCTCTAGCATCCGTTCCCAATGCTCCCCTCTCGAAGTGTGACAGTGTGCGTTCTTCGTAACCTCGACTAGGCCGCTCGCCCCTGATCGCCTGCTGTCCCAATGCACCGGCCATCTGGGTTAGATTTAACATGCTGGCCCTTGCACCGGTCTTAGCCATAACCACCGAGTTGTTACCCAACCCGAGGTGTCTACTAGCTATGTCACCGACGTTGTCTCTAGCCTTACCCGTCTCTTTCAAAGCCATCACTTCTAAAGTCTCCTTGAGGTCTCTACCTGGCATTTGTTCCAGCTCTCCATCCCGGTAGGCCTCTGCATATCCTTTCACTTTTTCGGCAGCTTTCGTCAGCACTTCTTTCATCTGTTGTCTTGCTTTGTTAGGTACGTCCTCGTCACTTATGGCTGTTGTAAATCCTCTTAAAGTGATCACACCTAAAGAGATGGTGGTTATCTTATTTATGAACATTCGGGCCTTATCGGTCCCCATATCCCGTGCTATCTTGTCAACCACTTCTCCTTTGAAGGCACCAACGGCGTTCTCATCTATCGTCCCCGTCTTAAGATAACCGTCTTCTATCGATACGTATGCATCATACTCACAGTCTTCTTTCAGACATTCATCACAGTTCTCACATATTGACGCTCTGAACTCAAGATTTAAATCATCGGGAAGGAAATGACTGAATATCTCCTTACCATACCACATCTTTTCACCGTCAACCTCCACCGAAGGGGGAAACTTTTCCGTTTTTATATTCGAGAATACACTGACTACTTCCCTTCGGGTAAAAATGGGATTTCGACGGGGACGAGATGAACCTGCACGTGCTGCAGAGTGAGGAAGCAATGGCTGAAGCAAAGGTGATCATGAGGGTGCAGGAGAATATATTATCA
>JAFDUB010000084.1 GCA_019594025.1 Thermoplasmata archaeon
CGCTGTGTTTGTGGCAGTGGACGGAAAAACCCTCGGTGTGATAGGGATTGCGGACCAACTGAAAAAAGATTCAAAAAGAGCGATAAAGGCCCTTAAAAAAGAAGGTCTTGAACCTGTCATGTTGACTGGAGACAACGAGGATACAGCTCGAGCTATAGCTGACCAGGTGGGGATAAATAGGGTACTTGCAGAAGTGATGCCTGACGAAAAAGTAGAAGAAGTTAAGAAATTACAGAAGAAAGGTCAGCTCGTGGCTATGGTCGGTGACGGTATCAACGACGCCCCTGCATTAGAGCAAGCGGACGTAGGCATAGCCATCGGGACCGGGACTGATATCGCCATAGAGAGCGGAGATATAGTTCTGGTCAAAGGCGACCTTTCAGCCGTGGTGAAAGCAGTTAAACTGTCCCACGCTACGTTCAAAAAGATCAAGCAAAACCTTGTGTGGGCCTTTTTCTACAACGTGGTCGCTATCCCGGTGGCCTTCGTTGGACTGCTGCATCCGCTCATCGGTATGGCGGCCATGTCATTCTCCAGTATCAACGTCGTCACCAATTCTAACCGGCTGAAAAAGGTGGAGCTTGATAAATAGCTATCTGCTCTGAAATATTCAAGCTCGTGGGTTAGATAGACACATAATATAATGGGTCGTGGATCTTTTAACACATCTTTTATATCTCTATTGTACATATCCCCTATGATGTCAAAGATACTGGGAGAGTCTTTACCGGCAGAAGCTTTCGAGATGTTGAGGTCGAAAGTACCTACGGTCGTAGTAGCCACCGTTTCCACCGATGGGGTACCAAATACCACACCAGTACATCTCATATATGCAAAAAATCCCGATACCATATTAATGGCCATGGCACTTCGACATCGCGGTACCAGCAACATAAAAGACAACGGAAACGTGATGTTATGCATGTGTGAAAAGGGAGACGTTAACGTCTCAATAAAGGGGAAAGCAAAGGTGGTAAGGGAACCAATGTTATGCAACAAAGCCATGTGTATTGTACAGGTGGACGTTGAAAGTGTGAAGGACGATTCCACCCACTCTGAAACCACCACCGGGATTCGGTATAGATGTGTTTCCGAAAGGGGTGAAAGGTTTATTCAAAAAATATTCGAGGAATTGGAGGAGTACGTACTGTAGTTATAAAAAAAGCAAATACTTAAAGAGCAACTGCTCATGCCCCGATGCAATTTTCCTCTTCGTCACCCTCTTTTAGGAACTTGCAGGGACCACACATGGATATGTCCTTACCATCGATCTTCCCTGATGCAACGTCCCGGGCTACTTGCTCAACGAATTCTTTTATCTCAGGATTGTTTTCCAGGAGATCTGGACTCTTACCTCTTGTTCGGGTGACATACTGACTCACCGCGGATTGGGTTATCCCCAATTTTTCAGCCACCTCCGTCTGTTTTATACCGTGTACATTGACTAGTTGACGGACTATTTCCGATCGTAGGGCAGGGAGAAAGGCCTGAACCATAACTTCGCAGGGCGGTTTGAAAGGCATAGTATAAGAAAGAACGGAAAATACTTAAATATAACGGTGCGATATCACGGTGTGATAACATGGATATACATCCTAACATCTTAGACCTGATCGGGAACACGCCTCTAGTGAAGCTGAATAGTGTCACCGATGGAATCAACGCACAAATGGTGGTCAAACTCGAATACATGAACCCTGGGGGTAGTGTCAAAGATCGGATCGGGATCACCATGATCGAGGATGCTGAAGAAAGGGGCCTTTTAAAACCAGGGGGTACCATAGTTGAGCCAACTTCGGGAAATACCGGTGTCGGATTAGCCTTAGCCGCTCAAAAGAAGGGTTACCGTTTGATATTCACAATGCCTGATAAGATGAGTGAGGAAAAAGAAGAGATCCTTCGAGCCTTGGGGGCGGATGTTATAATAACGCCCACGGATGTCCCTCCGGAGGACCCAAAAAGTTATTACAGTGTGGCCAAAAGGATCCTTGAGGAAGAAGAAAACTCCTTCTCACCCAATCAATACTTCAACGAAAACAACCCTCGAACCCATTACGAGACCACGGGGCCAGAAATTTGGAGAGATACGGATGGAAAAATAACTCACTTCGTCGCGGGGATGGGGACCGGGGGAACCATAACCGGTGTAACTAGGTACCTTAAAGAGAAAAATGAGAAAGTGAAGATAGTAGGTGTGGATCCCGAAGGTTCATTATACCATCACGAGTACAACAGCACCGAAGGCGATGTTTATCCATACCATATAGAAGGTATAGGGGAAGACTTCATCCCTGAAACCATCGATTTGGAATTGGTAGACGAGATCGTAAAAGTTTCAGACAAAGAAGCCTTCGAAATGACTCGCCGGCTCATCAGAGAGGAGGGCATACTATGTGGATCGTCCTCGGGGGCGGCGGTGGCGGGCGCACTGAAATTAAAAGGGATGAACGAGGATGACCTCATAGTTGTTTTGATTCCTGACACCGCTAGAAACTACTACAGCACGCTTTTGAACAGCCAATGGCTCCGTGAAAAGGGATTCGATGGTGAGCTCTATTGACATCGAACAATGTCAAAAGGATATATGAAAAAACCGCTGAGGACTACGATAGATGGGTAATACCATGTAAAAAATGTCAGTATATTATGCTGATCGAATCGTTGAATCTCCAGGGGGACGAGATCGGACTAGACGTAGGATGCGGCCCCGGGGAACTCACCCGGACACTCGCGCTAAAGAAAGTTTTATGAGCGAGCTGAAGAAAAAGACCAAAAAACTTGTTACTACGGAATCAGACTATATAGTAATAGCTAATAAGATGTGATAAATATGAAATTTGAAACTGATGCGATACACGTAGGAGAAGAGCCCGAAAGAACGAAACACGGGGATGTAGTATCACCCGTACATCTTTCAACCACCTTTGCAAAATCCACCATAGATAAGATGGACGAAGGTTTTGTTTACACCCGCACATCCAATCCGACCAGAGATAATTTAGAAAGGAAACTTGCATCCCTAGAAGGTGCAGAATACGCCCTTGCTTTTAGTTCGGGCTCAGCTGCACAAACATCGCTCTTACTCGCTCTGCTTCAAGAGGGAGACCACGTTGTGGCCTTCGATGACCTGTATGGAGGAACTAAGAGGATCTTCCGTCAAGTTTTAGCGGAGTTCGGTGTTGAATCCTCGTACGTCGACGCCACTGACATCGACGATGTTAAAGAAGAATTGAGAGACGAGACCGCTCTTGTATGGTTGGAGAGTCCTACCAATCCACTGATGAAGTTAGCGGATATTTCCGCTATTGCAGACCTGTGTAGAGAACGGAACCTAGTACTGGTGGTAGACAACACGTTCATGAGCCCGTACTTTCAACGTCCTTTGAAACTGGGAGCCGACGTGGTGCTGCACAGTACCACCAAATATCTCGGAGGTCATTCAGATAGTCTAGGGGGAGCGCTTGTGACCGATGATAAAGAGATCTACGAAAAATTAGCATTTATTCAGAATGCTGTTGGTGCGGTTCTTTCTCCCTTTGACTCATGGTTGGTGATGAGAGGAATAAAAACACTAGCTTAGAGGATGGAAAGGCACGAAAAAAACGCTCTACAACTCGCTGAATGGTTAAACGAACAGCCACTGGTAAAACGAGTGATCCATCCCGGATTGGAATCACATCCACAGCACCTACTGGCAGGAAAACAGATGACTGGATTTGGAGGGATGATGTGCTTTGAAATCGACGGTTCGGTAGAGGATGCAAAAACATTCGTCGAATCTTTGAAGGTGTTCGCATTGGCTGAAAGTCTGGGAGGGGTCGAAAGTCTTATCGAGATACCATCGTTGATGACGCATTCCTCCGTTCCGATCGAAGATCGAAAAAACATACCAGATACACTGGTTAGAGTCTCTGTGGGAATAGAACACATCGGAGATATGAAAGAGGATTTTGAACGAGGATTCAAATCGATTTCACCATGATTACGAGGAATTTAAAGCATTCGAAGAACTGCCTCTTCTAGTATAGATGGATATCATAGAGAATAACATCATTATATTTGGGAATGAAGTTGATCTATCCTATTACTTTTACAAATACCGAAAAAGGTGGCGAAATAACAAATTCAGGATGGAAAAATACTCTTTCTCGTCACCTGCTGAGATGAGAGAGACAAGGAGGAGATGGTTGGATGAGCAAAAACAGCGCTATCTGAAAAAGATTGAAACTTTCGAAAAGGAAAGGGAATTCATCAAAGAACACACGATAGAAGACGACACTTCGGAGAGAGCTTTCAGAAGCGTTCTACAAAGTAGTTAAATAAAGATACCGCTCTCACCATAGAGTGTTCCATAGAGCAAGTGTGATACCGTGCAGGACAACAGCATATTCATAACCGGAAAGCCACGCTCCGGGAAGAGTACCTTGGTTAAAGAGCTGGTGGCGGAATGCGGTAAGAAGGTAGCCGGTCTGCGCACACCTGAGATACGTAGGAACGGAAAACGTGTGGGCTTCTGTCTGCAGGATATCGTTACCGGGGAAACAGGGGTGTTGGCTCATATCGATATCAAGGAGGGACCGAAGGTCGGGAAGTACGGAGTATGTATGGAGGACCTTGAAAGGTTCACGGAACTCTTTCTGAATAATTTACCCGAAGATACCGAGTTAGTGGTGATCGACGAGATAGGTAAGATGGAGATGTTCAGTGAGAATTTTGTCCATACGGTAGAGAATGTGTTAAAAGCGGATATACCGGTACTTGCGGTGCTGCATAGAGATCTTGTTAGCAGTTACAAAGAGTACGGGAAGGTGTACCGTTTGGAAAGGGGTAATTACGAGGAATTGAAAGAAAGAATTTTAGATATCATAAAATGATATTTTTAACCCCGTTAAACCAAAAGTTTAAACACTGCTGCTCAACTACCCGATACCCGTGAAAGCGAATGACTAAATTTATAATAATCACGGGCGGTGTTTTATCTGGTTTGGGTAAAGGAATAGTTACCTCATCTTTAGGTATGCTGCTGAAGTCACACGGATTTAAGGTGACCGCTATAAAGGTAGATCCCTACCTCAACTGCGACGCGGGTACCATGAACCCCTTCGAACACGGAGAGGTTTTCGTGCTTAAAGACGGGACTGAAGTGGACCTCGATTTGGGTAATTACGAGAGATTCCTGAACATCGAACTTTGCGGCGACGACAATATCACCACCGGTAAAGTATACAGAAGTGTAATCGAGAAAGAACGAGCTGGGGAATATTTGGGAAAGACGGTGCAGATAATCCCACATATTACCGATGAAATAAACAGAAGAATCTGGAAGGTAGCGGATGATACCGACCCAGATGTTGTACTTGTAGAAATGGGGGGCACGGTAGGTGACATCGAGAGTTCGCCCTTCCTGGAAGCCAGTAGACAGCTGCATATGGAGGTGGGCGACGATAACCTTATGTTCATACATACCACCTTGGTGCCGGTAATGGAGGTGGTAGGAGAGCAAAAAACGAAACCAACCCAGCACTCGGTCAAGGCACTGAGGACCATCGGTATAGAACCGGATGTTATCGTTGGTAGGTCCAAGGTGGAGCTTGAGGCATCCACCAAACGGAAGATATCTCTATTCTGCGACGTACCTCAGGATGCCGTCATAAGTTCACCGAACGCGGATAACATATATCGAGTACCGTTCATCCTGCATGAAGAGGGGTTGACGGAGTACGTGATGGAAAAACTTAAGCTTGAAAAAGAAAACGGTTTCGACCAGTATATGAAGGAGTGGGAGGAATTTACCGATAACTTTGAAAATCCAACATCCGAGCTGACGGTGGCTTTGGTGGGTAAATACTGCGAACTGGAAGATGCATACGTAAGCCACGTCGAGGCTTTGAATCACTGCCGTTCCGCGACTCGAACTGATATAAACATAGAGTTCTTGGAGTCGGGGGATTTAGGGGATAAAGATGCTGTGGATAAACTGCTGGGAGATGTTGACGGAGTGCTGATACCCGGTGGATTCGGAACCCGGGGTATAGAAGGTAAAATCAATGCGGTCAACTATTCGAGAACCAACAAGATACCGATATTAACTATATGCCTTGGCTTCCAGGTCTCGGTGATCGAGTACGCTAGAAACGTTCTTGGTTACGAAAACGCCAACAGCTCCGAGTTCGACCATAAAACCGACCACCCGGTGATAGACCTACTGCCTATGCAGAGGGGTATCGATAAGATGGGAGGAACCATGAGGTTAGGAGCGGAAAAGGTATTTGTGGAGAAGGGTACCAAAGCTTATGAAATCTACGGTAGTGAGGAGATACAAGAGAGGCATAGGCACAGATATGAGGTTAACCTTGAGTACAAGGACGAGTTCGAAGAGAAAGGTATGGTTTTCAGCGGTAAATCATCCAACAAAAAAAGGATGGAGATTCTAGAGGTCGTCGACCATCCCTTCTTCATGGGAAGTCAGTTTCACCCTGAATTTAAATCACGGCCGCTGAAACCGGCACCCTTGTTTTTAGCCTTCGTACAAGCCATGATAGATAGGAGAGATAGTTGATGAAGATCGACGTGGTTGACAACGGTGGGCAGTGGACACACCGAGAGTGGAGGGTGCTTAGGTACCTTGAGATCGACTCGAATATAATATCTAATACTACCGACCCGGCAGATATATCCGCAGACGGATTGGTACTGTCAGGAGGAGCGCCGACGATTTCAGATGAAAGATTGAAACTTGGAAGGACCGACGAGTATCTAGAGATGGGGATCCCCATACTAGGTATATGCGTGGGCGCTCAGTACATTGCAAGGTACTTTGGAGGTGAGGCGGGAAGTGCCGAGTCGCCGGAGTACGGCAAGATCACTATCGATGTAGTCGATAAGAACGATCTTTTCATCAACACACCAGACACCTTCGTAGTTTGGGAATCTCACAACGACGAGGTGAAGTCGTTAGGGAACGGGCTGAAACTGCTGGCTACGTCGAAAACGTGTGAGGTGCAGGCTTTCAAACACATTGATAAAAAAATCTACGGACTCCAGTTCCATCCCGAAGTGGAACATACGGAGTATGGTGTGGATATCTTCAGAAATTTTGTCAAAATGTGCGGAAAGAGGTGACCTTCTCCCCCAGCCAAAGCAGTGGGCTTCCATTGATTGACTATTTTACGTTCCTTACGGAAGCGGTCGGAACTTAAGAGGTTCCTGCGAGTCCTCCGAACCCTGTTAGGGAAACTACCGTTTTACCGTCGGCTGTTTGTCGCAG
>JAFDUB010000114.1 GCA_019594025.1 Thermoplasmata archaeon
CTTCATTTTTCCTGAACATAAAGACACCCTTTCGGTAGGCTTTTTAACATAATCCAGAATATTATCAGAGAATATAAATCTTTTGCAAAACAAAAGATATATTCATTGAAAAAATTACCTTTTTACGGTGCCCTCATCTATGTAAATCGGGCCCCTATCCAAAATAGCATTTATCGTTTCCTCGGTTAATGAGATCACAGGTAAATTTTTTTAAAAGTGTATGTTTTTTCTATTGTTATTCGTCAAATGGGGGCGGATATATGAACAGATCCTTGATGAAAAAGGAAACCCGAGGATATAAAATAGTGCTCACAATGGCAGCGAGTTCGTTGGGTTTAGAGCCACCTTTCCAAAGGTCATACCTATCCCTCTTTATTTATCTCTATTTTCACCTTCCACGCCTCACAGAAACGGTATACTAAGTTCGCTCACGGTGGTACACGTAAGATAGAAGCCGCTTGGACGGAAAACGGTTTTTCACATGAAGGCATAGCCGTTGCACATCCCGGTCATTTAGATGAGGTGATAGGGTCGGAAACTAGAGCTGTAGGTATAACAACACAGGGCCCCCTGGGTATCGGTCCCGCGTCCAGCACCTTCAGATCTTAAGTCGGTGGGGAACCTTACAGTGCAATATTCTTCAAGGACCTTGTACGGAATCCACTTTTCAGAAAACACCGTTTAAAGGTAATAGTCGGCGGACCCGGCACATGGCAGCTGGACACCCATGTAAAGAAGATGGAGCGGGGAGTGAATCCCCTCGAGTGTTAGAAAAATACCGTTTCAAAAAAAATCGCCGAGTTTGTCCCTGCGGTAAAAGTCGAGCTGACTAACGGTAGCGTTCTTCGTCCTTTTTAAAGCAAATACCACCGTTTCGGCCACCTCTTCCGGTTCCAGCATCTCGCCTTGATGGAATATCTCTTTGTAGGGTGTACCGTTTTCCGAAGGTATCTCCGTTCTCACTTCGGAGGGATTTACCAGCGTAACGGCAATTCCTTCTTTTCCAAAGATGGCTTCTATGCTGTGGGCAAACCCCTTGATCCACCATTTTGAGGCTGCGTATATGGGGTTGAACGACCTTGGATGGTTAGAGTCGAAGCTTCCGATAAATACGATGTTACCTTCGGATTCTCTAAGGTATGGTAGTGCCTCCCTGGTAGCGTAAAAAGTTCCGTCGACGTTGGTTTCCATCACCGCTTTGTAGTCTTCGGTGGAAAAATCCTCGATATCTCCGTATCTGATTATCCCGGCGTTATTAACCAAAATATCGATACCGCCGAAGTTCTCCATTGTTTTACTTATCATCCTTTTTACATCTTCTTCCACCCGTATGTCCGTAGGGACAACAAGAGAATCTTCGATCGTTTTAGCGATCTCCCTAAGCTTGTCCTCACTTCTTGAACACAACACTACCTTACATCCTTCCTCGGCTAGTTTAATAGCGATATGCTTACCGATACCTGCACTTGCTCCGGTTATTACGGCCCTTTTTCCCTCGAGAGACGATGACATGATCCTTCAATAGGTAGAATCTGCTATATAATTTGTTGAGATCAAGTTGGTCTTATCCTTTATCTCAAGCATAAGGCCGAAATCCTGCCCCTTAGATATTTTCAAAAACTCTTTGAAATCCCCCATCAGATATAACCCAATGGTTTTAGGGAGCGTTCATCGGCGTTTTCATCAAATCCAACGAATATAATTTTAAATTATCTGAATCCCCAGCATGTTCTTTCGACTCTTGTGAAAACCCGCTCATTGAGAATAGATCTCCTTTCTATCATCGTTCCTCCATCTTACTGTTTCTGCCTTTTCTTTCACTTGTCTATACAATAATTGTCTGCACAATACATGAATTTTCCACCTCATGGTTTACGTTATAACGGAGGCACGGGGACCTAACAAGATTACGCAGTAATTTTGTGTGCAAGCGGAAGGTTTCCTTCCGCGGAGTGCACACTTTTTTCGAAGAAAAATGTCGGAACAAAGTTCCAACTTCCTCAAAATTAAAATTTTGAGAAATGGGGGCACGGGGATTTGAACCCCGATCAACGGGTTTCTTCCACGGAGGGAGCTACCCACCGCGTTCGTTACGGGTCACCGCTCCAGTTATTCATCACACCGATGAAAACCGGTCAGCAAACCCAGTTGGCGATCATTCCACGTAACTGGAGCCCATGAGGATGCCGAGTTACCCTATACCCCCTATGGGGATTGTGGATAGGAGCATTCCCTTTTTAGACTTTTTGGAGACGAACATTCAGAAAATTGATAAACTACCTTTACTTTCCACGTAATATGGTGAGGAGAAGACCCTTAGGCGTGATCCTTCTGGGAATATATCTGATACTTTACGCCCTTCTTGCTTTAAGCATGGCTCAAGGGTATCTAGCTAGGGGTGACTTCCCCCGGGCTTTCAAAGGGTACGAGCCATTTTTGTGGGGCCTTGGATACTACGGGTTAGGTGTAATATACATATTCATAGCGGCAACCCGTTTGATAGCTGCGGTTGGAGTCCTCACCCTCAAACGTAGTGCCTGGAACACCGCTTTCGTTCTCATCACCATCGGTATGATAGTGGATATCCTTCAGGGTCATGGAATTCCACTCTTACTCGGTGTAGTAGCACTGATCTACCTTCTTTTAGTCAAAGACAAGTTCAGGTATTCGTGAAACTCACCTCAGCAGCCCTACGGTTATCGAGGGTAACCCGTGTCTTATCGGTCTTCTAGAGGTCTCTGCAGTAAAATCACGATGCCATCTTTCATAGTAAACGAAGGCTGTAAGTGTTATAGTGGGATAGATGAAGGAAAAATAGATTATCAGATTTTCAAGCACACCGCCGATGTCCTGCAGCAGTGTGTAAAGAGTGAATAGGAAAATCAAGAAGGCGAGCAAGCCACCCACCGATTTTAACCTGATGTTGACCTCGTGGCCCAGAGTGATCACTTCCTTACTATTCTCATCTATATAGTAGAGCTTACTATCAGAGAGGATACGTATTGGAACGGTTATCGATACCAGGGCCGGTGCGAAGAGTAATACAAGGAGAACCATGCCACTGAAAGGCTCACCGGTATCACTTAGTATGAACCCGATTATGGAAAACGCGATAACCGTTGGGAAGAAAGAATCCGACAATGAGCGGTAAAAAACGTCCCACCTTTCGTAAGGAATACCCTTCTTGTTTCTTAGTGCAACAACCCTTCTACCAGCTCCCGTCTTTCCAGAAAATTTTTTGTGAACACTGAGATACCATAGTGTAAAAGCCGGCGTTAATTTCCCAACCAAATACCAGGAAACGGATCCGGTTACAACTCCAATCGTCATCAAAAAGAACAGCCCTGGTACTGTCGTGATTACCGCTAACGGTATCAAGAACACCATCAACAGGAGTATAAACCACATTTTTTTACCGATATTCCACCCCATGATCCTTCACACCTTATGACGTCCGACGAACTTTGTCATCCTCTATCTAACGATTCCTAGATATAAATAATTGGTCTATTTTGTAGGATATCATTAAGGAAAGTACTTCCTGTATTGATGAAACCTTCGATGTTAAAAAAGCACATAGATGAGCTCAAAGACGCAGTTTCAAAGGAGTTCTAACTAAAGCTAACTTCTACTATCCCTGATATCTTCGTATGAGCGAATCTCTCTACCGGCTTTGGGGGATTTTATTTTTTTTCTATTTTCTTTCTCAGTCTTTTATATTCTTCGAAAAAAGACTCCCCAAGTTTATCGACTTCCTTTTTCAAATCCTCCCACTCATGCTCCTCCTCATTTTCGATATCCATAAGCTTATCCTTGGTAGTATCCCATTTCGAACGTAGTTCACCGATCTGTTCTTCATACATTACCTTTGCATCTGCGGTGGCCTTTCTAGCCTTGGCTTCCAACTTATCGATATCCGCTTTCCAAAGATCAAGCTGCGCTTTTAACTTCTCTACATATGCGTCCTTTTTGTTCATCATCATCAACCTTCCTTGTTTAATGTAACATATATGAAAAGGTGTATAAAAAATATACCCTGACAAAAGATATTTCAATATCCCGAAACATTTTGAAAAATGAATAATGATCTGAAAAAACACCGGTACTCATAGTGCATCCACCCTTTCAACGTACTCTTCGATATCGAATTTTCTTTTTAGACCGTTGGCGTTCATGTACCTCACCTTTCCGTAGATCTTCCGCTCTTTCCAGGCCTGGTCGTGTTTACCAAAACACCACGCTACACCTGCGTATCCATTTGGATCTCGGCCATCGAGTTCGTATTTGTTGTTGAGGTAGAGCGCGGTTTTGTAAGCATCTTCCGGACGCTCACTCCATTCCAGCATCTTTTTACCCCAGTACATCCGCATGTATCCGTGCATCTTTCCCGTTTTCAGCATCTCTTTCTGAGCAGCGTTCCAGTATTTATCATGGGTCTTTCCCTCTTCAAATTCTTCTCGGGAATACACGTATTCACGTTCATCATCCCTATGCTCTTCAAGAGTTTCAGAGGCCCATTCGGGCAAACAATTTATGTTGTCATGCTCGCTGTTGTAATACCGAAAGTTGAAAGCC
>JAFDUB010000028.1 GCA_019594025.1 Thermoplasmata archaeon
CAACGTTGGCGATTAGTTCTTCCGCTTCACTGGCGTTCAATTCGTTCTGAGTGGCACAGGGGAGAGCAACATCGCATTCGAAGCCCCAAGGTCTGCCTCCTTCCACAGACGAAAGCACCGGCGCCCTCTTTAATGTGTATATCGAAGGAAAAATCCGTACCTAAGATATTTTCACCTAATAATCCCTTCTCTTTCGCCTGTTCGATCCCGATTTCCAAACGTTTCAGTGCTAAAGGATACTCGGCACGACAGTATATGTACGAATCGCCGGCACCGATGGCGTAGGCGCCTATTATCATCCCCTCTAGAACCGCATGAGGGTCTCCTTCGAGTATGGAACGGTCCATGAAAGCTCCGGGGTCCCCGTCATCGGCGTTGCAGATGATGTACTTTTCATCTCCCGGTGCGTCGGCTGCGAACTGCCACTTCAAACCTGTGGGGAATCCTGCACCACCCCTACCCCTTAAGTTGCTTTCCTTGATCTCATCTATGACTTCTTGGGGTGTCATTTCGGTTAGAGCCTTTTTGAGCGCTTCGTAGCCTCCTGAATCGATGTACTCCTCTATATCCTCAGGGTCTATCACTCCGCTGTTGCGAAGTACTATCTTCTCCTGACTTCTGAAGTAATCGTAGCTTTCTTCAGGAGAACTGATCAATTTTTTTTCTACCGGTACACCCTTAATCAGATGTGACTCGACTATCTCGTCAACATCGCTTACCCCTACATCTCCATAGACGTACACTCCCTTTGAATCGTGAATTTCGACGATAGGTTCGTTATGGCACATCCCTACACAACCAACTTTGGTAATTTCGTTGTCTAAAGATCCCTGTGCAACTTTGTTTCTTAACGCGATATCTACCTCTCCCGCACCGGCGGCTATACCGCAGGATGCGTAGCCTATCAATATTTTAGTGGTCATTTTCCATCACCTCTGTACTTGGCCACGACCGCCTTTACTTTGTCCCTATCCAAATTACCGTGAGCGGTTTCATCCACCATGATCACCGGTGCAAGACTGCAGCACCCTAAACAGGCAACCCTTTCCAAAGTGAATGTACCATCCGGGGTGGTTTCTCCGCTTTTGATACCCAATTCGTTCTCCAGGATTTCGTTTATCTTGTCCGCCCCTCGAACGTGACAGGCTGTTCCATGACAAACTTTAACCAAGTGATCTCCCAGGGGCTCTAACCTGAACTGTGCGTAAAAAGTGGTGACCCCGTACACCTTACTCAGAGGTATATCCAGATAATTGGATATCTCTTCCATAATGTCCCTTGGAAGATATCCAAAATGCTTCTGACAGGCCTGAAGCATGGGTATCAAGGAACTCTCTTCTGGTGTAAATCTATTCAAGATCTCTCTGGTCTTTTCTCTTTTGGGTTGTGACGCCTTCATTGAATGCACCTCTAAGATGAGCAGTGGTTTTCATGTACCTTGGGAAGTGATTATTGGAACGATTATAAGATTTGTGGAGGAAATCTTATTCGGGAGGTTGGATAAGGTTTACAAAATTGGGACATGTTTTTGTGAAAAATGTCCACTTTGTTTATTTCCTTTAATCCATGATTGGCAATCGAAACTGTTAAATTCCACACCCTCTTATGCAAAATCCCCCTTGAATTTGTAGATAGGGGAAGAAAAAAGGAGATTTAACGATGCCAATAGATAAAATTTATGAACAGGTCGTGAATAGAAACCCGGGTGAAGTTGAGTTCCACCAGGCGGTTAAAGAAGTTCTGGAGTCCATCGAACCGGCGCTCGAACAGCACCCGGAGTTCGTTAGTGCGAAGGTCGTTGAGAGGATAGTGGAGCCCGAGAGACAGATTATATTCCGAGTTCCATGGGTGGACGACAACGGAGACGTACAGGTTAACCGTGGTTTCAGAGTTCAATTCAACAGTGCTATCGGTCCGTACAAGGGCGGGATCAGATTCCACCCTTCCGTGTACCTAGGGATCATCAAATTCCTGGGCTTCGAACAGATATTCAAGAACGCCCTGACCGGCTTGGCAATGGGTGGAGGAAAAGGTGGTTCGGATTTTGATCCCAAAGGTAAGTCCGATAATGAAGTGATGCGTTTCTGTCAAAGCTTCATGACCGAACTCACCCGTCATGTGGGACCGGATACCGACGTGCCCGCCGGTGACATAGGCGTCGGTAGAAGGGAGATAGGCTACATGTTCGGACAGTACAGAAGACTGGTAAATAGATTCGAAGGTGTTCTCACAGGTAAAGGACCGGAATGGGGCGGCTCTCTGGGTAGGCCCGAGGCGACCGGATACGGTTTGGTCTATTTCACTCAGGAGATGCTGAAGGATAATGGAGAAGATCTCAAAGGAAAGACGGTCGCCATATCCGGCTCGGGAAACGTTGCCCAGTTCGCGTTGGATAAGTGTCTACAGATGGGTGCTAAAGTGATCACACTATCGGATTCCAGCGGATGTATCTACGATCCCGACGGTATAGACCGTGATAAATTCGAATACGTCATGAAACTGAAGAACATAAAACGAGGTCGGATCAAAGAGTACGCAGAGGAGTACGATGTTGAGTATGTGGAAGGAGGCAGACCTTGGGGCTTCGAATGCGATGTTGCTCTCCCCTGTGCCACTCAGAACGAATTGAACGCCAGTGAAGCGGAAGAACTAATCGACAACGGTGTCATAGCGGTGGCCGAAGGTGCGAACATGCCGTCGACCCCGGATGCGATCGAGACTTTCTTGGAGAAGGATATCATGTTCGGGCCTGCAAAGGCGGCTAACGCCGGCGGTGTTTCCGTCAGCGGCTTAGAGATGGCTCAGAACTCCCAAAGGTTGAGCTGGAGCTTCGAAGAAGTGGACAGTAAATTACAAGGGATAATGAAGAACATATACCGGACTACCGCGGACTACGGTAAAAAGTACGGAAGCGATGGGAATCTGGTAATGGGTGCCAACGTTGGCGGCTTCATGAAAGTAGCCAAGGTCATGATGGACCTCGGTGTTATCTGAACACACTTTCCTTTTTTCTTTTTTTAACCGATTGTTTCCGACATTTTTTTATTCTTTGTAGCCATGAACTGACAACATGAATTCAGTAGATGATTACTACGAACTGGTGGATGACATTTACGAGAAGGGAGACTTTCTAGATGAGATCGAGAGAAGGTACGAACAGAATGCCGGCCTGTTCAAAAGAAGCACCATCGCACACATGATCGCCGCGGAACAGGGAAGAGACAATAAATCCATCGCAAAGATAGGCGAAATCAAGCCTGGCGAGGAGGCTACCGTGGTGGGGGAGATAGTCGATTTGGGTACTTTAAGAACGTTCAAGTCTAAAGGTAAAGAGGGAAGGGTTAGAAACGTGCGTATCGACGACGTAAGCGGGTCTATTAAACTGGTGTTGTGGAACGAGCAAACCGAGATGGTTAACGACATGAAAAGGGGTCAACGGATACGTATAATCAACGGTTACGTTCAGGACCGGGGCTACGGTTTACAGATCAGTACGGGGAAATGGGGTGAGGTAATTATGGAAGAGGAAACGAAGGATTAATATCCACCCCTACAGATTACCTATCATGAGCGATTCGCAGGAAGACGTGGGCTATGTTGAAGTTTTGATCGAATGTCCCTTCTGTGGTGGATACGTGCCGGACGACTTCGAGTGTTTAAAGTGTGGCTCGGAGATTTTGGAGGAAGTGGAATACGAACACATGAAATTCATATGCTCCATATGTAGGTCGGAAGTATCCGATGGATCGGATTTCTGCCCAACTTGTACCGCAGTACTCGAATAACCGTTCGACGGTTGTACCAAATCATATATATCCATATAGGGGATTTTCTATTGTAACTCCGCAACACCCCCCCTCTTTTTTCTTTTTTTTTCGATTATATTTTTTCCGTAATACCCGATGCCGGGGAAAGGTTTTTATATAAGAACCATCACCTATCCAACTATGTCAACCGCCGGAATCGAGTTAACAAACTCAGGCGTTAGGTTGAAGGGACACTGGGACCAGGTCTGCGATTTTGCTAAAGGCTTCGAGAATGTGATAAAAAAAACAGATATGGGTGAGCAAACGTTGAGTCAATTCCAACACTGGAGACCAAGGAAAAACGATTCCGAAGAGGACATCAAGCTTAAGACAGTGAACGAAGCGAAGGTCGATATGGATCACGTTAAAAATTCAAAGCTGGTAAAAAAAGTAGACCGGATGAGCTGTTCTAAAGAGGACGTAATGAAGAAGACTACCTCTAGGGCGATTAAAACCATTTATTATCATTCGGCAAAATGTTTCATCAAGATGGAGGAGATTGTTTACGGAAAGTTGATGCTCAATTTCAATCCTTACTTCTTTGATCGTGAGGAGTTTTCAGCTAACCTACGTGTAAAAGATAAAAATAGATGTGAACTCAACATCAACTTCAACGATGACGATTTGCGTAACGAGATAAAAGCCCTTGTGAAGGGGTAAGTGAATGATTTTACTAAGTGTTTTATTATTAGCTAGTGCTTTTATGAGTATAGCTGTCGGTGCGTCGGCCATCGCTTCGGCCTTCGGGCCGGTGGCTTCTTCCGGTTCCACGAACATCATGCGCTCCGCTCTTTTAGCTGGCATAGCGGCACTGTTCGGTGCGGTACTTCAGGGGAGAAAGGTTACGGAAACCATAGGAGGGGATATACTGATCGGAAGTATGGGCGTTATTCAAGCCTTGATCATCCTTACAATTGCCTCCACACTGGTTATAGCCAGCGTACTAACCGATTACCCAATGCCTACCGCCTTCACAGTGGTCGGTGCTGTTATCGGCAGCGGTCTCGGTGTAGGCGTCCGGTGGAGCACAGTGAAAACTATAGTTGGATTCTGGATCCTCGTACCTTTTTTGGGAGTAGGCATAGGATACGGACTTTACTTTGTAATACGATATCTGGTTCCGAAAGAAGAAAACAAAAAACGCATTCAAACAATGACACTTTTACTAGGTCTATTACTGGCCTTCACCGCCGGCGCCAATTCGGTAGGAAAGGCCATCGGACCCTTGATGGGACTCAACCTGAATGTGACTTATCTTTTAATCATGGGAGGAGTGGCTATGATGTTCGGAAGCTGGCTTTTATCACCTAGAGTTATAAACGCCATCTCCTTCGATTACTCCAGCATCGGACCTAGAAGGTCCATGGTAGCACTTGGAACCGCCGCACTGCTCAGCCAAGTGGGAACCTTTTTGGGCGTGCCCATTTCCTTCGCCCAGGCTATAATCGCGGCAGTCATCGGCAGCGGTTTGGCTGTAAAAGGAGCCGAAGTGGGGATCAAAAAGATCGTGTTCACCGCCGGGGCGTGGACCTCGGCGTTCTTGGTTGCCATGGGATTGGCGTACGGAGCCTCTCTTCTATTTTACTGAACTTTTCTCCGAAAACCATATTATCCCTAACACCGATTGGTACCCGATGTCCGATGACGAATTTCAGTTCCAGGACCTGGTCGATACGTTGGAGAGAGAGAAGGCTGCTAAAACCATACAGGACTTGGATGATGATTTTTTCAGAAATATGAGAGAGTTTATCAGGGAACTTGAGGGTGAGGTTAATCAAAGAACTCAGGATATAAATACGTTGGATAAAGTCGGTTTCGACCAGTTGATGAATGCTAGAAAAATGTCAAAGCATCTCATCAATGTACGGTTGAAAAAAATCTTATTGGCCGCGGTGCATCTACAGATGGGGGTTAAGAAGGTAAATACCAATGCCATGACCAATAGAGAGAATGAATTGTTTAACGATGTAAAGGACCTGCTGGAAGAGGCAAAGGGAGAGTTAAAAGAGGGGGAATACCGCAGAGTTAAAAAGGAGGAGGAACCACCAGCTCCGGTTAAAAAAAAGAAGAAACCGGAAGTGTCCGAAACCAAGGTCGGTGAAAGTCAGGAGGAGATACTAGTACATGTCACAGAGGACGTACCCACCTTTGTGGATATGGAAACAACTTACACTCTGAAAAAGGAAGATGTGGTCACACTCGGAGTGTACCTAGCCAACGTTCTCATCAAAAAGGAGTTGGCTAAGAAGGTAGACCTCAACTAAAAGAATTTGTCGTACTCACCTTCATCCAGAAGCTTTTGTGCCTCTCGGGGGTCCTTTCCATCAACCGTTATACCCATGGACACACAGGTTCCCATTACCTCTTTAGCTCTCATCTTAAGATTCTTACCTAGAAGATCGTCCTCTTTCATATCAACGACCTGGATAATCTCTTTGATACTTATATCTGCCACTTTATGAGATTCCGGACTACCGCTACCCTTGTCGATACCTAACCTCTCCATTATGAGTGCGGTAGTGGGAGGTGTACCTACCGTAATGTCGTACTCCTTTGTCTCGGTGTCGAGGGTGAGTTTGATAGGAACCTTCATACCTTCAAATTTCTGAGTTTTCTCGTTGATGGCGTTCACTACCTCCATAATATTCACACCCAAAGGACCCAACTGAGGTCCAAGAGGCGGACCGGCGCTAGCTTCGCCACCGTCAACCAATGCTTCTATAGTTTCTTTTGCCATGTTATCACATCAACTCTGCTTTTCTTTCTCCAATATGCGCACGTGGTCACCTCTAACGGTAACCGGGATAGGAACCGTAGCCTCGAATAATTCAACAGTTATTTCGTCAGCGGATTCATCTATCTGGGTAACCCTTGCTTTTTCACCTTTAAACGGTCCTGCGGAGAGCTCCACGATGTCACCTTCCGCAATACCTTCAACTGCGAGTTTGGGTGCCAGGAAGTGTTCTATCTCCTTTATGTCCGTTTCACCATTCACTACACCCTTGGCCTTCCTTATACCTCCTATAGCCTCTTCGACTACATGAGGGCTCATTACCTCCATGAAAATGTATCCTCTCACCGGTTTCGGACTGAGTATTGAGAATATGCCCAGGTTCTTGTTCTTTGCCAAGCTTGCTAGATAATCCCCTACGTTCTTTTCCTGCCCGATCTGTGTTTTTACAGCGATAACGGTAGGTCTTGCGATGGTCATCAGGTTTATTGAGTCAGAGACCAAGGAATCTTTTTTAGAAGTGGCTTCAATTATTACTTCAATTTTCTCTCCATATTTAGCCCCATCCGGTGCTTGAACTTTAACGGCTAACTTTTCAAATTCACCATCTTCTATCTCTAACTCCCTCCTGAATATATCTTCTTCCTTCGACAGCGTTTCTTCACCTACCACCGCAACCTTCCAATGGACCCTGTTGGCTTCATCTGTTTCATACAATAGTTTCGTAGTTACGTCAACGGTTTGAGCCACGCCGGTATCGTTGATTATTTTTACATTGTAAGTATGTCCATGACCGGTGGTTATCGATTCACGCTTTGAGTCAACTTCTAAGCGTAAACCGGTTGGTTTTTCCTCCTCAACAACGGGTTTTTTCTCTTCAGGAATTGTCTCTATTTCTTCTTCGCTAAAATCATCAAGAAGGCCCATATGAATTACCTCTTTTTAAATCATGAAAATATAGTCAGGAACGTTGGTGAAAAGCCAGTATATCAAAAAACCTAACCCGCCTATTAGAAGGATACCCAATAAACAGATAGCGAGGGTCTTTTTGTATTCATCTTTATCCGGTTTTCTCGCCATCTTAAGAACCCGGCCATATCTTCCTTTACCTATCTTCCCGGCACGTTCTTCGATTTTTTTCTGAACCGCCCATGAATTCTCCAATATGTCCATCTACCTAACCTCATGCAACGCTCTGTATTTCATCTCTTCCTCGGGGTTGTTCTTTACCGAATATTTGTTTCGATTTTACACCGGTTATTACTACCATAACCCTTAGAGTCTTATCCAAAGTAGGCTCGATGGAAGCACCCCAGATAATCCTTGCATTCTGACCTATCTTACTTTCTACTATCTCAGCAACTTTTTCCGCCTCGGAAACTGTCATGTCGTTACCGCCAACTACGTTCACAAGTGCTGCGTTAGCACCGCTTATATCCACCTCTAACAGTGGTGAGTTGATGGCCTCTTCGATTGCCTTTTCAGCACGGTTTTCGGAGTCGTCCTCACCCATACCTATCATAGCTACACCGGCGCCCTCCATAATGGTCTTTAAATCGTTGAAATCAAGGTTCACAAGACCGGGTTTGGTAACGATTTCGGTTATACCTTTAATAGAACGGGTCAGTACTTCGTCTGCTATTTTGAAAGCTTTATTTATGGATAATCTCGGAACGAGGTCAAGGAGTTTATCGTTTGGAACGGTTATCACCGTATCCGCGATGCTTTTCAGTCTGCCCAAGCCCCATTCGGCGTTTTCCATCCGGGATACACCCTCTGCTTTGAAAGGGGTGGTACATACTGCGACGGTTAGGGCACCCTGCTCTTTTGCAACCTCGGCTATCACCGGTGCTGCTCCAGTACCTGTACCTCCACCCAATCCACATGTTACGAAAACAAGGTCCGTACCCTCGAGAAGAGCGCTTAATTCCTCTCGTGCCTCTTCGCAGGCTTCTTTACCAACCTGGGGAAGGGCACCTGCACCGAGTCCTCGGGTCTTACGTCTTCCGATTAGGATTTTTCTCTGTGCGTGGACGGTTAAGAGATGTTGAGCATCGGTATTGGTGGCGATCAACATCGCACCCTGTATACCCTCCTCTGTCATACGGTCAATGGTGTTACAACCTGCTCCACCTACGCCTATAATCTTTATATCCGTTTTCAAACCCGCGAGTATTTCCTGCAGCTCTCTGTCATCGTCAGAGAGTCCTCTCGCATCGCGCTTTTCTTCGTCCGTCTCTCTCCTAGGACCACTCCGGGAAAGTGCTTCTTCAACAATCGACTCCATCAATATACACTCCATCAATAGTTATATTAATCTATACCCTTAAGCACTTACCCTTATATAAAATATTTTGCCTATAACCGATAATCTTATCACCTCATCGCTCGGAATCGTTCAATGAAGATTTGAAAAGGTGTTCTGGCAGATATCTAAGTAGATACATCAGCAGTATGAAGAAAATCAAAGTAAGAACCAAGAACAATACTATTGGGGAATATACCGCACCGCGATATCCTTGAAAGGCCATTAGGGTGCCTATGAATGAAAGTACGGAAGCAAGGGATGCATTAACTAGTAATCTTGTGTGATGAGCGGTTACGACGTGCAGAAGATTATCCGGTGAACTAACTTCACTGAACAATCTCGCCGACACCGACAGACGCCATGCTACGTAAAGGACCAGATAAACAGCTAAAATACGGATTAAAGCGAGTTCGCTGTAGGGTAAAAAGCGGTTGATGTAAGCAAAGGTCGCCCCGGTCATCGCCAATCCGGAGTAAAGGAATAGTCTTAGGTTCGATAAGATACCAAATGAGGACACTATCGAGAAGATCAGAGGAATGTACCACCATGAAGAATGAAGCGATACCACCGAAGCAAAGAACCCGGCTAAAACTATGGGTACTGCGGACTGAATTTTTTCAGGTATTTTCATCTTAGATATCGTCCCACCTCCTCTACCGCCACTTCCAAGGGCTCATTGGAGTCCCAATCGATTACAGGACAGTACCTCCATAGTTGATTTATGATGTTGTTACGATTAAGATCGTACATCTTCTCTGATATCATCCCATGTTCATCGCCTATCCTCCTTTCGATTGCAAGGGGTGATGGAGATATCACCAGCAGGTTGTACTTTCTCTGAGTCATATTGTAAACAGTTTGAGTTACTTTAGGATTGGTCAGAGGGGATATGATGATGAGTAGACACCGTGAAGGAAAGAAGCGCTGAAGAAGACCCTGTACATCGGTCAACTGCCACAATCCTCCAGAGGTTAAAGAACTGAGTTGAGATAATATCTTGTAGTATTGTTCTCTGCCGTAACCAGGATATATCCAGGAAAGACGCTCTCCCAAGACGATCAGACCCACCCTGTTTCTATCCGCTAATATATTGGAAGATAGTGTTGCAGCTGCCCGAACTGAAGCACCGAAGGTGTTTTCTCTAACGCTACCGATGTTCGAACCTTTGAAACCGTCTACTATCAGTATCACATCTCCGCTCATCTCACCTTCGAAGTCGTTGGTAATCGGCTCTAGGTTTTTGGCGGTAGCCTTCCAGTTTATGTCCCTCATACGATCGCCGGCCCTGTACTCTCTAAGTGAAAAGAATTCAGTGCCTATACCCACGGATTTTGACGATATATTTCCAAGGCGGTTCTTGGGATATCTAGGGCGTATTTTACCCTGTTTCATCTCCTCCTGTGCCGGGAGAACATGAATAGATAATGGACTTTCAAATACCCGTTTGGTCCTAAATATTCCCGTGGGATCTCTAGTCCTCATGCGGATATTAGATACGGGGTAATCACCCCTTAAAGGGACCGAGACTTGAAAGCTCACTGTCTTTTTTTCACCGGCGTCAAGAGAGAGTATGTTATGACTTGAGCCTTCTGTAACTTCCACCTCGGGAGGGAGTTCACTGAACACTTCCAGGAAATCGATGTCTTCTCCTTTGTTCTCCAAGTAGATATCCATTAGAAAGTCATCACCCTCGTGAAGGTGAATCTCCTCACGGTTCCTTCGAACATCTATATCTATTTTAGACGGAGGGATGTCTTTCAACGATATTACAAGTATAGATAAAAACACTATGGATGCTGCCAACAATGTCCAGCTGCCAAAAAATACACCTAAAACTAAAGACAAAAGGGATATTAACACCAATAATGCGGATGTCCGGTTTCTACGGATCACTCCCACTCCTCCATACGCAATAAAAGGTCCTTTAACCACCTTTCGTACTCTCTGTCCCTCCCTCTTGCTGTTTTCGACATGAAACTTCTAACTTTTTTTTGTGTAAAGGATGAACCGGTGTAGCCGTTTATGAGGAAACCAACTATTTTTTCATCGCCTATATAATGTTTGAACACTTGAGGATCTTCCTGTAGATCGTCGAGCTTTCTATCGTTTATGCCCCTCTCTGTTTTAACTTTTGAAAAGAACCACCTGCGTATGTCATCGTGTATACGTTCTCTACTGTACTCCGAACCAGCTATTGCTCCTTTTACGAATACCTGTACCGAGGGCATCAAAAGATGTTCTATTCGATCTAGGCTTTCCTTCCGCATCCATTCGTTTATCGGTTTACTAAATATCATCATCTCCTGAACGAGAAGTAAACCTACAAGGAAAAGTATGATAAGTACAATAAGGGCCCTCAACGGACCGGAGGGGACCAAGAGGGTAAAACATAGGCCGACTATCATTATGAAAATCAGAAGCGTGTAGCCCCTAGACATAAAATTATGTATGCTTTCTTTCATGCCACCACCTCCAATTGTTTTTTCAAACCCTCCAGGCTTTCGATGGCCTGCTCTTTTTCATTTAAACTGAGAGGATGATGGCTGTAGCGGGCTTTCTCGAACATGCTGGTCAATACCTCTAGGGGTTCGTGAGTGAGGTCGAGTCTAACCATCGCTCTGGACCTGAATTCTCGGGGTGTAAACGACTCCCTCTCGCTAACCCCCCTTTCCTCCAGATGGTGACCCATTTCAATATAACACCGGATGATGGCGGATCTCGCATCCTTACCCTTGTAAAGATCACTCAGGGTGCGGTCTATAGTTTCGGTAACATCTTTCTCTACGTCGCTGGATTCTTCTTTCCTGAGTATAACCAAAGCACCCCTGATTAAAAGGAAGCCGATTAACGCAGCCATGATCACTATTGGTAAAAATAAATTAGATGGACCCACACCTGTGACGGTTTGACCCGGTGGTGAAAACCCGCCGGATAGGTCGCTGGACGAGTAATGATTGGACACCCCTCCCGCTAGATCCAGTGCAAATCTCCATGTAACAAAAAACAATAGAACGCCGCCCAATGTTAGAAGTTCGATAAAAAACTCTTGAACCACTTTCTTTTCGGTCAGTAACTTGAATACCGCCGTTGTTACAAGTATGGCCACTGCCAGCGCAAAAAATAACCATCGCAGGAGGTTCCATGGTAATATGTTAGAAGTGGAATAGGATGCAGGTTCCTCAGACTCTACCGGTCCTCCTGAATATCCCCTTTCGAAAGGCTCTTCCGTGATATGCGGCAAGGTATAAAACAAGCTACCTATAGTCCATGCGGCTAGGAAGAATACCACGATCGCAACTACGATTCCGGTTTTTTTATCTAACTTCAGAGGCAGCACCTGTTTTTTTATATTCTTTCATCCAAAGGATGACCTTTCCATTGAAAATACATTTGCGTTATGTGTTTAAATGTTTTGGAGAGATTCAACGTAAACTATCACCTGTATTGTCTTCATCCAACTCCTTTTTCAGACTTTCAAGATTTTCGATGGCTTTTCGTTTTTCATATTTACCTAGAGGGTGTGTACTGTAACGGGCTTCTTCGAACATCCTTGTAAGATTGTAAAGTAGCCTGGGATCGATGGATAACTTTCGTAAAGCGTTGGCCCTGAATTCCCGGGAGGTGAAAAACTTCCGCTCTCTCACCCCCTTTTCCTCTAGATAGTAGCTCATCTCGGCATAACATCGGATGATGGTCGAACGAACATCCTTTCCCGTGTATAGCTCATTGAGGGTTCTATCGATGGTATCTCTTACCTGCAGTTTGATCGATGGAGTTTCCTCTCTTTTTGAGTAAGCCTTCCAGAACTGGTTTACGACTAAAAAGATAACCGGAACTACAATCAACAGTATGGGAAATAGAATATTTATTTGAGATGGGTCATCTGGCTCGGACCCATTTCCCACGGGAGTTATTTCTCTTAAAACAGATTGCTCCGGCATTGTGGTGAAAGCGCAAATATCAATTGGTAGTAGAAGAATAAGTATAAACACACCTACCGCAGCAAAAGCGACGATTGCCTGGAAAACCAATTTGCCCATATTCTCATAGAAATACGCAATAAAACCTCCGACCGCCCCCAGGGTTACTAAAGATAATATACCGGCAACCAGAAATTGCTTTATCACCGCCTGGTGTGGGGACATCTGGCCTCCCGTGGCGTTACCAGGGGGGGTCAACTCCCTATCCGGCATTTGTGCACCTTCGATATGGGAAACGATGTAGAACAGACTACCCACTACCCACGTTATCAGGAGAAATAGAACTACGGCGACCATTAAACCACTTCTTTTGTCTAGCGACATAGGGTAGACCCCTTCTCAGGCCTGTATAAATCACTTTTGTACTGCTTAAATCTTTGGTTTATCTTCTTGATATAAAGCAAAAATCTTCCAACCACGGCGAATATTTTATTAACATCGCGTGGATAGTCGAAGGCATGTTCGAAGAAGAATATAAACTCGATTTCTTCAAAGAAAACGGATTCGTCCGTAGGAAGTGCAGGGAATGCGGCGAGCATTTCTGGACTCTGGATGAGGAGTTGGACATGTGTCAGGATACACCCTGCGTGGAATTCGGGTTCATCGGAGATCCACCTTTCAGTAAAAAAATTACCGTTTCCGAGATGCGGGAGTATTTTCTAAACTTCTTCGAACAAAGGGGGCACACCAGGGTGGAGAGGTATCCTGTGATAGCTAGGTGGAGGGACGACGTGTTTTTGGTGCACGCGAGCATATACGATTTTCAACCCCACGCCACGTCGGGAAAGGTTAAACCGCCTGCTAATCCACTGACCGTGTCTCAACCGTGCATACGCCTTCCGGACATAGACGATGTTGGGAAGACCGGTAAACACACCACCAGTTTTGAGATGATGGGGCACCACGCCTTTAACTCCCCGGAAGAGTACGTCTACTGGAAGGACGAGACCGTCGACTACTGTCATCAGATGCTTGTTGAGCTGGGTGTGGATGAAAGGGAGATAGTGTACAAGGAGCATCCGTGGATAGGCGGCGGCAACGCCGGACCGTCCTTGGAGGTTAACATACGGGGGTTGGAAGTGGCCACACTTGTGTTCATGAACATGGAGAAAAACGAAGGAGGAGAGGTGGAGTTAGACGGTGAGATGTACAGTCCTTTGAAACTAAACGTGGTCGATACCGGATATGGTCTGGAAAGGTGGGTGTGGATGTCCGACGGTACACCGACCATTTACGACTCAATTTACGGTGAGATAATAGAATTCATCTGTGAAAAACTGGGTGTTGAGCATGATCTGGATGATCCGTCTTATCGTAACCTGTTAGAGGAGTACACCAGATTGTCCAGCAAGATGGGGACCGATTTCACGGACACGGTTCTGATGAAGGAATTGATGGAGCGTGTGGAGGGTTACGGAGAAGAAGATGTAGTGGAAACGTTGGAACTATTGAGGGCGGTTTATACCATCGCCGACCACAGCAAGACCATAGCTCTGATGCTCTCGGACGGTGTGGTACCTTCAAACGTTGAAGAGGGGTACCTGGCCCGTATGGTTATAAGAAGGACCCTGAGACAGATGGATTCCCTGGATGGCGGCCTCGGTCTTAGTGAGCTTATATTCAAGCAGTTCGAGGTATTCGGAGATATTTTGGAAAAAGACGATGTGGTCTTCGACATGATATATTCCGAAATAGAACGCTATCGGGAGACCATGGATAGAGGTAAGAGGTTGGTGAAGAGAGATTTAAAGGGGATGGAGGGGAAGGAACTATCCCTGGACAAGCTGATCGATTACTACGATACACATGGAATTCATCCAACCATCGTGAAGGACTTGGCAGAAGATTACGATGTAACTGTTGATGTGCCGGATAACTTCAACACTCTCCTTGCTGAGATGCACGGTGAGCCCGAAGTTGTGGATGGTGTTGAAAGGGAAGAAGACGGACTTCCCGAAACGGAGATGCTTTTTTATAAGGAGCCACCTGTACAAAAGTTCGAGGCCGATGTGGTTCATGTTGAAGAAGATAAGGTGATACTGAACAGAAGTGCATTTTATCCAGAAGGCGGAGGTCAGCTCTGTGACAAAGGAGTGCTGAAACACGATGGCGATGTTGTAGAAGTTGAGTACGTGGAGAAGAAAGGCGGGGCGGTGGTTCACCACGTAAAAGGGAGACTCGAGGAGGGGAACAAAGTTACAGGTGAGGTTGATTGGAACCGGAGGATGGCTCTTACCAGGAATCATACCGCCACCCATCTGATCATCAGCGCCACAAGGAAGGTATTGGGAGGCCACATCTGGCAGAAGGGAGCCCATAAGAGTGTTGGAAGTGCTAGATTGGACATATCTCACTATAAACGTATCTCTTACGAAGAGTTGAAGGAGATCGAAAGGTTGGCCAATAAGATGGTGCTGGATGCCGTACCGGTTACCAAAGAGAGCCTTTCACGTGATGAGGCGGAAAGACGGTTCGGATTCGAACTTTATCAAGGAGGCGTACCTCCCAGCGAGATCATCAGAGTGGTTCACATATCGGATGTTAGAGATTACGACGCCCAAGCATGCGGAGGTACTCATGTGGATAACACATGTCACATCGGTGCTATAAAAATACTTAATTCACAAAGGATACAAGACGGTGTCGAGCGTTTGGTGTACAGTGCCGGTATGTCAACGGTCAAAGAATTCCAGAAACAGGACGAACTTCTGCGTAAAACCGCTTCCGTATTCAGCGTGGACAAAGAAGAGCTGCCGGAAACCGCCAGACGTTTCTTCGACGAGTGGAAGGAACGGGGTAAGATGCTTGATAAACTGAAATCCTACCGTTCCATGGCTGTTGCCGACGAACTGACGCCGGAAGAGGTCGATGGGATCGAACTGGTGACTGCAGAGGTGGATTTGGATACCAAAGAGATGCTGGCCGTGGCCGAGAAGTTTACCGCTGAAGAAAAGAGTGTCGCACTACTTGCATCGACAGGAGAAAACGTTCAGCTGGTATTTTCCCGAAGCGAGGATATCGATGTCAACATGGTCGATGTGCTCCGAAAGGCCGCCAAAGAGGTTAACGGCGGTGGCGGAGGTACTCCGAGGACAGCCCGGGGTGGAGGAAAGAAGAGTGAGGGAAGAGTGCGGGCGCTGGAGACCGCTAAAAAAGAAGTTATGAAACGGTTATAAAAGATGTGACGGTTTCCCACATCTCCACCACCTTCTATGAGTTAGAAGAAAAATGATATACTGTAACTGTACGCATGTGGGACAATGCAGGGGATTCCTGGCAGGAGAGATCAACGTTCTCGTTGACTACTCGGTAGTATACTCTGGTGATCCCAGCTGAGGATAGTGCCGAACACTCGTTTACACACACCTTCGAGTAAGCTCAGCCCGTTAACCCACGCAGACACAATACCGAAGGCTCCTGTGAATGCTTCCGAAGATAGGGCGAACATGGAGGGAACGGTCATACAACCGACCGAAAAGTATATATATATATATGTGGCATTATTAAGACGTGTGCATTGAAAGCACACAAATAAGAGAGAGTGAATAGGATGAAAGAGAATAGGAGAAAAACGAAAACGGCAGCTTTGCTGTGCGCCTTGATGATGGTGCTGATACCGCTGTCGTTTGGAGGAGCTTATGGACAGGAA
>JAFDUB010000029.1 GCA_019594025.1 Thermoplasmata archaeon
TATCGGCTGCGTAACGAGTGGATAAACCATGTTTTGTCACGTACGCTATTATTTTCCGGACATCTTCGTTAGATAATCCCATAAAATGAGTATCAAAAGGTGTACTTAAATCTTGACGAAATTTTTGGAGAATAACATAGTGAGATATCGAGGAACGTTCGAATTTTTAGAGAGAAGGGGCAATTTACCAATAAAAGACTAGTGCTCAAGATTTGATGTATCAATTAAAGAATAACACATTCAACAAGTTTACACACAAGTATAGAAAATCGTAATCGTAACGCTTTTAACAAACCTATTCATCAGCACCTTTCATACACGATAGTTGATCACATGAAATGCGAATACGATGTAACGGAAAAGTTCAACGGAAGAAGGGTAACGGTAAATTGTCGCGAATGTGAGAACGCATTCGCAGTAGAAAAATGCTTTCCGAGTATGATGGATATTATGATTAAGGAATACAATATAAACCATATCATATTTTCGGACCAAAAAGAAACTTTGATAAAAGGAGATGCGGTCAAGTTATTCTCTAGATTAGGTGCGTTATTAAAAGAGCTGGATAGACTATCTTCAAGGACTACGGATGGTGCTGACTGTCATGAGTGTGAGAGCTCTCCTCTTATACTATTCGGTACCCTTAAGGAAACCCTTAGAAGAGATCCAAAATCCACCTTTAAAGTATATCAACAATCCGCGTACGCTCTTATGAAGGCAGATGGTTGCTCAAACTGTCGAAAAACGACGAAAGAAGACCTCAAACGTGTAGGAGATGAATTGATTTCAATATCATCCAACGTTCGGCATAAAGCCTATGGAATAATAGGGTGAACGCATGAGCTTTGTTGAAGTTGTTAAAGAAACAAAGAAGTTGAACGGAACCCGTTTCTTTAACGGAATTAAAAAGATAGCAAAAAATGAAAGGGAATTACGACCGACTTTTTCTTACACCTGGGTGACTGTTAAGCTCCCGGATAATCTAATGAAGGTAATGAAATACGAAATTGAGAATACGGGGGTCACACTCTTTCGGGACGAGCAGAACACCGAAGATTACTATTATGTAAACCCGAAAGAGTACTTTCTCGACGAAAAATATTATACCTTGCTCAGCGAGGTGATGGAGAAACTATATAGTCATTCAACTAACAAAGGGGATCTCTCATCTACTGAAGGAGTCCGAAGGTACATCAAGTCCATCGGGAAACAGATGATAAATAACACTTCAGAAAATCTCGGTATATCACTTGGTAAGAACCGGCAAGAGGCAGCCGACAATCTAGAATTTCTGGTAGATATACTAACCAAATATACTGCTGGATACGGGGTTATGGAAACTTTGTTGAGAGACCCTAATGTACAGGATATATACATCGATGCACCATCTGAAAACAACAACGTTTACGTAGAACTGGGAGGTGTTCCCGAAATTAGAGATAGGTGTAGAACTAATATTTTTTTAACCAACGAAGAGGTGGAGAGTATGTTGGCTAGATTTCGTTCGGAAAGTGGAAAGCCATTTTCCGAAGCTTTCCCGGTACTGGAAACCAACCTATCAGAATTTGAAACACGTGTAACGGCTGTAGGTAGGCCTCTTAGTCAAGACGGTATCGCGTTAGCCTTGAGGAGAAGAAATAAAGAACCATGGACTTTA
Organism: Thermoplasmata archaeon; assembly: GCA_019594025.1. GTDB lineage: Archaea > Thermoplasmatota > Thermoplasmata > Halarchaeoplasmatales > Halarchaeoplasmataceae > Halarchaeoplasma. Next base: position 1,658 of record JAFDUB010000029.1, read on the forward strand.
CCTAAACTCATCAGAGTGGGCAGCTTGACACCTCTGACCGCGGGACTGCTGTCATTCTTTGTAGACGGGAGGAGCACTCTTTTGGTAGCAGGTAGTAGAGGTGCCGGTAAAACTTCGATACTGAGTGCGTTGATGATGGAATTTCCAAGAAGTCAGAGAATATTAACTATCGAAGACACTCGAGAACTTCCTTCTCAAAAAATGCAGGAGTTGGGATACAACATACAGAGCTTAACCGTTGGTTCGTTATTAGAGAAAAAGGGAATGACCGCGGACGATGCCCTGCGGGTGTCCTTACGATTAGGTGAGTCATCCTTGATACTAGGGGAAGTTCGGGGAAAGGAAGCACGTACTCTCTATGAAGCCATGAGAGCGGGTACCGCGGGAAGCGCTGTAATGGGGACTATCCACGGCGATTCGCCGGAGGCGGTTTATGAAAGGGTTGTTTACGATATGGGAATACCTGAAGAAAGTTTCTCAGCCACTGATATAGTCTTGATCGCAGGTGTCGTTCGTCCAGGAGGTACACAGAGAAGAGAAAGGAGATTGACGCATATTTCCGAGTACGATGAGGGATCTTTTACCGACCTGATGCATTACGACGGAACCCTTCAGCCGACGGATGCGTTGAAGAGGAATTCCGAGCGCATAGGACACATCGCTCGTTCCTGGGCCATGAGTTATGAACAGGCCATCGAAAATATCAATCTCCGAGGGTTTATCAGAGAAAAAATGGTGGAAAAATCCAAAAATAAAGGTATGGATTTACTCGGTCCCGCCTGGGTGTCGGAAGTTAACGACAAGTTTTGGAATCTGGTGGAAGAGTATCAATCCACCGGTTCATACACAGAGATTAAAAAAGAGTGGTTGGATTGGTATGAAAAGAGGACTAGATATGTCTAACTTTTACGTTTCTCTTTGTGAGTCTGTCAACAGACGATTAGGGCCAACCCGTGCCGAGATATATGAAAGGAGGAAGGAGAAGAAAAAAAAGTATTTATCTGCACGTAGGAAGCTTAAAGAAGCCGAGAGAAGATCAGAGGAGGTCTCAGTACTTCGTGGGAAGGACTCCTCGGAATACCGGCTTGCAGTTAAAAATAAAAATAAAGCGTTTAAAAATTTCCAATCGATGGAACGTTCATATTCAAAAAAAGACTTCAAACGTACGGTTGAGTTCATCGGCTTTGATCTGATGGAGGAAGAAGTTTTGTTGTTTTCCGTGTTCGGTGCTATAGTATCTCTTTTTATAATTTTGTCTATGGTGACGGTGTTTCATTATAAATATGGTTTAGATTTCGTATCGCTTTTTTTATGGGTAATACCCTTGTGTCTGGCAGTTCCTATGGGAATTTTGGTTTTTTTAGCTAATTATCCCGAACTTCAAGCAAAACAAATGAAAGCAAAAACTATAGGCTCTGCCCCCGAAGGAATCAACTATATGACCATGTCTATGAGAGTAACACCATCGCTTCATAGGGCGATACTTTTTTCAGCAGAAAATGTAGATGAACCCCTGGCATCGGGGTTGAACCGGGCGATTTGGCAGGTATATCTTAGGCAAAAAAATAGTCTAGAAGAGGCGATTATCGCCCTTGCAGTAGATTGGGGGGGATGGAACGAGGATTTAAAAAGGTCTCTTTACGTAATACGCTCTTCGGTACTGGAAAATACTCAGGAGGGATTGGAAGCCACACTTCAGCGTGCTAACGACATAATAATCAACGGTACAAAACAAAAGATACGAGACTTTTCTAACTCTCTTAAAACACCCACTACCATTCTGTTTGCAATGGGTATACTGCTGCCGCTGATAATCGGTGCCATGCTGCCGATGCTTACCCTCGGCGGTTTAGACTTAACCTCTATTTACCATGAAGAGATGGCTGATACGGGAGGACTGAAGTTGTCCCATATTGTGCTCCTGATGAACTTTCTGATACCATTTGGTGCCTTTATATACTCGTACAAAATTTTGATCAATCGACCTGGAACTACTTCCTTACCTTCCGCCGTTACCGAACATAATGCTTCTTACGTACTCCCAGCGGTGATATTAGTATCAGGCATCGTTTTCGTTTGGATCTTTAGAGGTACTCTTGAGCCATTAATGCCTTTACCATGGATTTGGTTCCCTGTCTTTGCATTATCATACCATCTGATAAACGATTCTTGGAACGGAAGAAAAAAAAGAATCGAGATACTGGAACTCGAAAAAGAATTCCCAGACGCATTATATCAATTGGGAAGCAGAATGGCCGAAGGCATGTCATTAGAAAAATCCATAGAAAATACCGGAAGGAACATGAGTGGTTCCAATGTGGGTAACCTATTCCAGAAAATATCGACTATAATTAAACTAAAAAGGATGTCTCTAAGGCAAGCTCTCTTTGGTAAAAACGGTATCTTGGTTTCACACCCTTCGAGAACCGTGAAGGCCAGTATGAAATCGGTCATATCGGTTTCTACAAAGAGTCCACAGGCAGCTGGGACGATTATCTTGCAGAATGCAGAATACCTAAAAGATATGCAGGAGATGGAAAAAGATATCCACTCCGAATTATCTCAATCAGTTGAGATGATGGAAGCTACTTCCATGTTCTTCGCACCGGTGGTAATGGGTATAGTAGTAGCCCTCTATTCCATGCTATACGGTGTTTTCATGGATATTTCCGGTCAAGGAGCTATTACACCATATGCATTCACCATGGTGATAGCTGGTTACCTGCTTACCATGAGCGCGGTTATAACATACTTTTCAGTGGGAATTAAGTATCAATCGGATCCGACGGAATTTAAATTCGCCTTGGGAACGGTTCTGATTATTTGTACGGTTATATTCTCTCTAGTAGTTACCGTCGGTCAGATGTTCCTTGTATGGTAAATCAGCCTTCCTCGACGTACTTTTCTCCTTCTCGTAACGCTCGAATGTTCAAGTCGGTAAATCGTTCCGGCACACTATCTTTCACCGATTCTTCAAGTGCCTCGAAGGGGACCAATTTGGCTGCAGCGTTGAAAGCTCCTATCATGACTATGTTGGCTACGATCTTATTGCCCAGGTCCTCGGCTATCTGAGTGGCCGGGACTTTGATAGCGCCTTCGTATTCGGCATAAGGGACTAAATTGGGGTCCAAGACAACAACCGCATCGTCGGTTAGATCAAAGCTGTATTTATCGAATGCGGCCTGTGACATCACCATCATGTATTCCGTCTCGGTTAGACCAACGTATCCTATCTCTTCGTCGGCAATTATTACCTCTGACCGGGCGGCTCCTCCTCTAGCTTCCGGACCATAGCTCTGTGTTTGTACCGATTGATAATCATGAAAAACACTTGCCGCTTTTCCAAGTATGTAACCTGCTGTCATTATACCTTGACCACCGCTGCCGCATAACCTGATATTCTTTCTCATTTTAATTCCTCCAACAGTTCTTGGTATCGTTGTTCGAGCGACTTCCTGGTCTCACGGTGGAATACTCCTATCTTGATTTTGTCTTTCAGCGCTTCCCTCTCCTCAGGAGTGCCAAATTTTTCTATTTGATCGTAATCCTCCGCAAGGATCGTATTTTCCTCGTAATGTGCCCAAAGGTCCTCGATTTTACGGAATTTGTTCCTTCTTCCGTAGGCTGTGGTACAGGGTGATAGCATCTCGATAAAGCTGAATCCTCTGTTCTGTAATCCTTCTCTAATAGAGTTAATGGGTTGATGGGGTTTGAAAACCGGCCACCGAGCAACGTAAGTAGCTCCCGCCGCCTTCGCCATGTCACTCATATTGAAGGGAGGCTCAATGTTACCATAAGGGGAGGTTGTTGCAAAATGACCTTCAGGGGTAGTCGGGGCTACCTGCCCGCCGGTCATCCCGTATATGTAGTTATTGACTGCGATCACTGTTATATCCAAATTTCTACGCACTGCGTGGATGAAGTGATTACCGCCGATCCCCATACAATCTCCGTCGCCGGTAAATACAATCACGTTCAAATCTGGATTCGCCATCTTAACACCGGTGGCAAAGGCTAGTGCTCTTCCGTGTGTGGTATGAAAAGCGTCTGCGTGTATGTATCCCGGTATCCTAGATGAACAACCGATACCGGATAGGAATACCGTTTTCTCCATATCCAAGCCTTCTTTTTCTATCGCCCATAAGGTGTAATCAAGCACGTTACCCAGACCACATCCGTTACAGAAGATATGTGGCATCATCTCGTCTCTAAGATACTTTTTTTGTATATTTTTCCCACTTACGATGTTAACAGTTTTTTGTGTCTTCATATTCACACCTCCGCTAAAATTTCGTTGGGGGTGTGTACTTCTCCACCGATCTTGCTTGACAGTACAACCTCGCAATCGGCATACTCTTTTACTTTATGATATATCTGTCCGGTATTCATCTCGGCGACTATTATTTTATCAACTTTTTGTGACATCTCGTTTATAGCCTTTATAGGGAAGGGCCAAATGGTCTTCAGTCTAAAGTATCCTACTTTCTCACCACGATCCCTAGCAACTTTGAGTGCCCCTAGTGCACTTCTGCTTGCCAATCCATATGAAACTAGAGCTACGTCGGCGTCGTCCATGTTTCGCTGTTCGATATCTGTCAGCTTTTCTCTATCATCGGTCACCTTTTCGATCTGACGTCGTATCAACTTATCGTGATCCTGCTGGTCGTCTGTTGCCGGAAAACCGTGTTCATTATGTGTTAGCCCGGTAACGTATGTTTTATATCCCGTTCCGAAGGGTGCGAATTCTGGTACCTTCTTCTTACCATACTGTCCCTTTCCGAAGGGGACGTACTCTTCAGGTGGAACTTTTGGCTTCTTTCTCTCGAAGATATCGACTTCGTCGGGTATAGTGACCATCTCTCTCATGTGCCCTATATCCGCGCTGGTCATCACGAAAACCGGGCATCTGTACTCTTCAGCTAAGTTGAATGCTTTAATGGTAAATTCCATGGTCTCCTGTATCGTATTGGGTGATAGGGTTATGGATTGGTAATCCCCGTGAGAGCCGTATCTAGCCTGCATCATATCACCTTCGGCCCCTAAGGTGGGCTGACCGGTGGATGGGCCTGAACGTTGTACGTTGGCTAGCACAACCGGAGTCTCGGTCATGAAAGCATAGCCGATGTTCTCCTGCATAAGGGAAAACCCTGGGCCGCTGGTGGCCGTCATCGCTCTAGCACCGGTCCATGATGCGCCTATTATAGACGCCATCCCGGCTAATTCGTCCTCCATCTGTATGACCACACCTTCGACTTTAGGAAGCAGTTTCGCCATCATCTCGGCTATCTCTGAAGCGGGAGTAATAGGATATCCCCCAAAGAAATTACATCCTGCAAGTAACGCACCGTAGCAAACCGCGGTATCGCCGTGTATAAATTGTTTCTTCGGCCCCAACACTTTTTTCACTTTTTCAAGGTAATCTGTCATCATATCACTTCTTTATCAAACGCAGCATTTTGTGGATGGTTGTCTTTCAGTCAATTTTTTGTCCTCTTCCTCCACCACTATTGCGAAGTCCGGACAGATGAGTTCACATAACCTGCAGCCGTTACATCTATCCTCGATCTCAACCGGTGGATGAACTCCCTTTTTATTGAGCGTTTCACTCTCTTCAAGGGCGTCCCGAGGACAAAAAAGGATACAGAGGTTGCATCCCTTACAGTATTCTTCGTTTACTTCTATCATGGTATACACCTTACAGTGTCACCTCGACGTCAAGGTGCCTTTCAAGTACCTTCTTTCCCCTATATTCCGGAAGCAGTAGAGGAGATTTATCACTTACGTCGATACCTGAATTTTTTAATTCTTCAGTATATTTGGTGATGTGGTTCAAACTCAATTTAGATGGCTTCGGTGATTTCTTTGCGTGGGACGCCGCAGCGATACCCGCTCGTTTACCGAACACGTTGAAGTCTAGTAATGAATTACCCATCAGTCTGTTCTTACCATGTACACCACCTGATACTTCACCGGCGGCAAACAATCCGTTTACAGGTGTCGATGAATCGGGTTTGATCACCAAACCACCGTTTTGATAGTGCAGTGTCGGGAATACCAAAATCGGGTCCTTTGTCATGTTGATATCGAACCGCTCGTACTGCCTTACCATGGCCGGCAACCTACTAGCAACCGTTCCTTCACCATGGATAACGTCGATCAAAGGACTATCAAGCCAAACACCTTTCATACCGGTAGGTGTGGTAATGCCCTGGTCCCTTCCGTAACATTCGCGTATCAATGCAGCGGCTTCTACATCTCTAGTCTCCAACGGATTCACGAACAACTCTCCGTCTTTGTTCACCGGCTGTCCGCCTAAGCTTCTTACTTTCTCGGTGACCAGTAAACCTACTACCTGGTCGGGATATGCCGCACCGGTCGGATGGTACTGCACACTGTCCATATCTCTGAGAGGGACTCCTACTCTGTATCCCATGACCAATCCGTCGGCGGTCGCACCGTAATGGTTGGTAGTCGGATAGGATTGTACATGCAGACGACCGAAACCACCCGTGGCCATAATGGTGGATTTCGCCCTTACTACGTAGTACTCGTTGGTCTCAAGGTTCATGAGTAGTGCACCGCTCACGTTACCCTTCTCGTCCGTAAGCAACTCCACCGCAGGTGCAAATTCAAGAACAGGGACTTCATGATTCCTGGCTTGGTCTCTGATAACCCGCATCAATTCCATACCTGTGTAATCACCGGCAGAGTGTAACCGATAACGAGAGGTTCCACCTCCAGGTAGTTCCACGAACTCACCCTTCTCATCCCGGTCGTACATGATACCGAGTTCTTCGTGCCATTTTACTATTTCAGAAGCGTCTCTGGTGAGAGCCTTCAACAGGTCTGAGTCATTTGTAAAGTGACCACCACCCATTGCATCTAAGAAATGGATTATCGGGGAGTCAACTTCTTTATCGGCGGCCTGCATTCCACCCTGTGCCATCATACTGTTGGAATCTCCGTGCCTCAATTTGGTGGCTATGAGCATATTCTCCGGTTCGATACCTTCTCTGATAGCCCATAAGGCTGCTACCGTACCTGCTCCGCCGCCTCCAACGATCAAGAGGTCCACATCATAATCGATTTGATTAAGGTTGATATCTGAAGGGTCTATTATACTGGGGGACTCAAGAAGGGTGGAAAGCTCGGTAGGAACAAGTTCTCCTTTACTGGGACCCACCTCCAACTCCTTTTTTCCTTCTTTACGATAGTCGGGATGGTATTTCTCCAAAGTATCCTGTGACTCGTCCGGAGTCATCCTGTCGAAAGTGATCTCAGCTCGTTTTTCTCTGGTTTTCTCTACCTTTTCAATCGATTTTCTCATGTATTCAGGGTAACCGTCTGCCATCTTTATCCCTCCTCCTGGAACTCTCGTTCATCATACAATTTCTTCAACTCCTCTTTTGTCATAGAAGCCAACTTATCCAGCTCTTCGTCATATTTACCGTCCTTCAATTCTTGAACAAGTGTTTCTAATTCCGAACTTGTAGGGTCTACATACCGTCCTTTGATACGTCTTGCCAGTTGAGCGAGGTGGTAATGTTTGATATCCGCCGGGCATCTGATAGAGCAAAGACCGCATTGTATGCAGTCGAAGGAGAGCTTTGCAGCCCTGTCAACATCCCCTCTAAGTGACGCTTGCACGTAGTCCATCACTTTGATGTCCTGTGGACATGCCTTCGTGCAGGTGTTGCATGAGACGCATCTGGCTATCTCAGGATATTTTTCAAGTAAAACGTTGTCGTTCTGTTTTGGATCCACCTTTTCTATCTCGAATTCCTTTCTCATCGCCGGAACGAAGGGTAGCTGAACAAGGAACATACCATCTTCTACAGCGGTTTGACACGCTAAGTCCATTTTCAACTTGTATTCGCCCTCTTTTCGGTAGACCGTGGAACAGGCGCCGCAAAAGCCGCCTCTGCATCCGCAGCCTCGAACGTACTTGTAACCTGAATATTCGAGGGCGGTCATGATGGTAAGTCCTTCAGGAACTTTGTATCGTCTTCCCATCACATAGATGTCTATCATCTTATTTTCTTCTTCATCGCTCATTCATCTCACTCCAGGATATCTTTTTCTTTAAGTTTGTTTATCGGATCTATCTTATGTTTTTTGAGGCCGACCTCTAGGCCGAACGCGATCGCTAAAAGCTCTGTTAAGTAAAGTACGGGAACATCGAAATCGGTTACCCGTTGATGATATTCCAAGTTAAATTGACACAAGGGGCATGATAACACTATCATATCCGCACCGTCTTCCACAGCACGGCCAACTATCTCTTTCACACGTTTTTCAACGATATCTCCGCGATTTACGGTATGGTAGGATCCACAGCACTCGGTTCTCTTCGGATTGTCTATCACAACCGCACCGGTTAGTTCCAGAAGCTCCTCCATTATCTTCGGGTCTTCGGTATCATCAACAGCGATCTCGGTTGGCCGCAGCAACATGCAGCCGTAGTAGGGTGCGATCTTCAAGGAACTAAGGTCTTTTACCACTTTTTTCTTGATTTCATCTTTCATTTCCGTCAATATTTCAAACAGATGGTAAACCTCTACATCCCCTAGATAATCCGGATCTTCGTCTTGGAACTCGTTGATGGTTTCCAGGTCGTCCGGATCATCTTTGATCCTTTTATTAGCTTGTTTGAGTACGTTATAACACATATCGCAGAGAGTAACCAACTCGTTTTCACCCTGCTCTTGTGCACAGCACATGGTTCTAATAGGTGCCAACTGATGCATCAGATCATCTGTGGTCAGAGACTGTACCGCACCACAGCAGTACCAATCGTCCATCTCTACCAGTGGTTTACCCAAAGCATCCATGACCGCCATAGCACTCTCCTCGTAATCGCTGGCCTTTGTTTTTAACGTGCATCCGGGGTAATACAAATATCCGTCCATGGTGATCACGCCGTCTCCTTTCTAAAGCAGCCAACTACGGCTAACTGTGGTAATTCTTCTAAATTCTCTATGTGGTCTAGATCCACCATATCGATATCTTCTCTCAGAACTATCTGCCTTACAGCCTCCATTATCTTTGCTATGTCTATATCTCTCGGGCAGCGAACGCTGCAGGTAAAACAGGCAGCACATATCCACATGGTGTTTTTCTCAAGTATACCTTCTTTATCCCCCAAAACTATCTTTTTGAATATACGTTCGGGAAGTACGTCCATGTCTTTTACAAAAGGACAACCCGCCGAGCACGTTCCGCATCTAATACAGGCGTTCACGGACTGACCGGATAGTTCTTCGACTTTATCCAAGAACTCCTGATCACGTTTTACTTTCATTTGTTATCACCCAGCCCCTGTGTCACTTTTTTATATTCACGCCTTTCGGAGTCGTAAATGGTGACTTCAAGAGGGGTTTCACCCATGGCGGAGTGTGTTGCACAAGCTAGACATGGATCGTAGGCTCTGAACGCCCTTTCAACGCTGTTGAGCATACCTGGTTTCACGTCACCGCCGTCGACGTATTTACGTGCCGCATCGGCTACACTCATGGATATCGGTGTGGCGTTATGGTTGGTAGCAACGATAAGATTAACATCGTCTATCAAACCGGCTTCATCTACTACGTAATCATGAATCAAAGTACCTCTAGCCGCTTCTACTATGCCCACACCTCTTCCGGGTTCACCTGGTTCTGCACGGATATCATCGCTTTCTAAGATATCGTCCTCGGCCAACTCTTTTACCAACTCCGCGGATTGGATCACTTCTATCAGCCTGGCCCAATGGTATGCAAGAGTGGAGTGTACCGGTTTCCCAAGTGTATCGAACATCTCTTCGAACTCCTTTTGAGCTATAGGAGTTTTCATACTCTTTGAAACGTTAAGCCTTCCAAGAGGTCCTACTCGGTAAACGCCTGAATCGGTACCTTCAGAAAATCCGCTCCATCCGACTTCTTTGAGATATGGGAACTTCATATAGCTCCAGGGTTCGACGTGTTCTCTTATCACATCTAGATAGTCGGCGCCTGAGAAGTTTGCAAAATCTTTACCAGCCGGGTCCACTACATTTACCTTCCCACCGGTATGGCTCAACTTACCGTCCTCTACAAGACCCATGCTGTAAACCTCTAAACGATCCTCTTCGATAGGTTGGGAATATTCCTTCAGCACTTTATCTTTGAATATATCCAATGTAAATTTAGAGAATTCGACCATACTTTCCGACATATCCAATATCTCCTCCCGCTCTTCACGTTTTAAAGATTTTGTTACTCCACCGGGTATGCCGAAGCAGGGATGTACCGCTTTACCGCCGAGGGTGCGTATGATCTTTTGTCCGTTGGCCCTTTGCTTGATAACGTCCTTTCCTATATCCAATCCCACCTTTTCTATCACTCCCAATATGTTCCTTGACTCACGGGGAGCGTCCACACCGACCAAAAAGTCTGGACTGGCTAAAAAGTAAAAATGAAGAAGGTGGTCTGCATAGATGTATCCGTTATAGAACAATTCTCTTAACTTTATCGCTGGCTCGGGAGGAGCTACGTTGTAAGCGTCGTCAAGAGCTTTAGTGGATGCCAAATGATGGGCTACCGGACAAACACCACATATCCTGCTGGTTATAGTAGGCATATCTTCCGCCCTTCTACCGTGACAGAACTTTTCAAATCCTTTGAACTCCGGCACCTGCAGGTAGGCGTTATCCACGTTCTTTTCCTCGTCCAAGAATATAGTTATCTTTCCATGACCTTCTAATCTTGTGATCGGATCAATCTCGATTTTATTGTCTTTATTCATGTAAATCCCTCCTCTTGTATCGGAGGTAACTCTTTGGTAGACTGAATCTGTAGAATGAACCGGTCGGGTCCCTGACACTCCTTATGACTTCCTTTATCTCCTCCTCGTCCATCCTCTCTTCGCCTTCAACACCTAATACGGAACCGAGGGCGGAAGCCATACGAGCACCCTGATCTTTTACCCCCCTCACCGGACCGTTGCATCCTATACACGGATGCCCCACCTCGGGACACGGTGCATCGCACATTCCAGAAGTGGCGGGACCCATACAGAGCACTCCTTGGTCTAGTATGCAGTCTTCAGGGTCTAATCTCTTCTCTTGTATAGGAACCAGTTTCGGTATCTTCTTTTCTTCCCGCTCCAATGGGCATACGTCGCACACGCTCTTCTGAGATATCAGATCGTATTTTCCCACATCTCCGGAAAGTAGAGCCGGGAATGCTTCCTCCAGCTGGTTTGGTAGAGGTGGACATCCTGGTAAATACACATCGACATCGACCACTTCGTCTAACGCTTTTACGTGATGAGTTAATCCAGGAAGATGTAGGTCGCCCTCGGGCACCTGATTCTTTTCTTGCGGCATAACACCGTCTTTGTCGGTAGAGGGTGTGTTATAACCGTAATCCATCAATTCATCGTTATCATATAAGTTACCGAGGCCGAATAAACCACCTATGCTTGAACAAGAACCGTAAGCGACTACTTTCTTTGCTTTTTGTCTGAGCAGTTTGACCATTTCGCGATTCTCATCGGATCGAATAGAGCCGTTTATGAATACGATATCCATCTCCCCGTCATCCATCTTTTCTACATCTTCGTATTTGGGGTCCATGGCACAGGGCCAAAAGACTATATCGGCTTTTTCAACAACGTCTAGTATCATTTCATCGATATCTAAAACACTGATCTCGCACCCTCCACATGCCGCGCACCAGTAGAAACCTATCTTCAATTTATCGCTCATGTCACTCGCCCTCCTCTGTTAAATCAAGGGGTCCTAGTTCTCGTATCTGTTCCGTCATCTCTCTCATCACCCGTGCGAATTTACCTCCCTCGGCGGACGATATCCATTCTAGCCTCAACCTCTCCGGGTTGATGCCGAGATCCTTCAGTATCTTTGCCATGATATCCATTTTACGGAACGTTTTGTAGTTACCGTCTATGTAATGGCAGTCACCGGGATGACAGCCCGTTATAAGAACGCCGTCGGCACCATCTATGAAGGACTCCATAATATGTTCCGGAGATATCCGTGATGAACACATCACTTTGATACCTAGTACGTTAGTGGGGTATTGTTCACGATTTACCCCTGCTAAATCTCCTCCACCGTAACTGCACCAATTACACAAAAACACGATGATCTTCGGTTCGAATCCGTTGTCCGCCATCTATACCACCTCGTCTTCAAGTAAAGCCGCCTGTATCATGGCCATTAAAGTATCGTTCTCGTATCCCTTCTGGTCGATAGCACCTATGGGACACACACTTGCACACGAGCCGCATCCTTTACAGAGGACATCGGTTATTTTGGCAACACCCTCTTCGGGATCATGCTCTATAGCACCGTATGGACAAACTGAAATACACATCTTACATCCGCTGCATAATTCATCATCCACGACCGAGATTATACCTTCGCTCTTGGTGTAACCCCTCATCATGGGCACCATCGCTTTGGAGGCGGCACCTTCGGCTTGAGCAAGTGTGTCGGATATGTTCTTTGGATAATGTGCTCCACCTGCTAAATAAACACCTTCTGAGGGGAACTCCAGAGGTCTAAGTTTCGCATGGGCCTCCATGTAGAAACCTGCAGGGTCCGACGATATCTTCAACATCTTCTTCAATTTAGGTGCGCTTTCGTCCCCTTCCAACTGCATCGCTAGAACAACATAATCCGCATCTATCTCAATGTCTTCATCCAGCAGATTATCGTGCACCTTCAACTGCAGCCTGTCTTTTCCGGTAACAACCTCTGGTTCCTGTCCAGTTGAATACCGAAGGAATATAACTCCGTCGTCACCTTCTACGTCCATATAGTACTCTTCTTCACGTTTACCGAATACTCGCATGTCTTTATAGAGGATGTATACATTAGCGTCGGGGTATCTTTTCTTTATCTCTTTTGCGTTCTTCAAAGAATTACCGCATCCGACTCGACAGCACCATGGTCTTTCCTCTCCGAGAGCACCTACACAGTTTATGAAAACAACGTCTTTAGGTTTCTCTAATTTATCTCCGGCCAGTGCCTCGTCGAATTCTAATTGTGTCATCACCCTCTCGTCCTTTCCGTACCCGTGACGTTCATCTGCGTCTATCTCTTTGAATCCCGTGGCTAGAACGATAGTATCAACTTCGATCTCCTCACCGTTTACAGTTGCGGTGTAGTTACCGATGTAGCCATCTATGTTTTCAATATCTGCAGATAAAATAACCCGTATGTTCTTCTCGTCAGCCACTTGATGTGCCATGTTGTCTGCGAACTCCCGGGCGTCGATATCGGTTGGGAACAAAGTATTCAACCTTCTCAGTTTGCCACCTAATTGTGATTCTTTTTCAACTAACGTTACATTCTGACCGCATCGAGAGAGAGAAAGTGCGGTTTCCATACCGGCCGGACCTCCTCCAATAACCAGGGTACGGTCGCCCACATCGATCTCCTCTTCCGTTAAGGCGGATAATCGCTTTGCCTTGGCTACGGCCATTTTGGTCAATAGTTTTGCTTTCTCCGTAGCCTTTTCCCAATCATCGCTGTGTACCCAGCTGCACTGATTCCTTATGTTCGACATCTCAAACAGATAGCGGTTCAACCCCGCCTCTTCGAGAGTATCTTGGAACAAGGGGGCGTGCGTGCGTGGTGAACAGGCGGAGACCACGATCCTGTTAAGACCATGTTCTTCGATAGCCTCTTTTATGACGGCTTGAGCATCTTCCGAACAAGCGAACATGCTGTCGTCGACGTGTACCACTCCCGGTATATTCTTCATAGCCTCGACAACATCTTCAACATCAAGATAATTAGCGATATTCTTTCCGCAGTGACAGACGAAAACGCCGATCCTAGGTGCTTCATTGGAAACGTCACGTTCAGGTTTCTTCTCAGCTTTACCTTTTCTTTTTCGATTTCTTAAAGGCATCAATGCTCTAGCCGCGGCACCACTTGCTTGTGATACACTATCTGGTATGTCCTTTGGAGACTGTGCACAGCCGGCTAAATATATACCGTCGCGGGTAGAATCTACAGGTGCGGTAAGCATGTTTTTAGATTCGAAAAATCCGTACTCGTCCAAGGATATATCTAGTATCTCGGAAAGCTTTTCATTACCAGATGAAGGTAAAATGGCCGATGAGAGAACTACCATGTCGACAACGTCCGTCTTTACCTCTCCCTTTTCGGTGTCTTCGTATTCTATAGCTAGTTTACCATCACTCTGTTCATATATCCTTGAAGGACGACCTCTAAGATATCTCACACCTTTGTCTTTTGCTTTATCGTAATACTGTTGGAAGTCCTTTCCATAGGCCCTAAGGTCCATATAATAAACTGCCGTATCTATATCTGGATTTTCACCCTTACTTATGGAAGCCTGTTTGGTAGAGTACATACAGCAGACTCTAGAACAGTAAGGCATACCCTTCTGTTTACACCTTGA
>JAFDUB010000092.1 GCA_019594025.1 Thermoplasmata archaeon
CTCATTAAACATATCTATCATTTCCTGGGTCGCTTCTATTGCGTGTTCCATCCAGGTTCTACCATCCTCTGCCTCTGCATTCATACTACCAGTAGTATCTATCATGATTCCCATATCGATCGGCAATCTCATGGTTATATTCTCGCCCACCGGCTCAGCCAACCAGTACGAGTACGGATCGCTGTACGAGAACATGTCGGTGACGGTCACGTTGTGTGACATATCTTCGTCCCAATCGGCGGCGATGTCGGTGTAAACGGTGTCGTAATCTTCGCTCAGGAAGTCGAGAGGTCCTTCGGCGTTGATGTTGGCGATGGTACCTTCGTGACGCCAGTTGGCGGTACCGTTCTCCATATCATCCCAGAAGTAATAGACCGGTGTCCGCACGTAGGCGTGGTTGTTGAAACCCATGTGATCACCGTCCTCGTCTCCTATCTCCTCCACATTGCATAATGGATCGACCAGCACACGTATCGGTCTTTCCGACCCTGCAAAGAGCGGCTGCCAAGTGACTTCGGCTGTGGAAACACCGGACGCCGGTACGTATATGCTCTCGGAAGCTATCTGAGAACCGCCGTCTTTGAACCGTATCAAGGCGTTGGACGGCTGGTGACCTATGTTTCTTATGTGGGCGGTTATCAAGTACGACCTACCCAGCATTGGTCTGGGGTTCTCGATGTTTATGTCCATGGAAGAAACCCGCAGTTCAACACGATGGTCTACGTTACCGAACCAGTCGGTCAGCATGTAAACGTACTCCTGCCTCACCGCCGCTGGGCTGAGGTCCATATCCTCGTCAAAATCGTCGTACCACTCTTCGGCGTAAACCGGTCCCGCAAAATGGGCTAGGTCCACTCCCAGGAAGGTGGTCTTAAAGTTATTGGAAACGTCCTCGTACCTGGCACCGAATACATTTCCCTCATTATCGCGCATAACCTCTACACCGGCTTCCGTTTCGAAGGTTGAAAGATCGCCGGTGCCATGGGCCCGTTCCAAGCTGTACATCAAACCGTGGGTCATGGGATCGTCTCTGTATCCCCTGATCTCGTCGGGGAACGGCGCATTAATCACCGAGTTTTCATCGATACCTAAAACATCACTTACAAAATTCTGCCCGTCCGTTACGTTAGTGGTAAGGTGTCTCAACACCTTATCGCCCACCAGATAGAAACTGCTGGAGTATATCTCCTCCAAGTACTCCTCAATATTCTCCAGGTCCTCCTCTTGCATAGGTTCTGATGAGTCACCGGTGACCCAGTATATCGAATTATAGCGGGACATCTCATCCACCGACGGTCGTTCGTCGGTGGTCAATTCGAATATATCATAGGCGTAACCCAGCCTGTCCAGTGATTCGATCAAGTATGGGGTGGTTTCCGCATATGTCGGACTGCCGTCACCGTCGACTATAAGAACCGAGAAACGTACCGTAACGGTGTAGTCTTCGTCCTGATAGCGTATATCGTTATTCTCCAGGTTGGTCTCTTCTATCTTGTTATAGGGGTCGACTATTATAAGCAATTCATGCTCGCCAACGGGTTCGGCGGTCCAGTTGAACGTAACCTCCGCATTACCGCCGTCACCCTCGAGGAAAACCGTCTGCCGGCTGCCGGATATCAGTTCGTCGTTAACCGACAGCATGACCTCGACGTTGTGTCCATCCATACCGTTATTTCGCAGATTTCCGGTGATCAGCACTTCGTTTTGGTACATAGGGGTATGGTCGCTGATGGTCTGCTCCGTGATGGCGATATCGTCGCCGTATCGCTCAGTTATATTACCCAGCCAACGCAGTGCCCTAAAAGTCATAAGCGTTCTACCGCTGGATACGGATTCGAACAAGAACGAGTTGAATAAAGATTTATATCCGTGATCCTGAAGCTCTTCCTCAAAACTGACCGCAAGACCTTCGTCGTTCCAAGTATCGTCCAATGCCTTATCGGCACCAGATCCGGGCTGAGGCATTATGTAATCACCTTTGTACTCCTGGTTCTGATTCACTTCGAACTCGTCCTCGTACTCGAAGGGTATCCCGGCTCCTACGATGTTTTCCCGTGGTGCGTTGGCACCGTCCTCGTCGTCACTGACGATCTGAGTCATGAGCCAGTTATTCAGGAATTCGTTTCCACTACCCAGGTCGTCGGCTATACCTTCGCCGATAAGCCAAAGCGCCTTGCCGTCTTCAAGATACTGCTGAAGGTTGTCTTGGTCTCTACCAGTGAGCGTGGGGTGTGCGTAGACGCCTGTACCGCTACCCTTCGTCCTGCCGGTCATCCAGATGACTACGTCGTAATCTATCAGGGGATGTGAACCGTCGTCGTATCTAGGACCGTGGGTACCTTCCACCACGGTGCTTTCGTAATTTAGGTCGAGAGAATCTATGGCGCTTCTCATCCTCCTGGCGTCTCCTCCCTCCTGATGGGTGTCGTCCACAAGCAGTATAAGGGGCAGTACGTACAGCTCTCTGTTTCCCCTATTGGTGGCCGGTGTAGGATCTTCACCGCCTTCGGACCTTATGTTCATCGCCTCGACGGTTATATTGTGGGTCCCGGTCATATTCAAAGTCCAGGTTGCCGATACGGTATGCGCACCTCCGGCGGCCACCGGGACGTCCGGAACGAATCCTACCTCGTATTCTTCTCCATCGGGTGTTTCGTCCCAGAACTCAACATCGACTAATGCAGGACTGCCTCCGGCATTTTCGATCACCGCCTCGGCGGTTACCGTCTCACGGTTGGTAGGATTCGACGGGTTGAAGGTTATCTTGTTTCCATCCACGATAATATTGGGGGCCTCCATCATATCGCCTACGGGACCTACGTTCAAAGTTATGTATTCCGACCTAGCCCAGGCAACCGTGTTGTTCAATGTACCATCCTCAGCAAGCTCCTGGGTATGATGGTCCTCTCCTCTATGTACGTACAATCTCAGTGAATAGGTAGCGTTTTCCTGAGAAGCGGATATCCTAATTCTACTGGATTGCGGATAAACAAATCTATCGGCCTCCTTTCGAGTCATGTTGTAGATGCTGGAATTCCAGGCACCCTGATCTTCGAATCCTTCTAACTCACCCAAATCCACAAGTACGTGAAGATCGTCGAGGGTGCCAACGGGAGTACCGATTCGGGAGTATAAAGAAATCTGTCCTCCGGCTTCTACGAAAACCTCCCACTTCTGTGGGTAAACAACATCGGCTTCTTTAACAAAGGGTCTCTCTCCGATGATATCGGTTATGACCACCTGTCCTTCCCATACTATCTCCTGGAAAGTGCGGATCATGACCGTAATACTGTCGATGGACTCTTTCATATGGGTCCAATCGTCGTACCCTAAGTTATCAGGTAGATCCGTCATATCTATTGTTACCCTTTCTCCGATGTCCCAGTACCTTTGATCATCACTATCCAGCTGAACTTCGTCGTCATCGAACCTGTATCTATAGGAACGAGTGCTCTCGTCATATGCGATAATATAGATACTGGATTGGATCGGATCGATAACGTTCCCGCCTTTGTGTTCGATGATCAATTCGTCATCTATCCCTAATCGAGCTTCCATAGTTAGATAACTCGATCTATCGGGAGATTCCAAGGTACTAACGGTGGCGAAAATACTAGCAAAGAGTACCACTGTGATGGAAAGCACCAAGATGGTACCTACCACTTCCGACACCGCACTTTCATCTGTACTAAGCCTGCGTTTATCAAAATTGCTGCGATTCAAACTTTATACCCCCAAAGATTGTATTGGCAACTAGTCCTTCGAAAATATATAAACGTTGTGTGGTAATCACCATCTATAGATGGTAATCTAGCTCGACAACACTTAAATCACCCCGAATACATAACCTTCGAGAGCAAACATGAAGATAGGTGTTGTGGGCGTCGGCTCGATGGGTCAAAATCACGCTCGAGTGCTGAACCAAATGGGGCACCTCTGTGCAGTGGTCGATAGAAAAAAAGAAGTGGCTAAAAAAACCGGTGAAAAACACGACGTACCGTGGTTCACCGATTTAAACGACATGCTGAAGAAGAAACCGGATGCGGTCACCGTTGCCACCCCGGCGGGAACACATATTGAGGTATGCAGAGAGATAATTGAAAATGGAACCGCTCTGCTGGTGGAAAAACCCATTGCATTATCTTTAAAAAATGCTGAAAGGTTGTTACGTTTAGCAGAGGATAACGACGTGCTTTTGGCGGTAGGTATGATCGAAAGGCACAACCCCGTGGTATCCTCCGCAAAGAAGATACTTGAAGAAGGTGACGTAGGCGACTTGATCACCATCAGTTCAAAACGGGTTAGTTCATTTCCAACACGTGTAGCCGACATGGGTGTGATACACGACCTTGCCATACACGACGTGGACGTGATGCGCTATCTGATAGGTGAAGAACCAGAAAGGGTCTTCGCCTTAGGAGGACCGTTCGATCAAGGGCAGTACGAAGATCATGCGAACGTTATGCTGTACTTTCCAGGAGATATAACCGGTGTACTCGAAGTAAACTGGCTCACCCCTCACAAAGTGAGGAACCTATCCCTAACCTGTTCCAAGGACTTCATCGAAATAGATTACATCGCCCAGTCTCTGGTGGTTTCTTCATCCCGTCTCATGGAGTACGATACCAGCAACCTATTCGACATACCGCTGGAGCACAACATACGAAAGTACACCGTCAAGCGGCAGGAGCCCCTGATGAAAGAGATGCAGGACTTCGTAGAGGCCGTCCGAGGTGAGCATCCTCCCCTTGTCGACGGTGAGGACGGTATGTTGAGCATGAAGGTGGTGGACGCCGCTAGACGTTCCATGGTCCAAGGGAAGGAGGTAACCTTTTGAAGAAAATGGGACCCATGGAGAAGGGAAAAAACGTTCATATATCCGACAGTGTGATAGTCGGTCATCCCGGAAAAAAAAACAAGCTGCTGCTAAAAAAAGGAAGGTTCGATAAGCTCGAACCGGTTGTGATCGGCGACAACGTACTGGTAAGGGATCACTCGGTCATATATGCAGGGGTGTCCTTGGGCACAGGGGTGGAAACAGGTCACAACGTACTCATAAGAGAGGAGACCACAGTAGGCGAAGAAACCATCGTAGGCAGCGGGACCGTTATAGAAGCCCACTGCCGCATCGGAAAAAAAGTCTCCCTCCAGAGCGGTGTTTACTTATCAAACGGGACCGTAATCGAGGACAGAGCTTTTTTGGGACCGATGGTTTGTATAACCAACGACCGGTATATGAACAGTAACGTTGAAAAGTGCATAGTTCACTACGGTGCAAAGATCGGTGCGGGAACCATCATACTCGCAGGTGTGGAAGTCGGAGAAAAGGCACTCGTAGGCGCGGGTTCTCTGGTGACGGAAGACGTCCCTGCTCAAAAAAAGGTCTATGGAGTACCTGCGAAGATCAAAAGGTAAAGGCTTAGAAAGATTTATTTTTGCCACTGACGATTGTACCTTTGAGATAAAATGACAGACGCACAAAAACTGCTGGAAGAAGGTGAAAGATTGCTCAATGAATTCGACTTCGAGGGAGCGTACAAAAAATTCGACAAGGCCCTCAAAAAGGAAAAGTGTGCTCCGGCATACTTCGGTAGGGCGGAAGCCGCCCTTGGTTTACACGAGATCGAATCGGACAGTATAATCGACGATTACGAGAAGGCCATCGAAATCCAGGACGACCCCTTCTATCGGCAGGCGGTGGCTTCTTTCTGCGTGGACGTCGGTAAGTTTGAGAAGGCTGAAAAACACTACAGAAAAGCGGCGGAACTCGACCCGGAAAACAAGGCGAACTATCTTTCCGAATTCGCCGTGGGATATCGGTTCAAAGCACCGGTGATGATGCAGAAATTCCTGGCTCAGGGTGGTGAAGATATCATCTTACGTAAAGCGCTGAACTACATGCTCGAGGCTATGGAGATCGAAAGAGAAAAGGCGGTCGAACTGCTAAAATAAATACCTACCCACAAAACTTATAATATAGTGCCTAGAATGGAAGAAACACCATGTTCTGCGAAAAATGCAAGTCACTGATGATCCCGTTAAACGGCACTTGGGTATGTAAAAAGTGCGATTACCAAAAAAAAGTGAACAAAAAGGACAGTCATGTGATAACCACGAAGAGAGAGGAGCACGAGTTGGTCGTCATAGACGAAGAGGTCGATACCCTACCGAAAACGAAGGCAAGATGTTCGAAATGCGATAATACCGAAGCTTTCTGGCGCCTGCAGCAGACCCGGGCCGCGGACGAACCCGAAACCCGTATCTACAGGTGCACCGAATGTGGACATACTTGGAGGGAGTATTGAAATGTACGACATAGGCAAGATCAGATTCAGACCTTTTCGTGAGGAGGATATTTGTTTGATGGAGAGGTGGGAGAATCGGCACAAAGTTACGCTATTCGCCAGGGGTAAGCCTCTTGTATTCAAGAATCGTGAGGATATTGAAAGAGAATACCAAGAATATATTGAAGATAAAAATAAAAAGAGGCTCGTGGTTGAATTGA
>JAFDUB010000019.1 GCA_019594025.1 Thermoplasmata archaeon
AGCTGAAGTTCACGGGGTACGCTCATACATTCACTCCAAAGAGCTTCATGGTAATAAAATAAATGCATACTTACCAGAGCTAGAAACAAAAACTATAAATAACACATACTAATGATATCTAATTAAATATGGTGAGATATAATGGCAGAAAAGAAATACACGACGGTGTCCATACCGATCCCGTTGGCAAAAAAGATCAAGAAAAGGATGGAAGGAACAGGATTCACTTCTATCTCAAGCTACGTTACCTACGTACTCAGACAGGTTATCTCCAGTATAGAAGAAGAGGAAAAACAACAGCAGGGCTTCTCCAAAGAGGACGAGGAGAAGGTAAAAGAGCGTCTCCGTGCTCTGGGATACCTTGACTAATAGGTGTTAAAGATGTCGAAGCCTCACGGAGGAGCATTGGTAAATAGGTTCGTTTCCGACAGCAAAAAAGAACGTCTGCTCGAAGAAGCAGAGGGTATGAAAACTCTAAAACTACGCGGAGGACTGAGAAAGGATGTGGAGAACATAGCGTCCGGAGTTTACAGTCCGCTGGAAGGATTTCATTGCAGAGAGGATTTTGAGAACGTACTTCACCACGACAGGCTTTCCAACGATGTACCGTGGACAATACCTATAGTTCTCGATGTCGACGAAAGTACCGCAAAGGAGCTCAAGGAGCACGACGAGATAATACTGCAGGGTGAAACCGGTGAAGACTTCGCACTCATGAGTGTGGAAGAGGTCTACACCTACGATAAGGAGCATATGGCGGAGAGTGTTTACGGAACAACCGATGATGACCATCCTGGAGTAAAGCGAGTTATGAACATGGCGAGCCACCTTGTAGGTGGAGATATAATACAGATAAACGAGTTAAATTCTGGATTCGACAACTACAACCTGAGGCCCATCGAAACAAGAGTACTCTTCAAAGAAAAAGGATGGCGCACCATAGTTGGCTTCCAGACGAGGAACGTGCCTCACCTGGGCCACGAGTACGTGCAGAAAACCGCACTCACATTCGTAGACGGTATATTCATCAACCCGATCATAGGCGAAAAGAAGACAGGTGATTACACCGACGAGGTTATACTCGACTCGTATCAATCATTGATGGACCATTATTATCTGAGAAACAGAGCGGTGATGAGCATACTGCAGGCCGAGATGAGGTACGCCGGACCCAAAGAGGCTATTTTCCATGCTATACTGCGTAAGAACTTCGGCTGTACACACTTTATAGTCGGTAGAGACCATGCCGGCGTCGGAGACTACTACGGACCCTATACAGCTCAAAATATATTCGATAAGTTCCCGGACATCGACATCACCCCTGTGTTCTTCAAATCATTCACCTACTGCGAAAAATGCGGTGGTGCGGTGGACGGGCACATATGTCCCCACGACAGTAAATACAGGGAAAACTTCAGCGGTACGAAGATGCGGAAGATGCTGGTAGAAGGAAAGGTACCTCCGGCACATATGATGCGTCCCGAAGTGGCTGAAATAGTACTCGATGCCGACCCTAAATTCGTCGAATAGGTGAAGCCGTATGGGAGAAGCGAACTACGACGGTGAGAGCGGGCTGCTGCTCCACCATTGGGATACCGACGGGGTATCGTCCGCGGCGATCTTGCTCAGGTGTTAAGAGGGTAATTACGCCACCTTCACCCCGAAAATCGGTAACTACTACCTGGATGACGAAGATAGAGAAAAGATAAGTGAGATCGACCCGGACCACGTTCTGGTGGTTGACATGGCCCTTCCCAAGGATTCCATCGAATTCCTAAAATCCTTCGGAGGTGTTTACATATTCGACCATCATCTGCAGGAAAGGTACGACATCGAACTGCACCACAACCCTATAATCTCCGAAGAATCTCCTAAAAAGTATCCAAGTACGTCTTGGGTGGTGACCGAGTACTTAGAGCTGGAGCCTGACTTGCTCACCCTTTTAGGTGCCTTCGGAGACCGGGAGACAAAGCTTAAAGACAATCCCCATGCGATGAAGGTTATCAAACCGCTGCTAGAAGCGTACAGCGTTTCATTTGACGATCTGTTGGAAACGGTTTACATGATCGACACCCTTCACAAGCTGGGCGATAGAGCCGCTCTAGTCGAATTCCCGTGGTTCCTAATGGATGTGCATCATCCTAAGGAGATACTAGCTAGAGAGGACCTAAAAGACAACCTAGAGCTGCTTGAGGATAAGATAAGAGAAGAATGCAAAGGAACTCTTAAAGAGCTGAAGGATCGAGTTTATCATCTAAAGATGGATTCTCCATACAACATCATCTCAACCGTTACCCGTCGAGTTTCTTGGAATCGTCCCGACGGCGATATAATCGTCGTAACCAACTCTTCTTTCCAACCAGGGGAGACACAGATCTACATCCGAGGGCCGATACCAGATTCCGAGAGTATAATCGAATACGCCAGGTCCGAAGGCCACTCCGCAGGTGGTAAAAGCGATGTTGTGGGTATGGTTATTCCCACAGATGTAGAGGAAGGGATGATGGAAGCTATACTGGAGAGGATGTGAAAAATTGGACAGTGAAGTTGCAGCATTGGGTCATGATTGCACCGTCCCTATTAATCAAAAAATTATTTCCAAACGATTAGTTGAGGTATGATATAATGGCAGAAAACAACATAATAGCAAACGCACAGCACTGGAAGAAGGAAAATATAGTGGAAGGTTACACACTTTGGTTTACCGGTCTTTCCGGATCGGGAAAATCAACCATCGCAGAAAAGTTGGCGATACGACTTGAGAGGGAATACGGTGAACTGGTCGAGCGCCTCGACGGCGATATCGTTCGGCAGCACCTAACCTCTGATTTGGGTTTTTCAAAAGAGGATAGAGACCGGAACATAGAACGTGTGAGCTTCGTTGCCAAGCTGCTTTCCAGGAACGGTATAGCGGTACTAGCTTCCTTCATATCACCCTACATCGAGCGTAGGAATAAAACAAGAGACATGGTCACCAACTTTATCGAAGTGTATGTAAAATGCTCGGTAGAGGTGTGTGAGGAGAGAGACGTAAAGGGCTTGTATAAAATGGCTAGGAACGGAGAGATAGAGAACTTTACAGGTATCTCAGACCCCTACGAGGAGCCGGAAGATCCTGAGATAGTGTTAGAAACGGATAAGGAAACGATAGACAAAAGTGTGCAGAAGGTAATAGATTATCTTTTAACAAAGGAGTACATAGAAGAACCATGACCTCGGTAGTGTTGGATACAAACGCGCTGATGATGCCCTTCCAGTTCAACATCAACCTGGATTTTGAACTGCAGCGGCTGTTCGGTGACCCGGATGTGTACGTACCATCCTGTGTAAAGGACGAGCTCAGGGGATTAAACAGAAAGGACGCTCTGATGCTGGCCGAGAAGTACGAGGAGTACGAGGTCGATAAGGAGCGTGACGAAGGCGTTCTCGAAGCCGCAGCTAAACTGGATGCGGTCATGGTTACGAACGACGGCTCTCTTAGAAAACGAGCTTTGGAGAAGGGCATACCGGTTGCATTCCTAAGAGAAAAATCGTACCTTGCGGTGGATGGTGATTTTATATGAAACTTAAGGGTAGGATAGTTTCAGGTATCGGAACGGGAAGTCATTTCGTTTCCCTCGATGGTTATACGAGGCAGTTTAAAGAGAAGCTAGGGATTGAGCCCTTTGAAGGTACTTTGAATATAGAATTGGATAAAAAGAGTGTGGACAAGTATCGAGATTTTATAGAATCCGAGAACCGCATCAAACTTGAAGCATTTGAGAAAGGTGGGGAGGAATACGGTGAAGTTAAAGTGTTTCATGCCAAACTGAAGGATGCTCCATGTTTTTTAGTAGTACCTGAGAAAGGCATATACCGAGGGATCGTAGAAGTTGTTTCAGAGCACCGTTTAAGAGATAAACTTGGATTGAAAGACGGTGACGAAGTCGTGCTCAAAGTTTTTCAGAACTCCTCTTCCACGTAATCTAGAACCGATTCGAACAACAAACTACCGTCCCCTCTTCTATCTTTATTCCTGGTCCAGTCAGGATGGGTGTAACCGTTGAACACCCTTTCGGGATGGGGCATCAATCCCAATATGTTACCTTCGAGGTTGCAGATACCCGCAATATTTTCAACGGAACCGTTGGGATTCCATGGATACTTTACCGATCCTCCGTCCGGTGTTGTGTACCTAAAGACCACCTGGCCGTTCTTTTTTAACTTTTCGAGAGTTTCTTTATCCTGAACCGTAAATTTGCCTTCAGCGTGTGCGCTTGGGAATATTACCCTTTCCCCTTTTTCATACCTTCTTGTGAAAACGCATTTCGAATTTTCCTCAACCTTGAGCAAACTCGGTCTACATTCGAATTTGTTACTGTCGTTGGTTGCCAGTACTGCCTCGGGAATATCGGTCACTTCTCCGTTTATAGATGGTAAAAAGCCCATCTCTACCAGTACCTGGAAACCGTTACACACTCCTAAGATAGGTTTCTTCGTATCTGCAAAGCTGATTAAATCGTCGCGAAGTGCGCTCTTGAACCTGGCGGCGAATATAACGCCGGCACGTATGTAATCACCCGCAGAAAAACCACCGGGTATCATCAAAATATCGTAATCCTCCAGATCTCGTTTCTCATCCCCACTAACGTCCTCTCCGGTAAACTGCTTTAAATGTACTTTTTCTGCATCAGCACCTAATCTTTTGAACGCCAGGTACGACTCCTCTTCACAATTGGTGCCTTCGATCCTTACTACGGCGACTTTTATGTTTTCTCGTTTCAAGGCTGATCCCTGAGACGTCAACAAAACTGTTCAATAAACGTTTTTCGTAATTTACCCAAGGAGAAAGTATATATGGGTAATTTTGTTCTGATAATCCATCATCTCGGGGCCGTGAGGTAGCTTGGTCCATCCTTCGGGCTTTGGGAGCCTGGTACCCGAATTCAAATTTCGGCGGCCCCACCATCTTCTTTTTCTTCACCCAGCAGCAGTGCTTTGATTTCATCCGGTCGTAGAGGAGCTTTGTTTACACCGTACTTTTCTCCCCTCTCTCTCATGGTAAAGTACTCCTCTCTCCTCCAGTTAACGTGTTCACGGATTTTAGTAATCCTTTGTAATTCGTCTTTAGACACATCGCCAACAACTCGCGCCGGAGTACCGTCGACTATCTTTTTTTCAGGGATCTTCATATCTACGGGAACGATACTGTTGTTGGAGATTATAGACCCCTCTCCTACATCGGCCCCCTCCATTATCACTGTGTCCATACCTACGAATGAATTCTTACCTATATGACAGCCCTTCAGTACCGATCCGGGAGAGATAAAAGCGCCTTCTTCGATAGTGGTTTTACTCTCGTGAGAATCGGTTATAACAACGTTGTCCAATACGGTTACGTCGTCTCCTATACTGACACCGCTCTCCGTCCCCCGAACCAAACTACCCGGCCAAATAAAGGATAACTCACCTACCTTCACCTCACCCAACATACTTACTCCGTTGAATTTGGCTACACCCTTCTTTTCAATATCCTCGGCTGAATCTTCCATGTTCGATGAATCATAGCTAACACTTAAAAACATTGTGGAAAAGACGGTTAATAGGGAAGAGTGCGGGTGCCGGGATTTGAACCCGAGTTCCAAGCTTGGCAAGCTTAAGTGATACCAGGCTACACCACACCCGCAGTTATGAGCGTATGGGAATAACGAGGGTGAGTTAGAAGCTTTTGCTTCTGACAAACACCCGCAAGAGTGAGTGTTAACGAACTCTGAGGAATTGGTGGAAATGTTTTCCATAACAACCCACAGTGTGAACGAGGGCGTTTTGGAATTTAGTTGTAATTCCAATGGCCGCCCGCAAGTGGGGATTGCGGAGGTTTAGAAGATGATGTCACTTATAAATATTGTCCTATTCACGGCTTTGGGACAAAAATATTGGTGATATAGGTTAAGGTAGATCTGCTTTCTCGGATGTGGTTACAACATCACCTACATAATATACTGTTTCATATTTCTCCAACAATCGAATGAATTCTTCTAAATTTTCACTTCTTAAGATGAACACACCGTTGTACAATTTTCTGTGAGGAATCCTGTCCAGCAGACCTTCCCTTTTATAGGTATATTTTCCATAGTTAGATCTATCAGTATACCCGTTGAGGTCTCTCGATAATTGAACAGATTTACTCTTGTTTTGTTGCTTGTAGACGATGATTTTCCACATACTGCTATAACGATATAGCAGTAAAGTATAAATACTTTCCCCTCTATTACCCCAACACATGACACAAAAATCGAATCAATCGATTCTTAGGAAATTGTTAGACGAGATAGAAGAAGGTGATTTTGGATTCAAATATGAAGAAAAAGAGCCTGAAACGATAGATTGGACATCGTATGATCAAGCTCAGATAAACGAGATAAACGATATGCTGCTAACGATCCGTGACATCGTAGATCAAGCAGTGGTTAACCTTAGAATAAAAGAAAAACACGAGGAGGTGTTAAAGAGACCTGGTAGGCCACCGGTGTTCCCAGGAGATCTAGTAAAATCTGTTCTATTGCAACAATATTTCCACTCGTCAAACAGAATGACAGTAGGTTTGATACTTTTGTTCAAAGAGAAGATGGGTATATCCAAACAATTCTCATACAAAACTGTAGAACGGGCATATGACAACAAATACGTTAAAGATATCTTGGAAGAAATAGCCCGCCTAACCCAGCTACCTATTGAAGATAAAGAACATAATTTCACCACTGATGGGACGGGGCTCCCTACCTCAGTCAAGTATAACTATGAGAATGAAAAGTACGGCAATTCTGATAAATCAAAGAACAATCTGGACCAGTTCGAACAAGCGATCATCACGAGTGGATGCAAGTACAAACTGATAGCGGACTTTGTCATCACTGAAAATCCAAGGGCAGGAGAAGCTCCTTATCTCAAAGAAGCGACACGCAAAATATCTCAAAACTACTCATCTGTAGATTTCTGGACCGCAGATTCTGCGTATATAGCTAGATATAATACTTCAGCTATTGGTAGTATAGGTGCCAAACCAAGGATTTATCCCAAAAAGGATGACATGTTTCGGGCAAAAGGATCACCCGAATGAAAACAAATGCACTATGACTTTATTGAAAACACTCAAGATTGGTTACGTGAATATCATCAACGCTCGATATCTGAAACCGTTAATTCTATGCTCGTTAGGATGTATCCCAGACCACTAGCTAAACGCATAAGGACCCGAAGGATTGTGGAATCTTTCACTAGGAGATGTGGTTACAACATTAAACGACTAGTCTACCTACAATATCTAGAAGACATTGTAGTAGATTTCGATACAGTGTAGCCCATGCGGTAATTTTGTCCCAAAGCCCCTATTCACCAAGTAGTTCGCGGCATTTCTGAAGAAGGGTTTCTTCCCCTAAATTGCCGAAGAGTTCCTTAGCCTCCTCCAAGTATATTTTCGAGGATTTTTCTTCGTTTTTTTCTTGAAGCTTAGAGCCGTATTCAATGAGATGCATGCCCAGAGCCTTTTGTATCTCCTGGGAATCAAGAGATCGCGGAGCCTTTTCTGATACTTCTAAAGCCGATCTATAGTATTTGATTTTTTTTATCTCATCAGAGGTTAATTCAGCAGCTTTAACATAGTTCTCAAAGGACTTATCGTACAACTTCGCATTTTCATAATGCCTCGCCAGTTGAGGAAGATACATATCTAGCGATTTTTCATATAAACTTTCAATGGCCTCGGCCGCTCTTCGATGCAACAGCCTTTTTTTACCTTTAAACTGAGATTCATAAAGGAGGTCTCTAACCGCCGAGTGTGAAAACGAATATCCTTCAGAATTTATCATCTCCTCTATAATACCGTACTCTAGAGCTGTATCGAGATAGTCGAGCATTTCCATCTCGTCCATTTCGACAAATTCAGATAATAGGGAATATTGGAAACTTGAACCGAGTATACTAGCGTACTGAAGCAGATTTCTAGTTTTTTTATCGAGTTTTACTATCTTCCTTTCAACAACGTATTTTACCGTGGAAGGCCATTCAATAGTCCCATTGAACTTAGGGTATATGTTCTCCTCAGGCTTGATATATTCTTTAGCTAACATGGATTTTACGGTTTCCAAGATAAACAATGGGTTTCCTTCGGTTTTAGCTCGGATGTCTTTACAGAAAGTATTAGGTGGTTCCGTGCCTAATAAACAGGTCAATATTTTTCTTGTTTCCTCCAAATCGAAGGGCTCGAGTTTTATATGTTTACACAGATTTCTCTGCTGCAGGTGATGAACGGTTTCATCCAAGAGGTGATAGTCCACAGCTTCTTCAGGTCGGTATGTACCTACCAACATGATCGGATGATCTGAGGCGTTTTCAGAAATATATCTAAAGGCCAGTAGTGAGGCTTTGTCGGCCCAATGCAGTTCTTCGATTGATACAAGCATTGGTTCCTCCTCCGCCATTTCAGCTATCTTTTTAAAGGACTCACGTAAAGTGTTCGACCGGTTTGCATCGAAAAGGGGAACGCTGTCCTCCTTTTTCCGTCCCGAAAAAATAGATATGCCCAGCGGTAAAGAGCGCATGGAGTCCTGGGGTGATGTAAGGGTATCGAACGCGTCGGTCAGAGGTTGATACGGCAGCCCGTCTTGAGATATACACGAACTTCTAAAACAATTAAGCCCACTTTCTTCTGCCTCACTTTGAATCCACTCCACTAACCTACTTTTACCCACTCCGGCTTCACCGGATATGATTACAGAGCTTCCCTTACCACCTTTCACCTCCTTTATGAGCCTTTTAAGCGTACGACGTTCACGCTCCCGACCAATGAATAAGTCTTCGGTCATCTAAGTTCAAACTCCATCATGTTCTTTTTGCAAATACATAACGATTCTTTTTATTTCGCCATCATGTTTTTTAACAGCGAGACATTTTACTCCGCAACCCAAAGATGTAGAATCCTTTTTCTTTAACGGCAAATGGCGGTAAAACTGTTCTTTCTTTCCATTTACTAGGTCATCAAAGTCCTCACGCCACCGTTCATCTTCACCAAGTACATCGTCCAAGGTCATGGATGCTAGATCCTTTTCAGAGTATCCTGTCATATCTAAAACAAGTTGGTTGACTTCGATTATTTTCTTCTCGTTATCTATCAGTAACATACCAAGGGGAGCACCTTCAAAGGCTACTCTGAACATTTCCTGAGATTCTTCGAGGGTGTCGAGATTCTTTTTTTGTTGTGTAATATCGATCATCGAAAGAAGAACGAAATTCGAGTCTGGAAGGTGTGAGATGGTTTGGAATATCTCTCGGATGTCACCGTATCGATTCTGTATTTTCAAGAAGGTGTCCGAAGGGATACCTTTCTCTTTATCTTCGAGAATATCTTCCATTAACTTTTCCATACGCTCGGAATCCTCTTCTAATACAAACTCGTCAAAATTCATGTCATTTAATTCCTGAGCAGGATAACCCAGTAGCTTTTCTCCCTCCTTATTAGCCATGAATATTTTCATATCTTGGTCCAGGAGTATCATGGCGGTACCTGTATTCTCAAAGATACTTCTATACCTTTCTTCTTCTTCCCTTATCTTTTTCTCATATTGGATTCTTTTCAGTACCTCCACGGTGTGAGAAACCAAAACTTCCGCCATTTTTAAATCATCTTCATCGAAATCAGCTTTTTTGAAGGATATAGCTTGAAACACACCGAATTTACCCATGGGTATACTAAGTGCGGATTTGTATTTTGTTTTATAAGGCTGAGCTAAATTTGACTCATCGATATCGTCAACCAAAAAGGACCGCTTTTCCGTGTAGGTTTTTCCGAGTATCCCAACATCTTTTTTAATCTTCAGGTCGGGCTCATAAACCTCCCCCTGGGCGGTTTTTATTGATAAATGAGAGTCGTCTTCTACAGCTATCGTACAGACGTTGAAGTCCAATATATCCGAGGCGGCTTCGATTGTCAGTTCGTAAACTTCGTCCGCATCCGAACATGCCATCATAGTTAAGGCAACATCGTGTAGCTTTTGGATCTTTTTACCGCTGAGTTCAGCCTTCACCACCGCTCGTTTTCTTTTGTTTATATCCCGAGCGACCATCATCACGGATTCTTCCGTCCCCTCCATTTTCCGACCGACGGCTTCGAACCAAAGAAGATTGGCATCCGTATCTTTTATTTTAAATTGTAACCGCTCTTGTTCTTCTCCCTTTTCGATTATTTCAACAAAGGCTTTTCCTATTTCTTCTTTATGTTCAGGTGCCACCAAATCGTATACGTTAGTACCTACTAACTGGTCAGGCTCGTATCCTAAAAGTCTATCGAAAGCCCGGTTTGCATAATTTATCCCTCCATCGTAGTCCAGTATACATATCAAGTCATATGAATTCTCAGAGATTAATCTGTACTTCTCCTCACTCTCTTGGAGTTTATTGGTGTATTTGATCCTTTTAAGAGCTTCTGATACATGGTTGGCCAGTAGTTCAGCGAGTTTTAGGTCCTCTTCATTGAACCGGTTTTTTCTGTTTGAAAGTATTTGTATATCTCCATATTCTCCAATCGGTACGCTTATAGCTGATTCCAATCCGGATGCAGTGGGTTTCGCATCTTCATCTTGAGTTATATCATTGACTAAAAAAGCTCTTTTCTCCCTGCAGGTTTTTCCGTATATACCATCATTTATCGATAATCGTGTACCCATCTCGGTTTCCGTATGGGTAGTTGCCCGTACTACAACTTCATCTCCCTCGATCATATGGATTGTACACCATTCAAAATCAAGGATGTTGTTCGCCATTTCTAGGGTCATATCGAAAAGCTCATACTCGTTATCTACTTTATCTATCTTAGAGACGGCCAAATGAAGCTGGCGCAGCTTCTCGATATTTTCGCTCATATTTTTAGTAAACTCGATTCTTTTAAGAGCGTCTGTCATGTGGGATACCAGTATCTCTCCCATCTCGATATCATCTTCGTCGAATTTGTTTTTCTCAGTTGATATGTTTAAAAACACTCCTACATCTTCCATAGGGATAGAAATAGCTGATTGGTATTCTTTCTTAGCAGGTTCAGCGTCCGCTTCTTTCTCTAAATCCCTGACCAGTATGGAGCGATTTTCTTTGTAACTCTTTCCCGCTATCCCCGTTACAGGATTTCTACCCCCTATTTCAAGTGCCCCTTCCTTGGTGGCCATCACGACGAATTCGTCATCTTCTACTTTATGGATGGTGCACGCACTGAAGCCAAGTATATTTTCGGCTGCATCGATACCCAGATTATATACTTCTTCTTCGGTATCGCATTCTACGATTTTAGACGCTACATCGTGGAGTTTTTCGATTTTTTCCTTTTGTGTTTTTAAATCCATGTGTGCTTCCTTCACCGCGGTTATGTCCTCCAAACTTCCTTCGATGTACTGAATCTCCCCTTGTTCATCCCGGATAACGTAGGCGTTATCCTTAACCCATATGCTTTTACCATCTTTCCTCTTTAAACGTAACTCATAACCTTTTACAACCCCTGCTTCCTTCAATATAAATAGTTCTTCTTTTCGCTTTTCTTCGTCGGGATGAAAATCAGCTGCTTCATATGAGCATATTTCCTCTTCGGATCCAAAGCCCAATAGATCAATCATGGCGCTGTTTGCGGCTAGTATATTACCATCAGGATCCACAGAATATAACGCAACCGGTACTCTCTGGAATAATCGGGTGTACAGATTTTCTAGTTCCTTCTTTTCCCTTCTCTTCTTTATATCTTGTACGGCCGAATACACGGAGGCTGAGAGTCTAACAAAGTGTTTGGGAGACTTGACTACGTAGTCCTCCAATCCCGACTTCATGGCCTGAACGGCGAGTTCCTCGTTTCCGGTCCCGGTAAACATGATAACCGGACAATCAGGTTTCCGCTTTTTTACCTCTTTCAGTACTTTCAAACCGTTGGTCCACCTGACATGATAATCGGTTATGACGATATCGAAATCCATCTCTTCTAAAGCTTCCGAAAGGTCATCTGGTTCAACAACTTCGATGATCTCAATATCTTGGAAATTCCTTCTTAGTTCCCGAATGGCCAAGGACCTATCGTCGGGATCGTCATCGACTATCATTATTTTTATCGTTTCGTCCATTATCGAGTCCTCCTATGATGGGAAGGGGGCGTAAATACCCTTTTTTGTCGGGTTAAGAAATAAGCATGGTACATTTTATCACTTTTGGATGTTCCGTAGGGACATCGATAACTCCATTATAAAGCTAATTGCGGGGATATATTTTTATCGTCTTCCAATTTACCCATGTCCTCAAATTAACTATCTTCAATGTACTATTTGAACATTTTGCAGAGATTTTTGGGAAAACTTTCATCTATGGTAACGTCATTTGGACGTTGAATGTCAGGTCTAAAGCCCACCGTTCAAACCACATCGAAAGCGGTTATCCCGGTTGCAATGATAGCCGTGTCCTTTGCCGCGGTTTTGATTCGCCTCTCCGATTCACATCCATTCACCATCGCCTTTTATCGTATGTTCTTCGCCACCCTGGTTTTACTTCCTTTAGTCTACCTTAAAAGAGCAGAGATAAAGAAGATCAAAAGAAAGGAGTGGAGAAACCTTTTTTCTACAGGTATATTCCTAGCAGTCCATTTTGCCGCCTGGGTCACCTCGCTTCGATATACATCCGTAGTTTCTTCCGTAGTACTGGTAACATCCCATCCCTTAGTGGTCACTTGGATCTCTGGATGGTATCTGGGAGAAAAATCGGGGAAGAAAGCTTACATGGCTATATTATTGTCTTTATTTGGAATAACCATCATGGCGGTGTCTAATTACAGGGTAGAGCGGTGGTCTTTGTTCGGGGATTTTTTAGCCGTCGTCGGAATGCTCGCCTTCGCAGGCTATATAATCCGTGGTAGGGAGATGCGGCGTACCATGTCCACCACCACCTATTCCTTCGTTGTTTATGGTATATCGTCCTTGGTACTGGGAGTACTGAGCGTTCTTTTCGGTGGGGGGGCGTCATACCATCCTCCAAGGGAATACCTTCTGTTTCTATCCCTAGCCCTGATACCGACCATATTCGGACACACTCTCTACAACTGGGCTTTAAAGTACGTAAGGGCAAGGGTGGTGTCCACAAGTCTTCTTGCAGAACCGGTAGGTGCAACTCTCCTGGCGTTTCTGATTCTCCAGGAAATACCTCCAGCCCTTACCGTTGTTGGAGGAGGGATCACGCTGCTGGGTGTTTTTATTTGTTCTAGATCTAGGTGAAAAAAAAGCCGGGTCACCGAGGTTGGCGCTCATCACGTTCCTGAGGACCCCAAGGACCTTCTCGACCCCGCTACCCATCGAGCATCGGTAGTCCACGGTAGGACTGCTCCCTTCCGGACCTGGCCCGTTCTCCGTGGCAAAGCTAAAGGGGAACAACCCTCCGGTTGTCCCCAATAACACCTTCGATCCCGAAGGACGAGGTCTCATAGTCGGACCTTGGCTCATGAACGGGATGATTACGCCGTCCCCGGCGGTCACCCCCGCGTATCGACGTTTTCGGTGTATAAGGGCACGCCGAACGCCCCGGTTAGACCCGGCGAGCATCCTTATCCTGCATGGTATATAAGTGTTTATCCCTTTTTCATGTGGTTTTTTACCGCCTTTATATAGTTGTTATCCCCTGATAAAAAGGACTCGTTCACCGTTAACCCCGCCCTGAGTACATCCTCTGTTAGTTCTTTTAAAGTATATAGATGATAGTACCTTTGGAACACGGTTCCGTCTTCCCTTGTCCAAGGCACATTTACATCCCTTTGCTCGTCGGGAATGTTCCACCTGTTAGACTCCCTCGACCATGAAGAGATTAATAATGTACCCCGGGCTTTTAAAACTCGTTTACACTCCTTCAAACTATCCACTCTTCCCTCCCTTAGATGGTGGATGGCTGCTATGTACAATACGGCGTCAAAGGAGGAATCTTCCAGAGGTAATTTCCTTGCGTCTCCTTTGATATATTCACCTTCCGGACATCTTTTTTTCGCTATCTTGAGCAACTCGAATGAGGCATCCAAACCGACGATTTCAAGTCCGTAATCCGCCAACACCGAACAGTGCCTTCCGTTCCCACAGCCCAAGTCCAGTACGCTTCCATCCAGCTTTCCCACAAATTCCTCCACCTCTTTCCAAGGATACCTTCTTGTCTTATCAAAATGTTCCGCAATGGAATCGAATAGTTCTCCGGTCTGATTTTCCATACAAGCAGATATCAGGGGGATAAAATTTATATTCTTTGCATCAACTTGTCCTTAAAATGTATGTTCTTGAGATAGCTTTGTTAATCGTTATTTGTATTGTACTTTCCTCCATGGCCTACCTTTTCGGCCTTCTTAACTTTGGAGGGTCAGTCGCCGCTCTCGTCATAAGTTTAATCCTGGGATTTCAGGGAGGGATTCTTTGGATATTCCTGTTGTTGATATTTCTAGCTAGCTCGTTTTTAGCTACTAGATACAAATTCAATTACAAAGAAGAGAGGGGTCTGCAGGAGGGTGAAAGGGGAGAGAGAGGGGCTTTGAACGTACTGGCGAACGGTTTTGTACCCGTGTTCGTGGCACTCTTACACGGCACCGAGAACTCTTTTGGACTATTGGGCATAGGTTTTCTAGGTAGGAGTGTAGCTGTTTTTCTCTTCGTAACGGCGGTAGCTAGTGCAGCTTCAGACACACTTGCTTCTGAGATGGGCATGCTGTCGGATAAAGCTTATCTGATTACCAACCTTAAAAGGGTGACGCCGGGGACGAATGGAGGCATCTCCGTCTATGGACAGCTTTGGGCCTTCGTTAGCTCGGCTTATACCTTCCTCGTTGCCTATGTGGTTTTTTCTATCTTCGAAGGAAGCGTCTTGCCAATTTCGTGGGTAGCTATCGGCGTCGTGTTGGGATTTGTAAGCTGCCAATTCGATAGTGTTTTGGGTGCAACACTCGAAAGGAAAAAGATAATAGGCAAGTCCGCGGTTAACGTAATCGCAATCTCAACGACGGTACTCATAAGCTGGGTGGTCATATGGCTGATAGGATAATAATGTTGATATTCGATGGAATCGGTGATAGACCGGTTAAAGAGCTCGATGGAAGAACACCTCTCGAAGCGGCTAATACGCCCAATCTGGATAGGTATGCAGAAGAGGGGGTCAACGGTATAATGGACACCATCGCCCCGGGGATAGTGCCCGGCAGCGATACAGGACATCTCGCTTTACTGGGCTATAACCCCTACGAAGTTTACACCGGAAGAGGTCCTTTCGAGGCCTCCGGGATAGGGATGAAACTTTCGAGTGGAGAAGTGGCCTTTAGATGTAACTTCGGTACCATAGAAGATGATGTGGTCGTAGACCGCAGAGCCGGTCGGATCAAAGAAGGTACGGATTCACTAGCCGAGGCTATAAACGAGATGGATTTTGATGTTGATTTTGTATTCAGGGAGAGTGTCGAACACAGGGCGGTTCTCCTTTTCAGGGACCATTCCCTCGGTCCCTTTGTATCCGATGTTGATCCCCACGATGACGGCCTTCCCTTAAAAACTTCTAAAGCAATCGATGGAGATACTTCCAGCCAACGAACGGCGGAACTGGTGAATAAATTCACAGAAAAAAGTATCCACATACTTTCTGAACATAGGGTAAACGTTGAGAGGCAGAAAAAGGGATTACCTCCCGCTAACGTTATACTTCCCAGAGGCGCTGGCTCGGTACCGGATATGAAACCTTTAGCGGAGATGAAAGGTATCAAAAGCGCAGCTATAGCCGGAATACCACTGGTGAGAGGAGTTTGTGAGCTTGCAGGTATGGATATTATAGAGGTCGAATGGGCGACCGGTGGGTTGGACACAGATGTAGAAAGTATAATGAGTGCTGTGGTTGATAACGTAGATAGATACGATTTTATAATAGTCAACATCAAAGGCCCGGACATACCGGGACACGATGGTGATTACCAGGAGAAAATAGAGTTTATAGAACGCATCGACGTCTCATTGCCTATACTGGAATCCATCGAAAACGCTTACTTTGCCTTTACCGGAGATCATTCCACACCGGTAACGGTAAAAAACCACAGCGGCGATCCTTTACCTTTAATTATCAAAGGTGATGAAGTGCGGGTGGATCACGTGACGAGCTACGGAGAACGTAGTTGTGCAACCGGAGGTCTGGGGCGTATAAGAGGTTCGGACCTTCTGAACGTGCTGATGAACTTGGCGAAGAGAACGGAAAAATTCGGCGCCTAACGTTTATAGCCTATATCTCTGAGGAACTTATTTCTCCATTCCTTATCCTTGTCTTCTTCAACTCCAACAGTGGGACTGCCGTCTATTACACCAAGTATACCTCTGCCCGATTCATTCTCAGCCACTATCACTTCAAGGGGGTTGGCGGTTGCACAGTATATCCTGCATATCTCCTGCACCTGTTTCAGCCTGGGTAGCACGTTTATCGGATAGGTACCGTCGAGTACTATGATAAAAAAATGCCCGGCGTTGATATCCCTAGCATTCTCAACCGCCAGCTCTTTACACCTTTCATCGGTACCGTCGTACCTCACCAACCTGTCCCCGGAAGCCTCGCAGAAAGCTACTCCGAATTTAATGCCCGGTACCGTTGTTACCAATGTTTCGTAAACGTCCTCAACTGTCTTAATGAAATGACTTTGGCCCAGTATCACGTTCATCTCTTCATCCTTTTTAACTTCAACGCTTTCAAGCTCCATGTTCATAAGTAATAAATCACTGTTAAAAACCTTTACTGTTAACCGGGAAGAGGTTTTACTTAACGGCTTCATGATCTCCATGGAACCCCAGCATTCTTACCAGAATTAAAAAAATCACACATCCCACCGCGTTCATGGATATATCTAGCAGTGAAAAATATCTACCAGGCACCAAGGTTTGTAACACCTCTATCACGAATCCGTAGGCGAATGAGAGAAGGGCTGAGAGTATTGGTATCATTTCCAACGAGTAATATTTTTCTCGCATGGTGAGGTATATGGCGGAAGATAGGAGAAAGTAAATTCCGATATGTGCGAGATATGTAAAATAGGGCAGCGTCTGTTTACCAACCTCGGATCCCGGGGGACTAGGTACTAGGGACATATATAGAATAAAACATGCGTATAAAATAGTTAGTGATAAATAGATTATAAAGATATTACTTTCATCACCGGTGTTATCACTCTTCAATCAACTCACCGCATCCAGGACATACTTCATCTTCCGCTGTCAGGTCCTTCCCACATGTTTCACAGTAATAATCCAGTTCAGAGTCCTTTTTCTTGAGCTCTTCCTTACCAACATCTCGGCTGCTTCGCATTCGCTTTAGCCACCACAGTAAACCGATGATCAGGCCGAATGAAATAAAGGGGGATACCATTCTGAGTAGCAGTATGGAAGCGAAGGCGTTCCCCTTGGACAAGGTTACCGGTCCGAAGGACCTCTCGGTTTCCTCCCAAACTGTCTCGTTTTCCACACTGTAGTTCATGGAAAAGTAATGGTTGAACATTATCTCCTGGTCGGTGATAATGGATGAGTTTTGATATATACCTTCTTCAGGCAAATATTCCAACCGGTAGCTTTTAATCTCTTCTTCAAAGGGATCCACCGTGCTCTGGAAAGTCAAATTGATGAACACTTGGTTCACATCTATGCTCTCATCTACTCTAACGGTACCTTCGAATAAAGTAGTCGTATCTCCATAAAGGGGTTCTAATTCTCCCTCCATATGTTCCGATTCTATAATAATATTTTCCTGAGAATAAATAACGTTGAGATGATAACCCGTACCTACGAAGGCTACAAGCAGAAGAGCCAATGCTCCTGCGTAGAATACTTTTTTAATGTTTTTCTCTTTGTAAAATTTATAGGGTATCAACACCGCAAGAATAGCGATGATGATATTCACCAAACACAAGTCCATTCTACCTAATACGAGCAGAAGTGATACCGCAACCACGGTTAACGAATAAATCGGTACCGCGTAGGGTTTATCTTTTAAGTTTTCTACAGCTTCTGTGATGGATTCCGCTTTCATCGTATTTCTACGGTTCGATTACAAACAACCATATTAATATCTATTGCAGATGACCTTCCTTGAAAACTTTGTCCACCAGATTTACTCCGAAATGGTAGGGAAGATGCATCAAGTTTGGAATATCGAGGATGAGAAAATCCGCCTTTTTGCCGGGTTCTATAGAACCTATGTCCTCTCTACCGATAGCCCTTGCAGCGTTAAATGTAGCTGCAGTCAGTGCTTCTTCTGGCAGCATCTTCATCTGCAGACATGCCAGTGTGATTATCATCAGCATCGATTCGGTCCAGCAGTTTGGGTTAAGGTCCGTTGCCAGGGCAACCGCCATACCGCTCTCTATCATCTCCCTTGCAGGAGAGTAATGGTTGTCCATGAGCATAAACGGCGTTCCGGGCAGTAAAATTCCAATCACTCCATTTTTAGCCATGGCCTTTAGATCCTTTGATGAACTCTTCACCAGATGTTCGCATGAAACCGCTCCTAGCTCCGCCGCCATCGTACTGCAGCCTATGTTCTCGATCTCGTCGGCATGAACTTTTATACCCAGTCCCAGCTCGGCCGCTTTAATCAGCAGCTGCATACTGTCGTCGGCATCGAAGACTCCTTTTTCACAGAATACATCGCAAAATTCTGCAATATCCGCCACCGCGGGCAGCACGGTAGTGCAGCAGTAATCGATGTACTCCGAGTGGTCCTCGAACTCCGGAGGCAGTGCATGGGCTCCCATGTAAGTGGGTACCAGTTCCAGAGGATGATCGATCTCACGTATAACTTCCAGGCTCTTCATTTCGTTTTCCAAATCAAGGCCGTAT
Source organism: Thermoplasmata archaeon (assembly GCA_019594025.1). GTDB lineage: Archaea > Thermoplasmatota > Thermoplasmata > Halarchaeoplasmatales > Halarchaeoplasmataceae > Halarchaeoplasma. The sequence goes on from JAFDUB010000019.1 coordinate 18,873, forward strand.
CCGCTTTTTGCTTCCGCGGTTGTGGTTCCGTGTGCCAGCATCACGTCCATCCTTTTTTTCATCTCATTTTTTAACTCGTCTTTGGACGCCGCCCTGGTCTTCCGAACCGTTCGCAGTATACCTCCACCGGCCTTCAGTATCTCCATATAGGTTTTACCTTTGATTTTCATCACCAACTCGTCTTCTCTTGAGCCGGAAAAGACCAGATGGGTGTGGGGGTCCACAAAACCGGGTACCACTGTTTTACCGGATGCGTCGATGGTTTCTGCGGCGTCGTACTCTTTCTCGATACGTTCGCTCTTGCCGATGTCCAGAATCTCACCGTTTTTGACAACCAGCGCACCTTTCTTGATACATCCGGTGTCTCTCATCTCTTTACCTGCTCTAGGTTCCTTTCCACCGGAAAGAGTGTGCAGTTCGTTACATCCTTTGACTAAAATATCCGCTATCATAGTATCACCAGTAGGTTCAATCCTTTGAATAGAAAATACAGGAAAACGATGAAACCGATTATCAAAGCGATAGTCGCCCATATCTGTGCGATGGTGATTAAGAAGTATAGTTTAGCCTTTTTGTCCGGCGTATCGAAATATCTTTCCAACAGATTTTTCACAAGTCATCCTTCCTTTCGTTCCATAATCGCCTTGATCTTCTTGCGCCTGAAGAAGTCCTCCCTTTCTCTCTCCTCTATCTGCCTTTCTATGTAAGTGATGGTGGCTTCCAATTTTGGTATATAGATATACTCCAGAGCGTTCACTCTGCGCTTCGCCTTTTCTATCTCGTCGGCTAATCGGCTGAGTTTACCTTCCACCTCCGCCACCTGAAGCGCCAACTTCAACACCTCTCTAAAGTTATCTACGGCCTCGTCAAGCTTGACAGAAGTTTCGGCGTATCCATAGAATTTTTCATCCGGCATATCTACTTTAAAAGAGGGGACCGGAACTCCCATTATGCTTTCCCCGCCGGTTGAAACATCACCTATCGATTTAGCTCCGTCGGCGATGCTGTTTACCTCCTCCTTACCCATCACCATCTGGGCTTCCATGAGGGATCGATAGCTATCCTTTAGGAGGGAGTTGATCTTTTGCCTGAGCTCTTTTCTTTTATCTACGATCTTGAAGAACTCGTTGATTAGGGCGTCCTTCTTTTCACTGAGCAGCTCGTGACCGTTCTCTGCGAGTATCTTTCTTTTACGGACACGAAGCAGGTCCATCCTCGTGGGTTTCACGTCCTCAAGTCGATCTGCCATCTAATCACAAAACAACAGTAAGAGGCATTTATCTTTTTCCCCCCTACTTTTTAAGAACCAATCGTGCAGTAATTATATCCTTCCATCCCTAGTACCAACGAAGATAAAAGGGTGGCGCTCCTGCGCACTATTGTCGATTCCCTTAGTCATCATTTCAAAATATACTTACGAGGTTTCATTCCGCAACCTGACCGAAACGTTGGTAGTACGCAAGAAGGCTCCTGTGAATGCTTCCGAAGATAGTGCGAACATGGAGGTATATATATAACATTATTAAATTGTGCGCTTTAAAGCACACAAATAAGAGAGGTTGAATAGAATGAAAGAGAATAGGAGAAAAACGAAAACGGCAGCTTTGCTGTGCGCCTTGATGATGGTGCTGATACCGCTGTCGTTTGGAGGAGCTTATGGACAGGAAGAGGGTACGGGAACAAGCATTGCACTAGTTGAGATCTATGGGATGGATGAACAAAACATATTGGAAAGTTTAGAAGTCGATACCATAGAAACATATGAAAACGCCGTCTTGATCGATGCAGA
>JAFDUB010000126.1 GCA_019594025.1 Thermoplasmata archaeon
TATAGGTTACTAAGGTAGATATAGGTAAACCAAGTAGATCAGATATCCCACCACCATGACAGTCCCTTCGAATCGAGATAGAACTCTACCACTGAAGGAGAATAAACTGAGAACCACACTAATTATTATCATTATCATCATACTGGTGTAAAGGGTATACGAAAATGTAAGAGGCGTTATCAAAGCACAGATACCTAAGACCAATAAGATATTGAATATATTTGCCCCGATCACGTTTCCCAAGGATATATCACCTTTATCTTTTCTAGAAGCGGTAGTGGCAGTAGCCAGCTCGGGTAAAGAGGTGCCCAATGCAATTATGGAAAGACCAACCACACCTTCGGAGATACCGAATTGAACGATATAAAACTCCGCGGATCGGATTGCCATCTCGGCTCCCAGGATGACTCCCCCGATACCCACTATTATCTTTACAATATCCATCTTTAACTCGGCCTTGGATTGTTTTACCCTTACCACGTTACTGCCGGAAGAGTTCATGGATTTCCAAATCAAGAAGGTTAAATATATTACAAGAAACAGGAGAAGTATGGAACCTTCCCACCAAAATATGGCTCCACCCTGGCTGAATAGAATTAATAGGAGCATGGAGGCGAACAGTATCGGCAGCTCTCTACGAAAGATGTTTTTCTTTATCTTTATGGGCCTGACTAGTGCACTGGCACCTAGGACAAGCATTATATTGGCTATGTTGGAGCCAATTACGTTTCCCACGGGTATTGCGGCCCGTCCCTTTCCCACGGCTGCCAAGCTGGAAGCCAATTCAGGCAGGGTGGATCCAAAAGAAAAGAGAGTCAATCCTATGATTATTGCAGGTACACCGATATGAGCCGCTGTTCTTCCCCCACCCTCGACCAGCCAGTTAGCCCCTTTGACCAAAGCTGCAATACCAACGGCAAGTACTGCAGTCCAAATCAGGACACCCATGATCATGGTTTGGTATCTATGTGAGATTATTAAAAGTTGTGTTAAATATTGGTGCAATATACTAACTACCAATACATATTTAAACATCAGTAACTTACATTAAAGTATGAGTGAAAAGCAGACTGACGATTACGATGATTTACTGAAACGTGCTAGGGAAAAATTACCTGAAGATATTTCACACCATGAACGGTTTCAGATACCACCGGTGGACTCCTTTGTAGAAGGTAACACAACCATATTTCGCAATTTTTCAGAGATAGTTGACACCATTAATAGAGACAGTGACAGGTTTTTGAAATACCTTCTTAGAGAACTTGGTACCGCTGGAGAGATAGAGGATAGCGGCAGGGTTATCTTTAAAGGCAAACTCGGGTCCAAGAAGATCGAAGAAAAGATACAAAATTTTGTGGAAAGGTACGTTCTCTGCTCGGAGTGTGGAAAACCGGATACACGATTGGTTAAGGAAGATAGGATCACCATACTTCAGTGCGATGCCTGCGGGGCCCATAGGCCGATACGAGGGAAGAAAAAGAAAGTTCAGGCCATGGAGGATCGTGACTTAAGAGAAGGAGAGGTATACGAGGTCATGATCCAGGATATAGGCAGAGAGGGTGACGGAATGGCGAGAAAGGGAAAGTACGTGATCTATATCCCGGGGACCACAAAAGGAGAACAGGTGAAAGTCAGAATCAACAACGTAACGGGAACTCTGGCTTTCGGTAGCGTCGTCGGTAAGGGTTCCAATTGAACAGGAAGCACCTACCTGTAGTTGCCATCGCCTGCATGATGGTACTCACCCATATGCTTGCACTCACCGTTGTGAGCATATACCCTCAGGAGTACAGAGCCTTCGGGGAGGATGTGGACGACCCTATAAATCCATTGATTTACGTGGGATTTATTATTTTGTTTACCGCTGCACTTTTACTTGTTTTAAAATACACGAAGGGTGACTTTATACAATATCTGATATTGGCGATAGTGGGGTTGACGCTTTTCTACGTGTTCTACCCCGTTTATTTTCACTTTATCCCCTATAGGGTGTTAGTCATCGGTGCTTGGGTGGATCTTCCTTTAACTTTTGCGGTGGCTACAGCGGCGATCTTGACTTCTTTACTCTACATACACCCCGAATGGTATATCATCGACGGACTAGGGGTGATCATGGGAGCGGGTATCGCAGGCATATTCGGTTTGAGTCTGGGGATACTTCCTGTGTTCATACTGCTAATAGTTTTGGCAGTCTACGATGCCATATCGGTTTACAAAACCAAACACATGATTTCATTGGCATCGGGAGTTATGAAGATGAAGATGCCTGTGATGCTGGTTATACCGAACAAGCTGAAGTACTCCTTCGCCGAAGAGAAGGGGATAATACAGAAGGTAAAAAAGACGAAACGACGGGACGCAATGTTCATCGGTCTAGGTGATATGATAATACCAGGCATACTACCGGTTTCAGCCAGCTTGTACCTAAGTCCGATAACAATAGGGGGGATGTACGGACCACTGCTGGTGGCCCTAGGGGCAATAGTTGGTACGTTGGTCGGACTGTTCTTTTTGATGAGATACGTCTTGAAGGGGAATCCTCAAGCTGGACTTCCTCTATTGAATTCCGGAGCGATACTAGGATACCTAATAACTTACGTTTTAGTTTATGGTGAATTCACTTTCGGCCTGATGAACTTCCTGTGAATGAAGGGGCAGCAAACCTCCAAAGATTTAAAATAATGGGATTCTCCTTTTGTATAGATGTCTTCCGGAGAAAAGGTAGCTTCCAGATATGATAAATGGAGTTACTTTTACGATATGGTAGATAATTTTCCAGTGATCTCCAGACCCCAACAAAACTGGAGGATGGATTCCATAGAAGCTCTGGATCTGGAAGGTGATGAACTGGTCCTGGATGTCGGGACGGGAAGTGGATACATGCTGCCGGATATCGCCCGAAGGATCGACGATGGACAGGTGTTCGGCAGCGATATAAGCGACGGCATGCTTTACAGAGCTAAGAGAAGGGCGGAGCTCGAGGGGGTGGACGACCGTGTTAAAACGATTAATGATAACATAGAGGATTCCAGATTCCCATCGGCCCATTTCGACAAACTACTCACCACTTTTACGCTGACCACCGTGCCTGATCCTATGAAGGCGATAAAGGAATGTCACAGGATACTTAGGGACGAAGGAAGGATGGTTGTTCTTGATACCGGCGAACCATCAAACGGTCTTTCCAAACTGTTTTTCTACCCAATGATGCTGTCGGCCAAGGTTTTCGGAAGAACACACATGGATCGGGATATACGAGGGGCTTTGAAAAAGCATTTTGATATCGTTGAGTCCAGCGAATACATGTGCGGTATGGTTTACCTGCTATGTTGTGAGAAAAAATAAGAAGATGAATTTTATAAAGTTTACAGTTTTTCCCGCATATCATACTTTCCACACCCCTATTTAAAAAAATTTATTATTTTTGAAAATGTCTGAATCGACCTTGATGTTAAACGATCTATGTTTCACACCATACGCATCGAACAAGTCGATCACATCTTGATAGTATTCTTTTTTTACTATTATGACCGCTCTTACTGGCCTCACGTATGCCCCGCCAGGTAGTATCCCTTTTACTTCA
>JAFDUB010000027.1 GCA_019594025.1 Thermoplasmata archaeon
ATCCTTTTCATCCGAATACGATGGAGAAACTTTCGTTATAAGCGATGTACAGTTAGAGATTGAGGAGGAATCTTTAGAAATTTACAATGAAATTACGTTGACCTCTGAAGGGGATATGTCCTCTCATATAGGCAAGCCTCCGCAAGAATTCGTTAATGATGTTTATTTGTATAACAGCGACTCATTTTTACTTCGTTTATCAGATATGGAGGGAAAATTTTTCCTTCTAGAAAATAAAGGTTATCATAATTTGCATCTTACAATTGAAGTGGGTGCCGATATCCAACTTGAATCATGGACCTCCGAAGGGAACCTTCTTTTCTTACTATCGAATCAACACAGAATATCGTTGAACAAAACCTCAGGTGTGGACATCACCGTTGATGAAAGTTATGGAGAACCTGTTATTGTTTTCTTTAATATTCCCCCTGGAGGGGAAGTAACCTCTGCCTTCTATAAAAGAGCACCTCAAGATGAACTATCCCCGTCTAGATACGTTGGAAGAATTGATATCTCTGAGACTGGAAGGCTCGAATATGAAAAATATCGTCCGGGCCTATCCGTAGAACTACAAAACGCACAGAAAGGCTCTGTCGAGATGACCCTTTCTAACGATTTTTCAGGATACGAACAAATTCATATGGTGTTCGATAGAGATTTGATAGGTTCTGACGTACAGGATCTTTCGGATATTATGGTATCCGTCGATGGTGATGAACTGGAATATATGAGTTACAAGGATTTCCATGCTGATGAGGAATCTGAAGGCTATTACGTAAACATGACCGACGGAGAAACCCATGTATTTGTAAGAATGCATTTTTCCGAAAGAAATCTACGAGTATATGAGAGGAGCGCTGTAACACCTGCTCCCGTTACGAATAACATCTACGGACTGCTAATCGGTATCCTTGTTGTTATAGTGGGGGCGGCAGTTCTATTTTATAAAAAGTGACTCCCTTCGATAACGGTGGCGTATACCCTTCTAATATCTTCTGCGGTAGCTTTTCCCCGTTTGATAATATCGTCGTGGGTTTTTATTCTATGAATCACGGCGCTGTATTTTCCCACCTGAATTTCGTTGTTGACGTAGAACTCTTCGTCAGGGGGAACTACTAGAACCTTAGATAGGGTTGTGGTACCTTTATGTAGAGAAACCTTGACCCGCACCTTATCGTGCCTCTTTGTCCAAATCGTGGTGATATATTCTGCCTTTGCAGTATCCACTCTTTTGTTATCCACTTCTAAAGAGGTTATCTTCACCCGTGAGTCGTCGACTATCAAATCCTCTCCAGTGTGCAACCACTCGTCGGGTAAAAGGGAAGTCATAGTCTGTTTAGAGTCCTCTTTCCAACTGATTATTACAGGAACGTCTATGGCGTTTTTTTCCCTTATAACCTTGTGCCGTGTATGACCGCATTCGTTGCATTTGACTACTCCGTCGATCGTGAATTCACTGCCTTTATCACTAGCCGTTCCCTTCAGTAATTTATGCATCGTCTCTTTTTTACACGCCGGACATTCCAAAAAATATGTGCTGGGTGTTGTCATTTTAGTCACCTTTGGTTTACCTAATAATGCATAGTGTTAATAAATCTTACTTAAGGCGGAAACCACATTTACATTTAAACTTTTCCAATCGGCGACCACATTTAGGGCAATCGCTGTTCTTGATCAGATGATCCGCCCATGCACGTTTTACGTCCTCCTCCTCGGCATCTATTATCTTTTCGTAGATCGCTCTACTTTTATCGTCTTTGACCAGTACCTGTATACTACTGTAATCGCCGGTTTCGTCAATAGTATCAAGATCTATTTGATATATCAACTTTGCAAATATCATACCTGCGGCGAACCCTCCAAAGTGTGCTGCATGTGATACGCCGGATTCCGGTGTAAGTAATGCAATACCGGATTGCATACCTATGAAGACAGCTACGGCTAAATCTACCCTTACCGAGGGCATAAAGATCGGACCTAGGAACATAGGGATTTTATCTTTTGGAAAAAGTATGAACATGGCCCCCATCAATCCGAATATCGCACCGGATGCTCCCAAAACTAATCTCGGGTCTCCCCAGGCTACCATGTAATCCGAAAGTGTAGCGATCAACGCGGTTGTGAAGTAGATGAAAACCGTCTTCTTCTTACCGATTCTATCCTCCAACGCCGTTCCTAAAAAAAATAACACCAAGCCATTACCGATAAGGTGCATGAAGTTAGCGTGGATAAATATCATCGTTAGGAATGTATAATATCTGGAAAAATGATATACATAGATGGTTCTCCCCCCTAGATCCGCTATAACCCTCCATGTAAGACCCGGATAACGATATCCAGGAATGTTCACAACCATAAATATCAGCAGTATTTGTATCATCACAACCTGTGTAAAACTGAATGAGGTTTTGTGTATAATATAAAAGCCAGCGAGTATGATGGCAACAACTAAGTAAGATAACCAATACATCATTTCGGAGATGCATTTGTAAGATATATTATTTTTCATCCCAAATTCATGGCAAAATTTTAATCCCATTAGATAATACTACCCCCATAAGGTGTCTAGATGTATCTTGTAATAATCGGAGCCGGTCGTGTGGGAAAGGACCTAGCTCAGCTTCTACTGCCAGAAGGACATGACGTAGTGATGATCGATAACAGCGAAGAGGTGTGTGAAAATCTTTCCCGGACCTTTGATGCGCTCATAATATGCGGTGACGGTACTGATCTTGAATATCTGAAGGACGGCGGTTTGAACAAGGCTGATGCTGTCGCAGTGGTAACCGGCGACGATAAAGTTAACCTCATCAGCGCTCAACTCGCCAAAAAGCTCTTCAAAGTTCCTAAGGTTTTAGCTCGAGTGAACGATCCTAAGAACGAAGGTGTTTTTACCTCGTTAGGCATAGAACATACGATAAGTACCACAAGGGCAAGTGCCCTACAGATTAAGAATATGGTGGGTGGTGCTAGAACTATACTCAGTGTAGGTGGGCACGAAGCACAACTGATGGATTTTGAGGTGTCTCAAAACTCACCGGTTGCACATAAAAAAATTACCAACGCCGGATTCCCCAAAGGAGTTGTTGTCGTATCCATAGTGCGAGGGGAAAAAACACTTATTCCCGATGGGGAAACCGTTCTGAAGCCAGCGGACATAGTTACAGTTTTGGCTCGGACAAAATTGGTCGATAAAGTCCAAAGGATGTTCCAAGAGAAAAAGAGGTTTGGCCTTGTCTAAAACCATACTATCATTTAACTTAAAGGACATAAACGTGGGGTTCAAAGAGACGGTGAAGAAGTATTTCCGTGAATACAGTCTTTGGTATACTGTGAGCTACTACTTTGGTATCATCTGCATACTGATGTCCGTTCTATTACTCATACCTGCTTCAATTGCATACTTTTGGGACAACAGTGTCAATTTAGCCATATGTTTTATTTGGCCTAGTATTTTTTCCTTTTCCATGGGGTTAATACTACTTTTAACATTTGAAAAAACAGATCTCGACCTGACTTCGGCGGTCACTTTAGCGGCACTGATTTGGATTGGGATATCCATAATCGGCGCCCTTCCATTCTGGATAGCTAGAGGTTTCTTCGGCCCGGCATGGGGTCTAACGTTACTAAGTTCAGTGTTCGAATCGATGTCCGGTTTTACGGCCACAGGTTTGACAATGTACGGTGACAGGGTTGAGGGATTACCATACTCTATTTTATTTTGGAGATCACTTACACAATGGGTTGGTGGTGTAGGTGTAATAGTATTATTCCTAAGTGTTCTCGTATCACGTACTGGAACAATAGCTCATCGTCTTTATATGGCGGAGGGACGTGATCATAGATTGGTTCCTAGTGTTGTTCGTACCACTAGGAGGATATGGGCGATATATTTTGGTTTAACCATGTTGTGCGTTTTGGTGTTGTATCTCCTTGGAATGCCGATGTTTGATTCCATCAACCATTCGATGACCGGTTTAGCAACCGGTGGATTTTCGGTCAGGAACAACAGTATTATGTCCTATGCTATGGACGGCCACCCAAACGCAGTTTTTATGGAGTTAGCTTTGATTCCGTTTATGATCGCAGGAGGTATTTCTTTCGTCATGCACTATGAACTTTTCAAGGGCAATGTACGTAAATTCTTTTCTAATCTAGAAGTTCGTGCAATGCTGATCATCCTCTTTATTTCTGGCCTGCTGCTGGTGATCCATCAAGGTTTTTTTGCAGAAAACGCACGTTTTGCGTCTTTCCAGGTCACTACGGCCCTTACCGGAACCGGTTTCAACACTGCCGACGTGGGTGCATGGGACGATTTTTCAAAGTTCATAACCACGACATTGATGGTTTTCGGAGGAGGATACGGTTCTACTTCTTCCGCTCTTAAATTGTTCAGAGTAGTGGTCATTTTTTGGTCACTATCTTGGCTGGTAAAACGTATGCTTCTTCCTGAATCCGCTAGGATCCAACTCGAGGTGGGGGGAAATATCTATCATAAAGAAGACATAATGAGAGTGGCCCTTTATGGGTTATTGTATATCATAATTCTGATAGCAGGTGCTCTGGTATTCATGGCAAATGGTGAAACCACTATTGATTCTTTATTCGAAGTAGCTTCAGCTTTAGGAAACGTTGGATTGAGTGTAGGTATCACCTCCTCGTCCATGCCGTGGTGGGAAAAAGTAGTCCTTATTATCGAAATGTGGGCTGGTAGGCTGGAAATATTCCCTGTATTGGTTCTTTTAACCTCTCCCTTCAGGAGGTATTGATCACAATCCCACATAAGAAAGTATAAGATTTCCCAGTGAGAAGTAATAGATCAATATGGGGACTATCAGGCACCCCATCAAATGAACTCTTCTAGCGCCTGATAGCGGTGGTATTAACCCGATGAATGTTGAAACCAATAAAACCAATATGCCGAGTGGTCCTGTTAGTATGAATACCAACAAAGTCACCATGATCAATATGGACTTCGATAAAAGATTATAGTTTATTCGATGATGTAAAGTTGACAGTGATTTAGCGAATTTGATCGTTAATATATAAGCAACCAAAGAAGATAATGTTACTGAAAAGAGGAGTAATGCAAAGAACCAAGGCGGGGTTAAAGAATGTCTCCAGGGTTCTATGTACGCTTGGTTGAGTTGTAGGACGGCCACCATCGCGCCGCTCCGTGCCCTCATCATAACAAATAAAGCTATTAAAGTAAAGAAGGCGCAGGCGGTATCTACGGCGGAAACCGATATGATATACTCTCTTACACTCGCCTCTCCATCGTCTTTACCGAGGTTGGTGATCGCCGTTGCCGAAGCCGCAGTTATGCCCGGTAAAACTCCCACCAACGAACCTGCTAGAGTACCAGTAACCGTACCTCGGATGGTTTTTTTCCTAGAAAGCTCTATCTTTACATCTTTGACAATCTGTTCAGGTATTTCCACATCATCCATAAGAGATATTAACAGATTCGACGAACCGAACAATCCTGTAAAAAGAGGGAAAAGCATGGCGGATGACGGATTCACACCAGTTGGTTGATAAGGTGACCAAAATAGGTTGTATAGGTTACTCGAAAGCAGTAGTATAACTCCTAAAATACCTGACAAAGTGAATATACCTAATGCTATCAATTTCGGTTTTACGTGAAGGAGGTCCTCCCCCTCCCTCATGATCAACATACCTACTATTGAAATCAGGATGTATGGGAATATGGTCATTATCGGTTCGTAAATACTTTCGATGGCAAGCTTTGCCGGTATTATGAGCAAAAGTGAGAAAAAGACGGCATACAGACTGCCCACGGCACTGGCCTTAACCGCCTCGTACCCTCTGCCTGATAAAGTCATTCTATGAGCCGGTAAAACCGATAGAGCGGTGTCTCCTTCTGGTACCCCTAGATAGGTACTCGGTATAAAGTTTAAAAAAGTGTGGGCAACCGCACATCCGATTATCATCACTGAAACAAAGGCCAACAAAAGCTCAACCGTGGGTGAAAAGATACTGGTAAGAAGGGCAACAACGACTAAGATCTGTGTTTGTGATGATAAAAGGATGAACGATACGGTGTTGACATGGATACCTGGAAGTAAGCCCGTGACTATTCCAAGGGCGATCCCTATTAGTGTGAATAAAACTCCTGCGAGCAGTATGTTCAAAGGGCTCAAAAGGCATCCAACTCTGAAATCATTCCCACTCTATAGTTCCAGGGGGTTTGTTGGTTATGTCGTAAACCACCCTGTTCACCTTATCCTTCATCACATTGGTGATCCGGGTTGAGATGTTTTCCAATATCTCAAGCGGTATGTGAGAAAACCTGGCGCTCATGGCATCCAGAGAACTTACCGCTCTAATGGCTATGGTATATCCGTAAGCCCTTTTGTCACCCTGGACACCGACGGTCTTTATGGGTATCAGTACAGCAAAATACTGCCAGGGTCTCTCCATGAGTCCGTCTTCGACCGCATTGTCGATTTCTTCTTCGGTGATAGCACAGGCTTCTCTTACAATCTCCGTACGTTCCGGTGTAGCCTCACCCATCACCCTAATTGACAACCCGGGTCCCGGGAAGGGCTGTTTTTCAGCCGAGGGGACGTTCAATTTCCGAGCCAGGACACGTACCTCGTCTTTATATAGGTCCCTTAAAGGCTCTATCAACTCCAGGTCCATCTTTTCTGGAAGACCACCGACATTGTGATGTGATTTGATCGTTTCTCTAACCTCGTCTCCACTTTCTATCCAGTCAGGTGCTATAGTACCCTGTACTAGATAATCGGCCCCGAATTTTTTTGCCTCTCGTTCAAAGACCTCGATAAATTTATTTCCAATGGTCTTTCTTTTTTCTTCGGGATCGATCACACCTTTCATAGCTTCATAAAATTCTTCTTTCGCATGGATAATGCGATGATTGATCTTCATCTCCTTAAAATAATCATCCATCATCTCTGTCTCGCCCTTTCTCATATAACCCGTATCCACATAGATCGCCAGTAACCTGTCGCCAATGGCTTTACCGAATATGGAAGTGGATACGGTACTATCTACCCCGCCGCTGCAGCCTACGACCGCCTTTCCTTCCACCTTTTTTAATTCAGCTATTTGTTCTTCTATAAACTCGTCCGCATCGAACAATTCAATCACCGGCGGTGTACTTCGTTTCTACTTCTTCAGCATCCCGATAAACTTTTTCTCTTCTATGTTTTCTATAGCCTTCCAACTTCTTTCTTATACCTTCATCTGAAACCGCTAGTATCTCAGCCGCCAATAAAGCTGCGTTATCTCCCCTGTCCATACCAACGGTGGCAACGGGGATTCCCGGAGGCATCTGAGCTATTGATAACAACGAGTCAAAATTCAACTTACCGCTGACCGGAACTCCAATCACGGGTTTCAGTGTATGAGATGCAATTACCCCCGGCAATGCGGCGGATAATCCCGCTATTGTGATAAATACATCGGCCCCTTCACAGAGCTTTTCAGTTCGCTCCGGAGTACGGTGTGCTGAAGAAACTGTCATCTGGTATGATATACCTAGGTCTTCCAAAACCTCGACAGCTTTTTTTCCTACTTCCAAATCGCTTTTACTTCCCATTATTATTTTTACTTTCATAGAAGCGTGGAAAGAAAAGAGAGGTAAAAAGGTTTTGGATTTTCACGTCTTCATTATGGCTGCTAAAAAGATGCCGAGAGCGATTACCGCGCCTACTATAAAGGCACCAATCACCTGTACTGCCATCTTGATGGTGTCCATGAAGATGTATCCTTTACCGACATCTGCTACTCCATAAACGTGGGCAAGCCAAGTCATTAAGCCGAGTAAAAGACCCAAGATTGCCAAAGAGATTCCGACCATCCGGCTCTTTCCTCTTCCAAAGTAAGCCGTAAAAAGACCGGCCAATATCAGTCCCAAGCCTAGCGTCAGTAAGAGCACGGTCAAAAACTGCATCATATTTATCATATTTTTTCCTCCTTAAAATTCTATTCCTGTTAGCGTTTTCGTGTCTTCAACACCTTCGATCGATCGTATTTTATCAACTACCACTTGACCGAGTTTGTTGAAATTGTCCGCATGTATTTTTGTTATGAGGTCGAATTCTCCAAAGAGAGAATGAACTTCCACCACCTCATCGATATCCTTTAAGATACGGTACACTTCTCGCTCGGCCGCCGGTGCCGTTTTAATCAACACGAATCCTATCGCCAATGTTTCACCTATGACCCCTAATCATTTGGTGGATATAAATATTTTGTTAAATCGACCTTAATTCCTTTTTACTAGCGTTGGTTAGTAATTCATATCCTTTCTCGGTGACGACTATGTCGTCCTCGATTCTCACACCTCCGAATCCTGGTAGGTAAACCCCGGGTTCCACAGTGAAAACCATCCCCGGCTCCAGCACTATGTCTACACTTGGAGATAGGCCGGATCCATCGTGAACTGAAAGACCGATGCTGTGACCCAGTCCGTGGGTGAATTTACCCTTGAACTCTGAGGATTCGATAACTTCAGCTGCTGCATTATGAACTTCTTTACCATCTACGCCCGGCTCGATCATGGCAAGGGCCGCTTCTTGAGCTTCTAACACGGTTTTGTACATCCGTTCCTGTTTGCCGGTGACCCCGCCAACAGCGAATGTTCTAGTTATATCCGAACGATAGCGTTTGTAAACCGCTCCAAAATCGAGAAGTACAAAGTCTCCACTCTTTATAACTCTATCACTTGATGTAAAATGGGGTTCGGCTGTATTCCGACCACTGGAAGATATGGTCTCGAAGGCGTCTCCTGTAGCACCACGTCTTTTCATCATATAGGAGATCTCCGCAGCAACCTCATATTCCTTCATCCCCTCCTCAATCACATCAGGCATCTTGTCAGCCACTCGAGATGCGATGTCTCCTGCTTCTTTCAATCTATCTATCTCTTCTTGGTCCTTTACATTTCTAGCTTCTGAAATGGTATCGGAAACATCCACTATCTCGGCATCGGTGGAGTCTTTGATTTTTTTGTAGGCACTGTATGTAAGTTCCGAAGAATTCACACCTATTTTTTTTATGTCCTTAAGCATATCTTTCAGACATTCTTCTCTCTCCTCTGATTTTTTTATCGCGGTTACCGGTAGTCCACTTTTACAAGCGCTTTCCTCCTCTAAAACCGATGTTAATATCTCCGCAGTACCGTCGGGATTAATCAGTACCGCACTTCCTTCATATTCTCCGTGGATTAATCCGGTAACATAGTAAAATGTCATATCGACATGAGGTTTGGTTGAATTCATGATGATGATCCCATCAACATCTTCTGACAATCTTTTGTATATATTATGTATGCGTGTTTTCATGTTTGAACCAATCCCTGAATAGGGCAGGACTTATTTAACTTTGACCACTTTGGTTCCCGCAATATAATCTCCTATGCGTTTATTATCGGCGCCTGAAATAATGAGTATCAAACTGATCACGTAGAAAAGAAGCAGCATGTCAGCGTATCTCGCCGAGTTTCTAGCAGCACTCTGCATAAACGTGATATCTCCATAATCGTCGGAAACCACTTCAATCCCAATCAGCATTTTTCCAATGCTTTTACCGAAGTACCATTCAAATAAAGTGAAGTATATAAATTGTATAGAGATAGCCAAAAAAAAGATGGCAAAAAACATCGGTGACATACGTCCGGTGTAATAAACCTGTCTTCTAATCAAGTAGAGAAAAACGATAATTAAAGGTACAGATGTCAAAAATAGGTCCACAACATAAGCAAAAATTCTACGTAAGACACTTGAAAAACGCTTCTTTGTTTTCAAAGCTACAGATTCTCTTAGAAGTCTGGCGGTTTTGAACGTTTTGATCATTTTTTGATAATCGTTTCCTAGCCTTCCATATTTAAGTTTATGATAATCTTGTATAAGTAAGGGATGGAGTCCTAACCAAGGTATCACCTCTACACCGTAATTTGATCTGTGAAATCTATCGCCAGTAGCTCGAGTTATCAACCTTGCAGCTCTCCAAAGCTCTCTTTCCAAGGCATAACGAGCGTGATTTACCCCATCAATCAATCTACCCTTCCTGAACATTCTATGGGCTTCGTCCATGGGATCTTTTGCTTTGTTTAAGGGAAACTGGTAGTAGTAATACATGACTAAAGGTATAACTGCGATGAGACCTGAAAGATAAACTAAATCCATGGCACCGGCTCCTCCGATGGATCCTAGTACCCCATCTTCCAACAGCATAGGTATTCGTACAAGGTCTGCACCTATCAAAGTGCCTAACACAGCTGAGGAATAGGCATACGGGATACGATTTTTGTATCCTCTCATCAGTGCTATCGACAGCAGTAATGCAAGCAAGGAAGGAAAAAGGTAATAGGGAAATTCAGCTATAATGCCCATACCTGGTTCGTATCTAGATATGGAGTAAGCTAAAGCTGAAACCGCGGCCACGCCGACTATAATTTTCACTATCCCGAATTTTCTTTTGTATATCAACGCGCAGGCGATTATGAGAGGTATAAGCGCGCCACCTAGATTTATATTTAAAAGAGAACGTCTGGACACAATTAGAGGTATATCTGCGAATATACCAAACATCGATCCCACCAGTATCATCCCTACCTCCGGCTTTCCAAAGCCCGCATTCTGCATAAAATCCCTTTTATGCATAAAAGAGATGAACAAAACACTGGCTAATGTAGGAAGCATGATGAAGTAATTCGCAATTCCAAAAACTTCGTTAAATGACAAAGGTGATCACTTATCTGATTGTATCCAAAGAGAAAGAACCCATTGTTATTCCACTCTTACTAGCGGTGTACCTGACCCAATCTCTGGTCTGAACGTCTCCCAATCCTCCGACTCTGAGGAACGTTTTGAGCTGTTGGTACTTAAACTCAATTTCGCCGTCCATCATATGTCCTAACATGGAAATATCCTGTTGACTGTGCATGCCCTTTTCGAGAGTATATAGTGAAACCGCCCTGTCTCTTTTCCTTCTACCGGCGAAGGGTTGAAGTGTTCGGAAGGTAGTTGCTGTATCTAGGTAGGCGATTAAAGTTGAAACTGAAACGAAGGCCAGGCGGTAGTACCTGTGTTTTTCCGTAATCTCGTCTGCGAACTTTTCAACGGCCTGAGTGATGGCTTCTACGTCTGCTTGACCGTCTATATATGTGATATAATCTCTTTTATCCTCTTCATCTATTTTTTCGCCCATACTAACCGAATAGGCATCCACATAGTATATTAGATCTCTGAGTTCGTACTCTTCATAAGTAGGAAGTACAAACTTCATCTCCTCTCTAACGTCCTTAACTGTCTTATCGGTTATGACCCATATCGCGGGTACTCCCTTTTCAATTCCCTCGGCGACGAAGGAATTTATCAGTACCCTCTTACCTGAATGAGGGGGCCCGTAAATCGAGACGTTGGAACCCAATGGTATCCCACCCATTGTTAGATCATCGAGACGGGAAGTACCTGTTCTAGCTTTCTCCTGTTCAATCTCCATCAGTATCTCATCTTGTCGTTCCTCCAATTCTTCATCTATGAGATCCTCTTCTCTTGACCTTAGTTCTCTCTCCTTCTGGGCTATGTACTTCTCCTTGGCCTTAAGCTCTTGCTCTGTCTGTGATATTTCCTTTTCGAGCTCTTCTAGCCGCCGCTTTCTCTCCTTCTCCGTAGAACCACCGAACTCCTCTCTTAAGGATTCAATTTCTATACGCTGTTTCTTCATCACCTCCTCTCTGTGCATCAGGTCCGCTTCTCTTTCGTTTAGTTCTTCCTCCTTATACCTCATTTTCTTCTTTATATCTTCCAGTTCTTCTTCCTTGAAGTTCAGTTCATCTCGAAGGTCTTGGATACGCTGATCCTTTTTTTGCAGTTCTTTTTCTTTTCTCTCAAGTAGGGCTTCCTTTTGCATTAAATTTTTAGCTATTTCATCATCATCCATGCCCTCTAAATCCACTGGGGATCCCATGGTTTTAATACGCTTTTTTAGTTCCTCGTTTTCCTTCTGGAGTGTTTTGAGAACCTCGTTTTCCCCAACCTCTCCCTGAGCCATTTTAAGTTTCTGAGTTTTTAAGTATTTCAGCATGGCTACGCTGCCCTGTTTGATTTCCTCCATCTCCTCTTTCAGCCGTTGTTTTTCATTTTCCAATTCCTCTATTGAGCTCTTGAGGGAGGATATCTGTTCTCTCAACCCTACGTTTTCGTCCACTATTTTTTGAGGCTCAAATTCACCGGTTTCCATCTCCTTTATTCTTTGCTCAAATTCCTCTTTTAATACAGCTATCTCGGACATTTTCAAGTCCAGTTCTTTTCGTGACTCTTCGAGGATATCTTCTTTCTCCGCCAACTCCTCTTGTATTACCTCTTTCTCCTCCTCGAACGTTTCCTCTCCCAACCATTCCCCAAAGGAATCTTCTTCACCGGTCAACCAGGCCTTCAAGGCACCGTAATCCGCGTCGTCCTCTTGTATGTCGGTTTCCCTTCTCTTTACACCTTCCTCTTTTGCTTTTTTAATTTCATCCTCAAGAAGTCCACCTAAATCTCTTTCGGATTCTCCGGTCAGCCATTGTGCTAACGCATCGTCTCCTTCGGCAACCTTTTCATCCGGTGAGGAGGGATTTCCGGAACCATCATTTTCTAAATTGTTTTTTCCCACAGTATCATCCGCATCTTTGATTATCTTAGAGGCCATGTCTATTTCGATGTCTATTAAATCCGCCAGTTTTTCTTCGCCTGCTTCCATAAGAGCTTCAATATCTAATATTTTTTTTTCTATGAGACTTCTCGCCATAGTTGGAGTTATACTTTCCACTCGGGCAAGTTCGGCGAAGGCGTTATCCATATCCGATTGAGATAGGTTTTTGGGCAAGGAATCGCTCCCTTTAAGTCTTATATCCGCCAACCCGGTTTTAGAGCTTTTGGCCATTTATTACACTTCTCTATGGACTGGTATTCAAATGCAGAAACCGCATGCATTATAAATGTTTTTATCTTTTACTCCCTTTTTATGACTAGGCTTGGCTTTTACTTCAACAATCACTTAGTATAAATAGACTAAGGCCCTTTTAGTACTTTTTCATATATAGGGAACTGTTGGCCCTTATTTTTAGACATATCCAACATGAAGTTATCATGCTTCGAAGTATTTTAACTGCTTTGATCATTTTACTTTTTAGAATGACTTTTCTTGAGAAGAATTAATTGTTTTCCCTTTAGTGAATTAGGACAAAGGTTAAGTTATAAACCCTGTTAACCTTATAACAATCAAGGTGAATAACAATGGTAAAGCAACCCTGTGAGATAATCGTAAATTACATTCTTCCATCAGTACGAGCGCAGTTGTCCAAAGAGTTAGTACAGTTGGGAAACTCTCAAAGGAAAGTTTCAAAGATTTTAGAGATAACTCCGGCTGCGGTTTCACAATATATATCCGGAAAAAGGGGATATGCCCTAAATTTCGATGATGATTCCCTAGATATTCTCAAGAAGATGGCGAAAGAAATTCACGGAAACGGTGATGTGGACATCGGGAAAGAAGTTTGCAACGTATGTTCTCATCTTTGGAATGAATTCACATTTGAACAACTGGAGAAGCAGTTCGAAGGTATAACCGACGGCTGTGGTGAATGTGTAGGGCGAGTATGAGTCATTCTATTTTATATCTAAGCAGTGCCCCGTATCCCCCGAGAGCTTCGAGCTTGTCTCCCCCTTCGTGACTGCTGCTTACGATGATTACGTTACCGCCCAACTGCTCTGTTCGTTCCATTATCTGTTCTCCCTCTTTATCCCTTACTCTTTTATCTAATATCAATAAAGTTTCTACAGCCCCCATCTCCACTGCCTTATTTATGGATTCCATACCATATGCCAAAGGCTCGTCTTTTTTTATGCGCACCAGTAGTTCTTCCACCTTTTCAGCCTCATAGGACACCCTTTGCTGTTCCAGCACTCCTCCTTCTTTACCACTTTTGAGCACCTCGTGGATACCGGTCATCCCGCCGCATCCAGAGTGTACTACCTGCGCATTTTCTATCATCTTTGGATGGTGTCTTTTAAGGTATTCATATATATCCTCTTTTGTGAAACCTGGACCGAGTATAACCAGAGGAGATCCCTCCTTTAAAATCAATTTTAACTTTTCTCCAACCTCTCCAAAGAATTCCTCCCTCGTCATCTTATCCCCGTCATACATCTTTCCACCCATGTTGGGATTGACACGGGCCATCTCCTTAACGCCATACTGCCTTAGAACCGCTATTGTGGCATCGTCTTCTTCAATGGCTAATAGGGTCACCAACGGACGTTCGCTGCTTTCTACCGCTTCTTTTAGTCTTTTCAGGTGATGTTCCTTCCACTCTTCTTTTATAATGGTCAAATTGTCTTCTTCGGTGAGGTTCAAAGTGTGGTATGAACCAAGGTCCTGCGGCCCTTCCTCAATAGTTCCCAAAATCCTCAAACGGTCTGTGAAGTCGTGGAATTCCACCTTCTCTACCTCTATGTCGAGGCGCATACGTTTTTTCTCACCCCTGCTGGCTCGGAGAGTGTCCCTCTGGTTCTCCTCTCTTCGATAGGTAACGGCGGATACTATATCCCCTTCATCGATCAGATTTTTAAGGTGCCAAAGATCGTCTAGGTTATCTATGCGTACCTTGATCCTCTTCCTTTTTGTGTCCTGATGCAGTATCTTCATCCGTGTTCCGTAAACCCCTTTTATGATTTAAATCATGTGGCATCGGTCAAAAGACTTTTTAAAGCCCACGTGGTTCTGCGTTTCATGAGTGGTATCGACGTCGTTGTACTCGCTTCAGGCAGTGGATCCGACTTTCAGTCCATCGTGGACGCCTGTGAGGCAGATGAAATAGACGCAAACGTGGCACTGTTGATTACTAACAACCCTGACGCATATTGTATTACCCGTGCTCGAGAACATGGAATACAGCACGGCGTACTCGACCATCGAGGGTTGAGCCGCAGAGAGCACGAGAAGAAGTTGGAGAAAGAGCTCGATAAGATAGATCCAGATCTGATAGTGCTCGCCGGATTCATGCGGATTTTTACAGATGATTTTGTAGAGAAGTATTACGGCAAAATGATAAACATACATCCGGCCCTGTTGCCTCTCTTCGGAGGCCCCGGTATGTACGGAGAACATGTTCACCATGCCGTGCTAGACTCGGGAATGAAAGTATCTGGTTGTAGTGTTCATTTCGTCACAAACGAGGTTGATATGGGACCGATCATCGCTCAGAGGTGTGTTCCCGTTAAGCACGACGACTCTGTGGACACACTCGCCGGACGTGTGTTGGAAGAGGAGCATAAGCTGCTTCCTAAGGTGGTAGGCTACTTTGCAGATGGCCGCGTGAACCTGGAAGATGGGAAGGCGTGGGTGGAATGAAGTATCCTAGATTCCAACGATGTTTTAGAGATAAAATAATTTTACATCCTATCCGAAAAAGATAATAAAGGATACCTCTTTTACGCAGATAACTCAACAATCAGGAGAATTATTAGATGGCAAAACTTGATGAGAACAGGATAAAAGAAATTCAGGAGATAGCACGTAGAGTGAGGATCCATGTGGTGAAGAGCACCCATGCGGCAGGTTCGGGACACCCGGGAGGTTCACTTTCTGCTACAGATATACTAACTACTTTGTATTTTGAAGTGATGAATCACAGACCGGAAGAACCGGATTGGAAGCACCGAGACCGCTTTGTTTTGAGTAAAGGACACGCGGCACCCGCTTTGTATGGAGTATTGGCTGAATCAGGTTATTTCCCAGTAGAAGAGTTGATGACCCTTCGGCAGCTCGGTTCCAGACTACAGGGGCATCCGGACATGCTGAAGGTACCCGGAGTGGACGCGTCCACCGGTTCTTTAGGCCAGGGTCTTTCTATCGCATGCGGTATAGCACTAGCTGCTAAAATCGATAGGGAGGCGCATAGAATCTTCGCGATCTGTGGGGATGGAGAGGTACAGTCGGGGCAGATTTGGGAGGCGGCCATGTTCGCCAGCCATCACAAACTCGATAATCTCATAGTATTTTTAGATAGAAATCAACTTCAGATAGACGGTCCCACGGAAGATGTGATATCCATCGAACCAATCGTATCAAAATGGAAGTCCTTCGGATGGCATACTCAAGAGATAAACGGTCATGAAATCGAAGAGATAGTGGATGCCATAGATAGGGCGGAGGAAATCGACGGGAAACCATCCATGATAATAGCACACACGGTCAAAGGAAAGGGTGTAACGTTCATGGAAGGCTCCCTAGCATTTCATGGAAAGGCCGCCAATGATGAGCAGCTTGAAATCGCCTTAGATGAACTTGGAGGTGCTTGAATATGTGGGAAATGGCCAAACAAAGAGATGCATATGGTGAAACATTAGCAGAGTTGGGTAGGGAAAGAGAAAACATAGTCGCAGTCGGTGCTGACTTATGTGGTTCGTGCCGTATCAAAAAGTTCGGTACTGAATTTCCAGAACGTTTCTTTAACGTCGGTATCGCTGAACAAAACATGATGGGTATCGCTGCAGGATTGGCTATGTCTGGTAAAACGGTGTTCGCCAGTACCTTTGCGGTTTTCGCCACTGGCAGAGCATACGACCAAGTGCGTCAAAGTATTGCTTACCCTAAAGCCAACGTTAAGATCGTATCAACCCATGCAGGTATAACCGTCGGTGGAGATGGTGCATCTCATCAGATGCTCGAAGATATCGCCCTTATGAGGGTGCTACCTAACATGCGAGTTATCGCTCCTGCTGATTATCACGAAACTCTTAAAGCGACTAGAGCCATCGCGGATTACAAAGGACCGGTATATCTTAGACTAGGCAGATCCAACATACCCATAATTACCGATGAGGATGCTGATTTTGAGATGGGAAAGGCAACACTATTAAAAGAAGGAGAAGACGTAACTTTGATCGGTACGGGAATAATGGTCTCTCGCTGTCTTAAGGCGGCCAAGATACTTGAAAAAACGCACGATATAGATGCACGGGTGATCAACATGAGCACCATCAAACCTTTAGATGAAAAAATAATAGTTGAGTCGGCTAGAAAAACTGGGGGTGTCGTTACCGCAGAAGAACACGTCGTATCACAAGGTATGGGAAGTGGTATTTCCCAGGTACTTTCAGAAACCTATCATGTTCCCATGAAGCGTGTAGGCGTGGCCAACGTATTCGGAGAATCCGGTGGAAGCGAGGAGCTCATGGAAAAGTACGGTTTAA
>JAFDUB010000025.1 GCA_019594025.1 Thermoplasmata archaeon
AAATCACGGTCTGCCGACCGAGGTTAGCCGTATCGGTTACTTCGTTGCCACCGAGGAGTACAACCTTGCATACGACCATGACCCGGGAAACTTTGCATTTGCACCAGGCGAAGGATACTGGGTATACAACGATGTGGACTATACTGTGGACTGGATAGTTGAATACTAACCTCCTTTTTCTTATTTCCAGCAAAGGCCCGTTGGGCACAATTGGTAAAAAAGCTTATATCACTCAATTGGACTATGATACTACATCAATGGTGAAATCACATGAAAAAATTAAGTCTTTGTGTTACCGGCTTGTTAATACTGTCTATAATAATGGTTGCACCCCCCCTTGAAGAAAATAGTGTTAACCATTTGGAAAGTGAGATTTCGAACGATCTTTCAGCATCAATTCAATCCCAGAGGCACGACATCCGGAGCCTTTTTGATAGGGATAACTTGGACGACGATTACCCCTACGACATGCAGACCATCAAAAACATGACTTTAGAACAGTTGAACTGGACCAATGCGGATATAGATGGAAACGGTATGAAAGATTGGAATATAACCTATGAGGATCCCGAGACTGGGGAGGAAAAATCGGTGCGGGCGATCGAAGGTTTCTTCGGGGGTGAAGATATGTACGGCGGCAACCCATATTCAATGTACACTAAACAGCAGATTCAGGAGGGGAATCTTACCGATCCACAGACAATTAGTTTAGTGCACGGCGGTATCTTAGCACTGCCCCATAATCATTCTTCGGCGGCCGGAAACGGTAACGGAATTTTCCTCAACACACATGGTTTACCGTCACTTGAGGATATGTTTTTCCAGTCTATAGTGGTCTCCCTATCGAATGAGTTTGAGATGCCGGTTTTTTTAATGGGAGAACACAAACAAAATTGGGAATCATTTGATTATCATAATCAGGATATGATAACTTTTCCATCCCTGTTACCTCCGTTGATGCAAGATAATTCAAGCGCGGAGTTGTTGAAGATGTTCTTCCCATATGCTTTACTAAAGGGTAACCTTCTGGGACACACGGTTTTCGAGCGGCTGTGTCATGAGTATGGTATGAACCTAGATGAAGGAATATTCAGCGAAGGGGCCTCCAAGCAGGGATTTGTTAGATGGCATGCAGCCATGTTGGACGATAGGATCAAAGTAGCACAATGTGATCTTATACATATACAGGATATGTTGAACGCCACTCAACGGTACTACATAGACTGGGGCCGACCACCGATAAAAGACCATACTACCTGGGCGAATTACTCGGCTCAAATCTCCTCTTTGATGACCGCGATAGGGGATACACTCGTCACCGGACTTGCGGATTCCTCCGGAGCCACTCAAACACTTTACGAGGTATGGGACATTCATCATCAGGCACATCTGCTGGAAGGCACTCCGTTCATAAGTATGTCTGGTACCGCTGGAACCGGAGGGTATGAGGACGACGAATGGGTAACCGATCATGACGGAACTTATTTCCCCATCGGAGCGGAGACCAACTTTATAGATTGGCTGGATACGTTCGACGTTGAATGGAGATATGGTAGAGACAGGGCCATGCTTGGTTCCGCCGGTGATCACCCCATCGATCTAACAAGGAATCGTATGATCAACAGCTGGTTAAACGGGATAGATTATCTGAGGAATGACGACCTATCCCACTGGCCCAAGGTTGAAGAAGTCCATACTCAAACAGAGAGCTACAATTCTACCCATGACTGGTTCAATGTAACCGCTCATCTGATGCATCCTCAGGAGAATATGACAGTTGAGCTGTGGTATGCGGGGAACAGTGATAGGAGATGGAACGATCCGGAACACTGTGTAAAGGAGGGTCAATATCCATGGACACCTCACGAGATGATGGAGCTCGACTCGACCACTTATGAGACCTCTATCCTAGTGAGGAATGACCTCATGTACGGTTATTATGTAGAAGCTTTGGCTCCCGGTATCAGCATGTATCTGGTGGGCAATCTATTTAACTCTACCCGACACGATGCTTCTCCTATCAGGTTATTAAATGAATATCCACCAGAGGTGAACGGAGTAACTGATTTGTACGTCGAACAGCACGAGCTAACTCCCAACTACCCCCAAGTTGGTGAGCAAGTCAACCTAACGGTGGACGTGGTCGCAGATAGACCCATGATACATTTCGAAGATGCTTTCACCACTCACCCACCTATTCATAACATAGATGTGGAATTCTCGGTCAATGGAGTAGTAAAGGAGACCAAAACCATCAGCTTGGTGGATATGGCACAAGTCTCTTTTAGCTGGCTCGTCAATGAGACGGGGACTCATGAGTTGAGTGTATTCGTCGACTCCTCAAACGTTTTACCTGAGTACGATGAGGATAACAATATCTATACTTTGGAAGTGGAGGTCTATAAAGGTATATTCCTAGACTCACCCTATGATGATGTTTATGATTACCATCATAAAGCACAAATGCACACCCACACCACCAATTCCGATGGTGATTTAGATCCTTCGGAACTCATGAACATGTACGAAGATTTGGGATATGTGGCAGTCGCTATAACCGACCATGACTGTATCTGGTGGGACCCATGTTTGGAGGATCCCGGCGGTCATAATATAATACATATACCCGGTATAGAGTACTCCAACGGTCATCATATGGCAACGGTAGGTATAGAGACTATCCGCAGAAGAGCGCAAAATGAAAGACAGTTACAGATAGATCAAGCAAATAAGGAAGGAGGTCTCTCCTATTATGCACATCCTGATCGGTACGATAAAGAATACTCTCGAGAATATTATGAACATACCGAAGGTTACAGCGGTATGGAGATCATAAATAGAGGTTCTATCGAAAGAGAAAGCGATGTTGATTTTGTCCTTAGCGAACTCGGAAGAGAGATCACACTTACATCTGTCGATGACTTCCACGGAGGAACCCCTAACAGGGGATTCATATCTATATTGTCAGATAAACCGGCAGAAAATTTGTCCTATGAGGATGTGATGAACTATCTTCATGAAGGACGGTTCTATGCTAGAGGACACCGGGACGCCGAAGACCCTCCACGATTAGATATCTGGACCGAAGGAGATATCATCTACGTAGAAAGCGACAAAGTGGTAGATATAGAGTTCACAACGACAAACTATAACTACTATAAAGAGGGCGAGAATTATGCAAAGATAGTTACCGATACTACGGAAGCAAATTACACCGCTCAATTCGGTGACGGATATGTTCGTATAAAAGCTACCCACGAAGGAGAAAGGGATTCTTATGCATTCAGTAATCCGATCTATGTTCGTTTACAAAGTGAACGGAGTAATATAGTTATTGAGCCGGCAGAGGAAACTGTTACCGCAGGAGATGATACAGTTTTCCAGGCTACTGCTTACGATGAAGCCGGTGTAAAGATAGAAGATGTGACAGTGGAAACAGAATGGTCGATCGATGCCGGAGGGGGAGGCAGCTGGAGTGAGAACGTATATACCTCCGAATTCGCCGGTGAATGGACGGTAACCGGTACGTACACACATGAAGGGGAAAATATGACGGGTACCGCTGCACTGACAGTAGAACCCTCTGATCCTGCCCATATCGAAATCCTACCGGCCGAAGAATTAATCATCGCAGGCGACAGGTTAAGGTACACCACTGTAGCCTACGACGAGTTCGGTAATGAAATCGGCGTTGTAACCGATGAAACGGCATGGTCGATCGATGAAGGAGCTGGAGGTACTTGGGAGGATAACGTATATACCTCCGAATTTACAGGTACCTGGTACGTAACGGGTAACTATGGAGAGCTGAGCGATACGGCAACGCTGATGGTAGAAGAAACGGACCCGGTTTACATCGAGATACTTCCGAATAATGCCGTAGTCACGGCCGGAACCTCAAGGACGTACACTGCTGTAGCTTATGACGAAGGCGGTAATATGTTCAACGTTACCGCAGAGGTTTCTTGGTCGATCGATGCAGGAGCAGGAGGTACTTGGGAGGATAACGTGTACATCTCTGAGAATGCAGGCACATGGATAGTGACCGGTACTTACGGGGTACTTACCGATACGGCAACGCTGATCGTAGAAGAAGCGGATCCGGCCTATGTGGCGATCATACCTGACTCGAACCAGACTATCACCGCTGGTGAAACGGTAGATTTCTCAGCCGCAGCGTTCGACGAATACGGTAATCTGATAACCGATGAAGATACCGCCTTTGAATGGTATAATACCGACGAAACAGGTCTGTTTGACCGGACGAATTCTGGAGTATATGATGTAACCGCTACTTATAATGAAGTTTCTTCCGAGCTAGTCACGGTAACGGTAATTGCCGGAGAAATAGATTATATCGAAATCCTACCTGCGGAAGAGAATGTAATTGCCGGTGATAGATTGACCTACTACTCCGTAGCCTACGATGAGTTCGGCAACAGAGTTGAAGATGTGACCGAATATACCGATTGGTCCATCGATGAAGGAGCTGGAGGTACTTGGGAGGATAACGTTTATACATCCGAATTTACCGGCACATGGACGGTAACAGGTACTTATGGCGAGCTGACGGAAACTGCGGTACTAGCGGTGGAGGAAATATCTCCCATATATATCACTCTGTCTCCGGAGGAGTCTATCGTCACCGCGGGTGACTCACAGAAGTACTATGCCGAGGCCTTTGATGAAGATGGTAACAGCTTCAATATCACCGCAGAAACCGATTGGTCAATCGAAGCGGAAGCAGGCGGTAGTTGGGAAGATAACGTATATACGCCTGAAGTTGTAGGCACCTGGACGGTGACAGGCACCTATGAGTATGGTGGAGAAGTGTTTACCGACGACACCGCACTGAGCGTTGAACCCGCCGATGTTTATGCCGTTTATATACACCCTTCCGATGATGTAACGATCTATGCCGGACAGGTGGGGATTTTCACCGTTGAGGCCTATGACCCGTATGGCAATCTAATTGACAACGATGCAAGAAATTTCACCTGGCAGAACGTAGATGAGATCGGGGCGTTCTATCACAGGACCGCAGGGGTTTACCCGGTAACCGCCACTTTAGACGGTGTTACTTCGGAAGTAACCAATGTGACATTACTTCCCGGAGATCCATATTACATCGAAATTCACCCTTATACGAACCAAACGATTACCGCAGGAGAGACCATAAACTTCTCGGCTGCGGTTTATGATGAGTACGACAACATGATAACCGACGAAGCAGCTAACTTTACATGGGAGAACGTGACGGACGGAGTATTCAACCAGGTGATAGCTGGGGATTATCAGGTCACTGCTAGCTACGATGGTATCGTTTCAGATTCAACTACGGTGACCGTAGAACCTGCTGATGTATCCTCCGTATCCATATTTCCCGACGAACCCGAGACGGTTCTACCGGGGGAAGACCTTGTGTTCACCGCTGGTGCTTATGACCCGTATGGTAACCTGATAACAAACACAGTAACTGATTTCATCTGGCAGAACGCCACGGACGGAGTATTCAATCAGGAGATAGTAGGAGAATACCTGGTGACCGCCGCCTATGATGGAGTTACCTCTCCTGCAACCACCGTTACAGTGGTCGATGAATTTGAGATCACCCTTCTAGCCGACAGCGAGGCGGATGGTTGGAACTTCGTGTCGTTTAACCTCGTACCGGTGGATACAACACTTTCAGAGATACTGAATCATGAGGATAAAGGCATCGGTGGGAGCTACGACCGGGTTATGTACTACGACGCTTCTACAGACGAGTGGCTTAGTTACGTACCGGGCAGAGCGGACCACTTCAACAATTTAGAACAATGGGACCACACCATGGGAATTTGGATACGGATGGTCGAAGACGATACTTTGACTATCGAGGGTATCGCCCCCACAAGCACCGACATCACTCTCTATCCCGGTTGGAACATGGTTGGGTACCCCTCCGAAACAAACAGGGTGGCATCTGACGCACTGCCGGAAGAGGTGACTAAAATCGGAGTGTTCAACAGATACGCACCTTACAACGTAGAGTACATCGATGACCTATCTACCGTCCTTTTAGTGACCGGTAGAGCTTACTGGGTATACAACGGTGAAGAGTATTCCATAACATGGACAGTGGAATACTAAAACCCATTTCTTTTTATATTTTAAAAAAATTGAATGGCTGAAAAACATGTTATTTTAATAGGATTACAGTAGTTAGTAAACTATATAAAATATAGAAAAAAGGGAAGGGTTTTTTAGAACTCGATGGTCCATTCGACGTCGTAGTCCGCACCGTTGTATATCCAGTAGCCGTTGCCAAGTTCGAATATAAAGTCCTGCGGCTCGTAGTCGTAAGCCACGTTGTACTCCTCGGCCGCATCGAAGTAACCGATCCTCGTTACTTCGGCAGGCAAGTCATTGTTTCCTGCGGTTGAGCAGGGATAGCTTACCATGTTCCACCCCGGGTTCAGGATTATCTCCCTCTCAGGCAGGGCCACGCCTTCAACGGTAAGAGTTTCTTCCTGGTTCATCATGATCCAGAAGCCCATGGTATATTCCATGTCCGTCAGGGTATTGAAATGATCTGCCCTTCCTGGAACATAGGTCTTCCACTGGTCCTCCGAGGCATTGTAGTACATCAGTCGATCGTAGCTTCCCGAGATACCGTAAGTGGGGTGTTCAAGAATATCTTCCAGGGATACATTCAGTATGGACGTATCGAGCATGGTGGAAACGAAGTTCCATCCCGCGTTAAGTGCGATGTCTTGTGTCTCTGTCAGGACTGTTAGTGTAGTAGCCGCGTGTATATCAGGAGAAGCAACGACGTATGCTACAATTCCAGAGGTGGACAGGTCATAATTGGTCGGTGTGTTGTCCTTTACCAAAGGCACCATAATATCAAGTTCGAACCATCCGTTTCCGTCCGTTGTAACCGTCCATTCTCCCTCACCCATGATCAGATCGTCTATGAACACGTTCAGCTCCGAATTCGGGTGGTTGGGGAAGGTACCGGAAATTGTAACGTACTCGCAAACCTTTGCTTCTTCGGGTTCCACTGAAAGAATCGTGTCTATCGGGTTGAGCTGGTATCCGTCCAATTGCCTAAACCAGTCCAGGGTATCGCCGTCGTCCATCTCCATGTATGCGTCCTCTTGAACAGCGTAATCTACATCAGATGCGTACCACTGATCAACGTATCCTGTTGAATCTTCGGATTCGCCGTGATTGTCTATGTAGAAGGTGGAAAAAGTACCGGCCGGTGTGCTTATATCGACCATCTCTGAGGCGAGGTTGTTGACCTGATCGAATTCCTCTTCGCCGTAGAAATAGTCTTCGTCATCTCCTATCATCCCCGCATCGTAGGCATAGTAACCGTCCATTATCGTGGTAGTGTTACCCCAAAATTCGTTACCCGGTTCGAGTGGGAAATCATAATCTTCCACGAGAGGTCTATAGGTACGTGTGAAATCTAACCATACATCGACACCGATAAATCCCCCGGCAATACCGTAGAAATACCGTTCCTGCCTATCCTCGACGACCCCTAGATCGCTCACCCTTCGGACCAGGTATCCGTCGATTGTTCCGCCGTTTACATTCAAACTATATCCCTCGAATTCACCTTCACCATCGACGATCTCTCCTTCCAAGGTGAGGTTGTAGCACATGTGCACACTTCCCTCGTACTCCACGAACTCTATTGCCGATACCGTGTAGGTGAATTCCTCTTCAAGGTAAAGCCAGTCATCTGTCGAATTGTACCATAGATCCTGCTGGTAGCTCCAGTAACTACCGATGGCCCATGTAGGTACGTCTGCATAGTCTTGCATAGGCTCGTTCTCCTCCGTCTCTATTCGATTGAACACGGTACCATATACCGTCCCTCCGAGTAGAAACATCACTAGCACGCCGCATAATATCTTAACGATACTTTTTTTCATTTCTCTCTCAACTCCTTTAATATATGTAATTCTATTCATGGTATATATCTTTTGTCATTATTTATTTTATATTCTGAATAATACTAATTACGTAAATGCCGTTAAAGGCACAATCGGCGAAAATCCTTATATACCGACTCACAGATTAGATTTAATAACCATACTCCACGGTGGAAATGATGAAAAAAATAAGTATTTGTGTTGCGGGACTGATTATACTATCGACGGTTTTAGTGACTATGCCTATCGAAGAAGACAGTACTTCTTTGAGCAGCCAACTTAACACTGAAAACGAAATATCCAATGAATTCCCTCTGTTGAACCGTTCAAATACGGCCTGGGTAATGGATTATGAAAGCGATAAGCTTGCGTCTGTGTCCGGAACCCATTATGAGATGGGGTACCAACATGGGGCTATGCTGCCCGATGAGACCAAGCAGACGATGAGGGGTTATTTGGATTATGTGCCGGAAACTGTAGAGGAGCTACTTGAAGTATATGAGAAAGGAGAACCATACATATCTGACGAATATAAATGGGAGATGGAGGGATTGTCAGATAGTACCGGCGTAAGCTTAGATGAGATACAGGCCGTGCATTCTATACCGACTCTGTATCACTGCAGTGGTTTCGGTGTATCGGGTGAAGCCACTGCTACAGGGAAAGTTTACCACACTCGAAGTCTGGATTACGGGGTGGATATAGCGGATCCGGAGACCGGTATTACCCTGCAGATGAACTCCGTAACACTCTTTAGACATCCTAATCATGGATACGGCCATGTGGTCCCTGCATGGGCCGGTTTCTTAGGAGGTGTCGACGGTATGAACGAAGCGAAGATAAGCATAGGTGAGATGGGACAGAGCACCTCCGATTGGACCCAAGAAGGCAACTTTATGATATTCAGGTTGAGAGATACTTTAGAAAAGGCGGGGAATATGGAGGAAGCTATCAGCTACATGGAGCCCAATCGCACATATGGTTTCAGCTTTGTTGTTGCAGACGGAGAGAGCAACACCTCTCAGATGATAGAGATGAGTCATAATCATTATTATAACGGCAGTTGGGATCATGTACAGGAGGCCAACGGTTACAATCACTTCCAGATGCCGAATGCCGTGAGAAGGGGAAACCACTATATGGCCTATCAAACAGCTCTTACCCAGAGAGACGATTACATGGTCATGCCCACTGATGGAAGGTTTATGCATCTATTGAATTATTTAGAGCACAGTAAAAGATTGGAAAGGGAATATGGGAACATAGACTTCGATATGGCCCAGGATATATTCGTCGAAGCCTATCGACGCTATCCTTTTCAGATGACATTACATCAAATCGTATTCTCACCTTCCGACCTGAGGATAAGAAGAGCCAACGCCTATCCTGAAGGCACCGGCGCATTCTGGAACGAATTCAACGAGTATTCCTTCCCTATGGTGGAAAACCAACCCGATCTACTCACTCTAGCCAACCCACTGAACGGCTCGGTGGTCTCAGGCGAGGTCGAGGTAATACCGGAGTACGAATACACCCCCACATCCATGGAACTTTACATAAACGGAGTTAAAATAAACGAGGTAGATTCCGCCCCCTTCGAGTTTACTTGGGATAGTAGCAACGTATCCAGCGGAAACCATGTTGTAGAGGTAAGAGCATACGGCGAGAATTACTCAGCCATAGCCTACAACACAGTTACGGTAAACGGAGGTACGAATGTTGGAGGCGAGCAATTTGAGATTGTGCATGAGAATGTAAGGGTTGAAAAGGGTGATACACCGATCAAGAGAGGAGATATCATTCAAAATTTCCGTATACCCTCCGTCGTCATGGATAACACTTACTCTTCAGACGACTGGATAATCAACGAGACCGTTTATTTGAATCACACCACCGAAGAGGTAGCGGGTAACGTAACGATTCAAGATGGCGGCTCTTTGATAATGGATAACTCGACTCTGAGGATAAATTCCACTTTCGACCTACAGTACGGTTTGAAAGTAACCGGTGGCGGTTCTCTTATAGTCCGTAATTCGACCATAACCAACGGGGATTACGATATTTACTGTCAGGCGGATGGCAACGCAGATGAAATAAAAATAATAGATTCTAAGGTCGAAGGAGGCGGCGACACGATCTACCACCCCCTCTTTTCCGTCACCACCCCGAACGCCGTGGTTAAAGGTTCGACTTTCGTACACAGCGGTTTCGGTTTTGTAGCCATGGGCGGTATAGACAATATCACGGTTAAGGATTCGAATTTTATATTGAAGGATCCAGCTCACCGTCCCATGGAAGATATCTTCTCACCGAGAGGTGCTTCAATACTGATGAGTAATGTAGAACAATCCGTCATCGAAAACGTAACCATCGAAGGAATAGATAACGGCAGGTTACTCAGCTTCGGCATAATGCTAGTTTCCCAAGGTGTTACTGTCAGAGACGTATATGTGGAACATGAATTCGGGGGTATTGGCTTAATGGGTTCTCAAAACAACGAGTTGAATAACATAACGGTGAGAAACTCACACGCCGGCGTAATCACACTTCTCAACTCCCGGCATAACTTAGTTGAAAACCTAAAAGTAGAACACGGGGCAATCGGCTTCGGGAGCATCTTTGACTCGCCCCACAATACTTTCAGGGATGTTTATGTCAACGATACCACCTTGGCCTT
Organism: Thermoplasmata archaeon; assembly: GCA_019594025.1. Taxonomy (GTDB): domain Archaea; phylum Thermoplasmatota; class Thermoplasmata; order Halarchaeoplasmatales; family Halarchaeoplasmataceae; genus Halarchaeoplasma. The sequence goes on from JAFDUB010000025.1 coordinate 10,606, forward strand.
TGCTGCCGAAGACTCTGATGGGATGAAGGTTGAAAACGCTGAAATAGATAACGCCGTAGGCGGTGCACTGTTGTCCGGCTCCTCGTATCTAGAGATCATTAACACAACGATCGAGGTGGATTATGCGGGTTTGATCTTCGGGAGCGGCTGCCATCAATCCATAGCGAAGAACGTAAGTTTAGAGCTAACTAGAGACCTCTTCGGAGTGGGTATAGAAAGATCTGACAATTTAGTACTACATGATATCACGGTACAAGGTGCCAGATACGCTCTTGATGTGCAGGGAAATGCAAAATCACATTTCGATCTTGATATAAGCAACTTCCAAACCGACACTGGAGAGGTAAAATATTATGCCGATAGTGTTCCTGATACCGTCATCGGTGATCAGGTGATCCTGCATAACATATCTGATACGGTGGTAGAGGTGGAGACAGGAGATGCACCTGTTTACCTCTCTTATGCTAGTAACGTAACCCTAAACGCTTCGGTGAACGATGCGGTAAACGGCATACTAGTCGTTCACTCTTATGACGTTACCGTGGAAGGTAAGGTAGTCAATTCCTCAACCCACGGGGTAAAGATCGAGTATTCGCAGGATGTAGATGTGAATGTAGATGTTGATGGTGCGTGCTGGGCTTATTCGATACAGAACAGCCAAGGAGTTGATTTGAAAGGAGAGGCTACCAATATAAAAGACGCCGCAGTTTATGCTCATACCTCTACCGATACGCATATAGATATAGAGTCCTCGGAATCCGTGTATGGATTAATAGCCGGACATTCAGTTCTCTATATCTCCGGGAATATTCCCCCGCATAGCTACGAACCGAAGACTCATCAAGCTACCATTTACATGTTGCACAACGTTGAACTCAACACGGATGCAGAAACAGACGGTTGGAACTTTGTTTCCTTTAACCTGGAACCGGACATAACCGATTTAGGATCTATCTTGGAGCACGAAGAGTACGGTATAAGCGGTAATTACGACCGGGTGATGTACTACGACGCTTCGGTGGATGAATGGTTGACTTACGTTCCGGGTAGAGCCGAGCATTTCAATAATTTACAAACGTGGGATCACACCATGGGCCTGTGGATTCGGATGACAGAAGATGATACTTTGACTATAGAGGGTGTTGTACCTGAGAGCACGGAGATAACACTGTATCCAGGCTGGAATATGGTGGGTTATCCCTCCGGTGCAAACAGGGTGGCATCTGACGTACTGCCGGAAGAGGTGACTAAAATCGGGGTGTTCAACAGGTACGCACCATATAATATTGAGTACATCTATGATCTCTCTACCGTACTGTTAGTTCAGGGGAGAGCCTATTGGGTGTACAACGGTGCTCAAGAGAACGTACTTTGGGAGGTTGAATACGGGTGATATTCGACGATAGACTGAAACGTATCCTTAAATATATATCTCAGGAGGCCTATCATGTGTAGGGATACAAGGAGTGTAGAATAAAATGGGAAAAGATATCAAATACGTGTCATGTGCTTTGATGATATTCCTGGTACTGTCCACCTTTTCTGCCGCTACGGTCTTATTTGACCCTTGCATAGTGACTGGATCAGGTACCCTACCGGGAGTCGATGGTGATCCATATACGACTAATCTTAAGGATATGGGTCTGATAACGAACTACGAACCGATCTCGGGCGATGAGGATAGCCGTATAACATCATCTGAATTCGCGCTTGTTTACGACAAGTCATGGATAAACGCAACCGGAGGAGGAAATCCTTTTTTTGATATGTACGGTACTGTGTGCAACTCAGCTGGTTACGGGGACCTGACCGGAGATGGTTCCATGGAGATAATAACAGGTTCCAGTGATTTTGACAGTGACCTGTTTGACCCTAAAGATCAGAGGGCTCTGAGGGTTTGGATGTACGACGAAAACACCGAAGAACTGGAGTTGATGGCGGAAAGTATACCCGAAAATCTGGATACGATATCTGCCATCGCTACGGGTCCCACCGGCTCGCAATATATCGTGACCGGCGGACGTGATAAATCGGACCCGCCACAGTCCGACCTGAGGTTGTGGAGCTACGACGGTGATTCAATAAGCTTGCTCGATACTCAACAATGGTTGGATGATGGGTACAACAACACATTGGAGACGGTTGCAGTGAGAGACATAAATTCAGACGGTAACCTTGAAATCGTAGCGGGCGGTCAATCGAAGATCGATGACGATAATTCAAAGGCACAACTAACTATCTGGACGATCGAACCTGATTCGTCGTTATCCTTAAGGGTGAAGACAGATTGGGATCCAGATGGTCCGTCAAGCGTTATGACAGTTAAGATAACGGATTTACAGTCCGATGGGGTATATGAGATAATAACCGGTGGCTATACGGGACAGGATAGCGGAGGGAGCAACAGCATGTCAGAGGTTCGAATTTGGCAGTGGGATGGAGATGATATCTCTCTACTCGATACCGTAAGTTGGTTCGATACCGGAAGCTCTGGTGTATTTGATATGGATACCGACGATATGACTGGTGACGGTGAACTTGAGATCGTTACATCCGGGGCCAACGAACAAATGGATGGTACAGCGGTTGAGATAGCGGTGCTAAATTATCCGCCGCTGGAAATACTTACTAGGGAACGTTTTTTCGCAGACACCGGCCTAGAAGGCGGAGGTTCACTCGGTCTATCAGTGGATGTTGTAGATGGAGACCTTGACGGTGAACTGAACATCTTTGTCAGCGGATTGGCCGAGGGCCCACATCCCGGGGGTACCACATTCTGGGGATTCACTATGGCTTGTCGTTATTCCGATGGTGTATTGGTCCGGGATGCAGAACATACCTGGCTCGAAGACGATGAGACGGCAGTTTTCGATCATATCGTCGTTGATTTTATTGGTGACCCCCACCCCGAAATAGTTCATGTGGGTTATCAGGCAGTGATGGATGGCGATGAAAAGAGGTCCTATGGACGTATCTGGATATGGAATTATGTAGGAGATGCACCCATAACTACAATGGAGATAAACCTGAACGAAGGGTGGAATTTTGTATCGTTCAATCTGAACATTTTAGATACGGATCTGGAGTCCATACTTGAACATGCAGAATACGGCATAGCCGGTAATTACGACCGGTTGATGTACTACGACGCTTCCACCGATGAGTGGCTTACTTATGTGCCCGGTAGAGAAGACCGGTACAACAATTTGGAGAACTGGGATCACCATATGGGTGTGTGGATACGGATGAACACCGACGATACTCTGACGGTAGAGGGTTATGTGCCCGGCGAGACTACGATCACCCTGCAGCCCGGTTGGAACATGGTAGGTCTACCCAGCTCGTCTAGTGGTAACCACAATCTACCGGCTGAGGTTAGCCGTATCGGTTACTTTGACGGTTCGGAAGAGTACAACCTTGCATACGACCACGACCCGGGGAACTTTGTGTTCCAACCGGGCGAAGGTTACTGGGTGTACAACGATGCGGACTATACTGTGGACTGGATAGTTGAATACTAAAACCCTTTATTTTTTCTTTACCCGAAAGTAATAAGTATGTTAAAAGAGTTGTATCCGATGTAGTGATATCTTCTTTAATGAGGAGGAAAAAAATGGAAGAAAAAATCAAAATAATGTCCTGCCTGGTGGCGTTTTTATTGATAGTTGTTGCTTTTTCGGTAACTTTTTCCGCAGATTGTGAGGATCAAGAAATCAACGAAGAACTATCGGAATCTAAAGAAAATATTTGGCATGAACCGAGGATCATTTCCAATGATATTGAACGAGATTCTCTATGCAACGAAGACACTGTTATCTTATTGTTTGAAAATTTTGAAGACGAGTTGTTTCCTCCCTCTGGATGGGACGCAAATGAGGAATGGCATAGAACAGAAAATGAATATTATAGTGGGGGTGCTTCTGCAAGAGTTTTATGGAGCATGGAAGAGGATTACAACGAAGCCTTGTGGACTCCATGGGTCGAACTGGACAACAATCCAGAACTATTTTTTTGGGAGAGATCTGACGGGGTAGATTATTATTATGATCATCATAGGGTATGGCTCTATGATAGCGATGAAGAATTCCATCATCTGCATACTTTCTCAGATGTGGAAAACTACTGGAGAAGGCGGAATTTTGACCTTGGCGATTGGTCCGGAGAGGAAGTAAGAATCGTCTTTCAATATTATGGTGACGACGGAACGAACTGGTATATCGATGATGTTGAGATAATATCTGACACCTATATGAGAGTAATGAAACCGCTGATAAGCGTTCCAGAGATACAGGAAAGAGGCAAAACAATCAATGTGTGGGTGAGGAATCCCAGGGCTACGGAGGATACATCGTGGGGAGCTTCACTGTATAAGGCGTATACAGATGACTACAGTGAAAAGTTCGAATTGGAGATTACCGGTACGGAGAAAGCGGAGCATAGAGGTGATAACGACTGGTACCTGACCTGCGAGATCCCGGAGGAAGCCAAGAACGAGCTGTATGATCTTAAGGTGAGTGATGGAACGGTAACCATGAAAACACTTCAATCGGTGGACGTGGTAGATGAGATAACCGTTCAATTCTCTTTTGTGAGTGCCCCAGATCCCCATATCGGCTATGTCGAGGGCGGGGAACCTGCAGCTGTAAATCGCTTCCGGCAGTTCATCCACGAGATGAACCTGATAAGGCCCGATTTTGTGACTATCCCTGGCGATGTATCGGATAAAGAGCCACTTTGGTGGGCTGATCAGGATCCTTATCCCAGTCAACAAGACGAGAAGGTCTACGAGCTACTACAGGAACTGGAAGTTCCTATTTATACAGTTCATGGAAACCATGATTATTCGTACACTAGTGACGACGATCCAAACTACAATATCCAATCATATCAAGAGTGGATAAATCCTCATCTAAATTATACATTTACTTATGGAGATGATTATCTTTTCATAATGCAGAACTCAGGTAAATACACCGGCCTTATCAACCCCGACGGTCAGATGACTATGGAGAACGTGACATGGATGGAAGGTGTATTAGCAGAGAACATGGATAAGACCATGAGGTTAGTAACCCAGCACCATCCCGTGTATCCTAATACCCTAGACGATAGTACGGTAAGAGATGCTTTCCGTCAAACCGTTATAGATTATGATGTGACCGCCGTCCTTGCGGGTCATATACATACAAATCGTAATATATATGACGCGTATGGGGATGAAATCCCTGGGGACCCTACACAGGGAGAACAGCCCCTTCATGTATCTACCGGAGACCTCTCGAAAAGTGTTCAGGAGTACCGTTTAGTCCGGATCAACGGAGACGAGATAGAGTCTTTGACCTACGATTTAAATGGTGATGGAGAGCGGGATGAAAAAGCGGGAATCCCTCTTGGGGATATAGAAGTTAATTATTCTCCAGAAAATGACGGAACAAACACGGAGGTTGTTGCTACTGTGGAAAACTCTCTTTTCGAAAGCTTCGACGATGCCATGGTCAAATTCACCGTTCCTTCACCTAATCCGGGATACGAATACCATGTAGAGAACGCAACTATCACCGAAGAGATTGATACAGGGGAAGTCAAGATATTCTACACCACCACCGATATCCTCGCGGACAGCACAAAACAAGTGACGATTCGTTTGGATCATTACATAGATACCTTGCCCGCCGATGATGTTGCTTTAAAGGAGGCTACACTTGAGGGTTGGTTGCCCGATATAGGCGAGGAGGTTGAGACCTTCTTCAGGTGTCGAAGACACGGTGAGGCCGAGTGGAACGAGATCTCCTTGGGTCCTACGAATCCTCCAAAGTACCTATCACATGAACTGTCAGCTTTAGAACCGCTTCAGGTGTACGAGTTCAAAGCTGTCGTGCAGGTGGGTGAAGGGGAAAGTGAGAGGAAAATCGGTGGTGAGGTCATGAGATTTGTAACTGGAGACCTTTCCAGGACCACTCAGATACTTCAGCAGTGGGCAGATTATGAATATATGGAAGGTTTGCAGTTAGTAGACAACGAGCTCCGTCTTGAGACCACTGAGCTAGATAAGACCTTTGAGTTCACAGGTGAGATGGAGACATATCCCGTTGGCGACTACACTCATATGGAAGTGGAGATGTTAGGTGCCGGCGGCGGCGGATCGGTACAGGGCGGCGATTGGACCGGTGCTAGAGGAGGTGATGGGGGTAGACTAGAGGTTGTTTTTGACATCTCAAACTTCACCGAACTGCATATCTACGTGGGCGGAGGAGGACGAACCGGAGACGGGTCATCTTCAACCATTAACAACCCTGGGGGATGGGGGGCTTCTCACGGAGGAGCGGGCCAAGGAGGAACTTATACTTATGGTTCACCTCATAGTGGAGCTGGCGGCGGTTCGACGGAAATTGTAGGTATTACTGAAAATGGAACTCAAGTTTGGTTAGCTGCTGCCGATGCAGGAGCTGGTGGAGGGGAGGTAGAAGATATAGACATGGTCGGTGTAGATGATCGAGCTGCAGCCGGAGGAGGCGGTGGAGCTGGCGGTCTCGGAGGCTCCTCCGATTTCTTAGATGGAGATGATGCTGAAATAGCTGATGAAGGGGAGACACCTCGGACAGGTGTTGGTGAAGGAGGGCGCGGAGGCGACGCCTTCAGAGATTGGGGCCCTGAAGATGAACATCGGGCTTGGCCTGGTGATCCAGGAGGTTACGCATTTAATCATGCCTATCTAAATACACTAATAGATGGAGAAGTCGGCGGTCATCGTTTCTCAGGAGGTAAGACTAACTATAATCATGGGGAATATGATCCTTTTAGGGATGGAGAAAACGGTAAAATATTTTCCACGTTTAGAGACCTGAGCAATCGCGAAGGTACAAGAATCTCTAAGCCTTTGTTGCTTGAAGGTATAAGCCAAATACAGGACAGTATCATTACATGGGATGCTGAAACTCCTGGTGATTCTGATGTAGATGTATTTACAGCACTAACGGAAGGAGAAGAGCCCGAAGAGGATGATTGGTTGGAGGCGGAAAATGGATATCCCGTCCCTGGTTTAGAAGGAGTGGAAGATCTAGCTGGAATGTACCTTTGGACAAAACAAGTTCTGATATTAGGCGATTCACTTGAATTCCCTCTTTTGAACAGTATATCTGAGGCATTCATTGAGATTAGGACAATGGATATTCCTTTGTATGATTATGATGAAACCAAAGGGTGGAATTTCGTGTCCTTTAATTTGGAACTTGAGGATAACGATATCGAATACATACTAGAACACGAAGTGTACGGTATAAGTGGGAATTACGACCGATTGATGTACTACGACGCATCAACAGGCGAGTGGAGTTCATATGTGCCTGGTAGAGAATACCGATACAACAATCTGGATCAATGGGATCATGAAATGGGCATCTGGATACGGATGAATGTTTATGATGTATTGACCGTTGCTGGTATGGAACCAACCAGCACGACAATAACTTTGCAGCCTGAATTCCACCTCCTCGTGCTTGTAACTGCGGATGTTTTCCAATTCCATCTTCTTTAGGATCATTTATCTACACCTGTGTAATCTCCCAGAGTTATCTGCTGCGGTCCGTTGGTATCTCTCTTCTT
>JAFDUB010000036.1 GCA_019594025.1 Thermoplasmata archaeon
CCGGGGTAAAGATAGACGAGAGGGTTGGTATAGAGAAGGTAAGTGCTAAGACCGCAAATAAGGTAACCTTTGCACCTACCCAACCTATTAGGTTAATGGGTGGGGAGGATTATCTCCGTAAACAGGTTCTCAGACACCGGCCAATAACCAAGGGAGATTCAATATCGTTGAACATCATGGGTAAGAAGATAGATCTCGTTGTGAAATCTTTCTCACCCTCAGGACAGGCGGTGATAATCACCCCTGAAACCAAGGTGAAGATATCGGAGAAGCCGGTGAGTAGGGAAGAAGTCACCAGGGTACCCAGGGTTTCTTATGAGGACATCGGAGGATTGAAGAAAGAGATCGAGAAAGTCCGTGAAATGGTGGAGCTCCCCCTTAGACACCCTGAACTATTCGATAAGGTGGGAATTGAAGCTCCTAAAGGTGTATTGCTTCACGGTCCACCTGGAACCGGTAAAACCCTCATGGCTAAGGCCGTGGCGAGCGAAACCGACGCAAATTTTTACAACATCGGCGGTCCAGAGATTATGTCGAAATTTTACGGCGAGAGCGAGGAGCGTTTAAGGCAAATATTCGAAGATGCTGAAGAAAATCAACCCTCCATAGTGTTCATCGACGAGCTGGATTCAATCGCCCCCAAAAGGGACGAAGTCACCGGAGAGACCGAACGGCGTATAGTGGCACAACTGCTCTCTCTCATGGACGGGTTGGAAGCAAGAGGTAAAGTGATCGTCATCGGCGCCACCAACAGGGCACATGCATTGGACCCGGCTTTAAGAAGACCGGGACGATTCGACCGGGAAATAGAGATAGGGATGCCGGACCGGGATGCACGGGAAGAGATACTGGAGATACATACTAGAGGCATGCCTTTAGACAAAGAAGTCGATCTCAACCGATTAGCCAGCCATACCCACGGGTACGTAGGTGCCGACTTAGAAGCTCTTGCTAAAGAGGCCGCTATGCTGGCTTTGAGAGAGATTCTTCCAGATATAGACCTAGATCTTGAACAGATACCTGCGGAGATTTTAGATAAACTAAAGGTCACGACGGATGATTTTAACAAAGCTTTAAGGGAGATGGAACCTTCCGCGTTGAGGGAGGTGGTTATCGAAACCCCCGATGTAAGCTGGGAAGACGTCGGGGGACTCGACGAAGCGAAGCGTGAACTGAGAGAGGCGGTGGAATGGCCCCTTAAATACGAGAACATATTCAAGCACATGGGCGCGGAGGTGCCAAAGGGTATCCTGCTTCACGGTCCACCGGGGACCGGAAAAACTCTACTAGCTAAAGCGGTCGCCAACGAGAGCGAGGCAAACTTCATATCCGTGAAGGGACCACAGTTCTTCTCTAAGTGGGTGGGAGAGAGCGAAAAGGCGGTGAGAGAAACCTTCAGGAAGGCCCGGCAGGCGGCTCCCACCATAATTTTCTTCGACGAGATAGACGCCCTAGCACCACGTAGAGGCAGCGGTTCTGATTCCAACGTCTCGGAGCGGGTAATATCCCAGCTTCTTACAGAGTTGGACGGTTTGGAACCTCTTCATGATGTTGTCGTAATGGGTGCTACGAATCGTATAGATATAATAGATCCCGCTCTGCTGAGACCCGGAAGGTTCGACAGACAGATCTCCATCGATATGCCGGACATGGACACCCGGAAAAAGATATTCGAGGTGCATACCGGGGAGAAGCCTTTAGCGGAAGATGTCGATTTGTCCAGGCTAGCAAGGGATACTGAAGATATGAGCGGTGCAGACATCGCTTCGGTGTGCAACGAAGCGGTAATGCTAGCCATCAGAGAGTATATTGCCGAAGGTGGAGATATGGACGACGATAAGATCAAAGAAATCAAGGTGTACCAGAGGCATGTGAAAGAGGCGTTGGAAAAGGTTAAGAGTAAAGAGAAGGGGGAAGAGAAGAGAGGTCCAAAAGGGTATCAGTAAATATCACAAGAAACCGAGTATGGTGAGTACGCGACGTGCCACCACAACTATAAAGAACAATACTCCCACGTATATCATCAAATCCATACGTTCACCTATTTGTGGTTTTACATACGAGGTGGACAATTCTCTGCATATGAGTAAGCCGATGAGTATTGAGATACCGTATAACTCTAGATTTCTAGGGCCGATTAACAGTAATGCCAGTACACTCCATAAAGTCATTGAACCGGCAAGTTTTTGTGAAAAAGTCATCCAACTTCCTCCATTTCGTATGTAATATGGTCTTCGTCTATATTGAATCCGACCAGTCTGAGAGGAGTTTTGGTGTACTGTGACGCAGATGTAAGATACGCACTGCATAGGGGACATGCGGTACGTGTGCAGATATCTTTTCTATCCTTTCTAAGTGAATCGCAGTAATCTTTGTAATTCCCATGAGTGATCCTCAATTTAGTGACCCCCTCTTCCCTCCTAATACTAAAAGATTTAGCAAGTCCCAAACCATGGGTCAAAACACCCATGATCTCCCTGGCACCTTCCATACCTTCCGCCCGCTCTTCCAAATGTTCCTCTCCTCTTTCCATCAGGTGAAGACCTGGAGGTACTAAGGACAGTCCCACTCGTCCGCCGCCGGAAGTGACGATGACCATCTCATCTTGAAGGGGGGGTAGGCCTTTGAATTCACTTACAGGTACATAGGTTCTGGGAGTACTCAATATGTCGCTGGAAGGAACCTGAACAAGATCCCCTTCAATCCCCAGATCTTCTAAAACCTCGTCTAAAGTATCTGCATCCGCGGTCATTGCCGATTCAGCCACTTTCTTATCGACCGTTTTACCGGTCATCACCATCAGTGTAAAAATACCTATGAACAGAGCACCGAATCCTGCCGTTATCTGGGTGGTTAGTATAAGCAGGTACACACCTATCACTATGAATAACACCCCGACCACGGTGGAAGTCATGTCTGGAAACAGTCGCTGGATTGGATTCATTTACGCTTCGGGTAAGTTAAAAAGATAAATAAAACTATCGCAAAGTTTTTTATCTTTGTCTCTTCATGAGTTCATGGAATGCTGAGTAAACGGATAACCCTAACAGTGTGCGTAATCATACTTGTTTTCCTTCCGGTCCAGTCCTTGGTCTCAGCCCAACATCAGGATTTTGACGAGGCGGAGGAGGACGTATCTACCCTGGTAAGTGCTCTCGAGATAGTACACCAACTCCTGGAAGAGGGATTGAATTTCACCCTTTCAGTCAATCACACCTACTCCGGCGAAAATTTAGAATTTGGCTATGCTGCAGAAGTAGTTCGGGAATCAAAAAACGTGTCTCATTTAGCTGTGGACAGCACGTCGCCTGCTAAAAGGATAATAGACGATATAGAGGGTGATGTTTCCAGCTACGTATATTTGAACGAGCTTTACATTCCATATTATGACTTTGCCCATGATATGTTGAGCTTTTCTATTGAACATCAAGGAGTTGTATTGAACATCTCTTCCGCAGTCGATATATATGCGAGTGTGGAAGATGGTGAATTAGATTATGATTTGTTATACGAAGGGTTGAAAAATCTTGAAGATGCACTTTTTAACCTGCGTCAGATGGAGGGTTATTATCATTCTATGGACGAAGGCGGAGCCGAGCTAAACGAAACCGTGGCGGATCCCGAAGAGCTGCAGTATCTGATAAACGAGCTGCCTGAATTGATCCAGAGTTATCGGGATACCATCGATTTGATACTCGAATTATATTCTTATATGCCGCCCTACCTGAGTTTGGTATTACCGGATACGGTTCATCCGGGAGAGACTTTTCAATGCCGTGGTTCTTATTGGGACAACGGTTTTGTCGAAGGTGAAGAGGTAAAAATAGAATTTCGAGGTGAAGGAAATTTTACGGTTGTAACGGACGATGATGGTTTTTATTCCGTAGATATCAAGGTCCCCTGGGACATATTGGGTGAGGTTAACTTAAACGCCTCGGTAACCGCCGGGTTGTATGTTCAGCGTAATGTAAGTGTTGTAAAATATCCAACAAGTATAGTGCTGAAAGCCGATAAAACCGCATATCACCGGGAAAATATATCGATACAAGGCCGGTTCGTAACCGATGCCGATGTGGACCTATCGGAGATAACGTTAAATGCAACATACCGCGAGAACTTTTCGCCGTCATCCGATGGTGAGATACACCTGCTCTACAATACATCCGAATTCTCGTGGAGCATAAACACTGTCGAGGTAATATTTGATGGTAATTCCACTTTAAAGGCCAGCACCGCCGAAGTACAGTTTGAAGTGAGTATACCTACCCAATTAACCATAGAAGGCGCTGTATACGAAAGAAACGTTTCATTTTATGGAAATCTGTATAATACATCCGACAATAACGGTTTAACAGAAGAGCTAGTTTACCTGGAACTCAACGGTATTCCCTACGAAGATAATTATACCGGTGAGAACGGCACTTATAATTTTAACTTAACTATCGACGACCTTTCCTCGGGTCATCATGCAGTGAACACGCGATATCCCGGTAGGGCGCAATATCGGGAAAGTGTTTCAGAAACCTTGTACCTTCTTCTTACGGACGAAGGAGATGTGTTTATCGGTACCGAACCCCTGGAAGATGATGGACCGGACGACGATGCAGATGATAATGACGATGATGATAACGGTGGAATGATTGCAATAATGGAAGAGAAATGGTTATCGCTATCTTTCTTAATATTTATGATGTTAATACTTGTGATTGTCTATTTCTTAGGAAAAGAAAAAGATGTATTGACTGATAAAAAACAACTTAAGAAAAGACCAAAGCCGAGTAAACAACGGGATCCATTGGAAATTAAAGATAAGGATGATTTAATGCAATCATATGGTGAGTTACTACGAGAAATAGATTCTAGGGAGATTATACATGTACCTCCGGGAAGAACCCATAGGGAGATAAGAGAAGTGCTTCAGTCATATGGTGATCTGATACAGGAGGTGGATTCCAGAAAGATAATGCAGGTGTCAGCGGGAAGAACTCACAGGGAAATAAGAGAGGATACGGTACGATTATTTGGGCATCGGGACGACTTTGATATAGTGACAAGAATATTCGAAAAGGCTTCCTTCGCCGATGCCGGAATCGAGAGGAATGAATTACAAGATTACAACCGGGCTATGTCTAGAATATGGAGGGTGTGTTTTCAATGAAAAAAAAGGTGCAAAAATTCGTCTTTTACATATCCGTAATATCGGTTGTCGCTCTAATCCTTTCCCTCTCTATGTTCGCACCCATAGTAACCACTGGCGCCGATTACAGCATATACAATCCGGGCTGGAATGGATGTAGCTCGCTAGCGGTAAAAACATATGAGTCTGGTAGTTTCGTCCCGAACCTGGAGCTGGCGGACGGTGGTGAGGTAGAGATCGTACAGAGAGATTTAACATCCTATGAGGTAGACGCGATGAGTACTTCTCTGGTATTTATAGGTCCAAACAGTGTCATGGATCAGTCGGAGGCTCATTTTGTACATACTTTCCTAAGAAGAGGGGGTAAGGTTATGGTAGCCAACGACTTCGGTACCGGCAACTCCCTGCTCAACCAGCTCAACACTTCTTCTTCCTTCCAAAACACCCCCTTAATGGATCTTTCCTTCGAAAAAAGTCCTAACTTTCCTGTGGTTTATGATTTAGCTCCCCATCCCCTAACCGAGGGGGTGGATATGCTAATGCTCAACCATCCCTCTGCTCTCAAGTTAGACCCGGAAGCCAGGGCGTTAGCGAACAGCAGTGAGGCTTCGTGGTTAGAAGACGGTAACCCACGAAGGCACCCCATACTCAGTATCGAACAGTACGGACACGGTGAGTTGATTCTACTCTCGGATCCCAGCGTACTAATCAACTCCATGCTTGATAAAAAGGATAACAATAGGTTCATGGAAAACGTTCTTGATTACCTATCTCATGAGAGAGACAGAATCATATTCGACGAAAGCCAGCGGGAGATGAATCTCGTTTACTCTTTGGTTTACAACTACCGTCCCCCGTCTGAGAACACGGTATTTTTACTTATTATAATCGGCATGATTGTAACTGCCGTTGTAGTTTCTCCACTTAACCTCAAAAAAATTATTTTACTACCGTTAAGTATATTTAAGGATAAAGAACAAGAGGATTTGGTGGAAAAAGTATTAAAAGAAAATCCCGATTGGGATAAACGAAAGCTTAAGACAATATACGAAAGGTTTTCCAATGAAAGAAAAAAAGTACGGAAAGACGTTTAAAGCCATAAAATCCGAGGTCGGTAAGGTGGTCGTTGGTTATGACGATATAGTAGATGATTTCTTGATATGTCTTATCACCGGTGGACACCTTCTTTTGGAGGGGGTTCCGGGAATAGCTAAAACCACTCTGATCAAAGAGTTCACCAAGGTGATCGGATTGGACTACAAACGGATTCAATTCACCCAAGATATGCTGCCCGCCGATATTACCGGTCATTACTTCTACAACAGCAAGACCAACGAATTTGAAATCAGAAAGGGACCGGTTTTTACACACATTTTGATGGCCGATGAAATTAACAGGGCACCTCCTAAAACACAGTCCGCACTCATAGAAGCTATGCAGGAGAAACAGGTAACCATAGAGGGTAACACACTACCACTTATTAATCCTTTTTTTGTCATCGCCACCCGCAACCCAATAGAAACCGAGGGGGTATATCCTTTACCCGAAGCCCAGTTAGATAGGTTCATGATAAAGTCGGACATGAGTTACTTACCATCGGATAAGGAACTGGAGCTTCTTCATCTCAAAAACCGGGGTGAAAATGGAACCGTGAGACGTTTGGATAGAAATTTTATCGAAGAACTCTATGGTATTCACAATTCCGTGTTCGTATCAAACGAGATTTTAAAGTACATACGAGACCTGGTAATCGAAACAAGGTTGACTCATGAATTCAGTTTGGGAGCGAGTCCCCGAGCTGCAGAACAACTCCTTTACGCCTCCAAGGCATTTGCTTTGACACATGAAAGAAAATACGTCATACCGGACGATGTAAAAAAAGTATCAAGGAAAGTGCTTCCCCACCGTATGATACTAACCGTCGATGCAGAGTTGGAGAATGTGGGCAAAATAGATGTTCTAGAAGATATTTTAGAGGATAAAGTTGAGGCGCCAAAGGGGAAGTTCAGAGCTTCGGATTCCTGATATTGTAAGCAAGGAACAGCAGTACTGCGCATCCGGATAATAACAGTGCCTGAGGGCCTTTATTTGCGGATGCAAACAGGTAGTCTTGTAGACCCGCAAAGATTACCAGTGCGTAGAAAGCCACAAGTACTATTGTAAAATAACTGGTAGAGATAGCTATTGCCATTATATCCAGGTTGACCGTGTCAACTAAAACCGCACTCCAATACAGTAACAATGGTAAAGCGGTTACCAAGGTATAGAACAATAAAAGATACGGCTCCCCCATTTCCACCATCTCCCCGGTGTAAGGGAGTAAAAGGGATACGAGTGAAAGACCCGGTAGTGAAAGTATTGTTTTTTGAAGGTGCTGGCTGATCGAAACACTGAGGAACGCGGCTCCCGCAACTGTAATAATTAGTAAATTTCGAGAAATACTCAGAAAGATGATGAACAAAAAGAGTCCCAAGATGTGTACAGATATTTTACGATATTTCATCTTCCCTCCTCCAAAATTCTAAGACCTTCTTTACCCGGGTAAATCTCGAATACCTTCGCACCAGCTCTGAACAACTTATGAATCATCTTTTCAAGTTTGATATAATCCCTGAATGCCATTTTCAACTTTTCTTCATCAACTTCTTCTACCTCGTACCAGGGAGAAAAAGGTATTATAACCCATACCGCGTGGTTCATGGCTTTTAACTTCTCAACGGACTTTATAACAAGTCCTGGGTCGGTTTCCATGTCAGTTATAAACACGATCAATGAGCGCTTATTAACCCCTCTCTTAATCTCTCTTATTGCGTTGACCAACCCGCCAATCCTTTTGGATTTTCCTCCAAAGCGTATTTTGTTTACCTGTTCCAAAAACTGAAGCTCCGCGTCTTTGAGCGTGTCCATGGTAATCTCTTTGTCGTACCTCAGTTCATTATACTCCATGGACTTCTTCGGACCCGGGAGGTCCGATATAGCTTTGTATATTCTTGGGAAGGTAGTACGTTTTTTATCTGGCTTTTGATAGAATAAAACGTTCCGGTGGTCGTAAACTGTCAGACCTATATCGTGACCTGATAGCTCCAATTCTTTGAGGAGTTCCAGTGTAAGAAACGTCACGTGATTATGTTTCTTTTTGCCTCTGCGCATGGAAGGAGACATGTCCAGGAATATACTGCACTCCAATAACGCCATCTTTTCGTACTCTTTGGTCATCAATTTACCAAACTTCGAAACTGATTTCCAATGTATGTCCCTCAATTTATCGCCGGGTTGATACTCCCTGATCTCCTCTAACTCTTCGGAGGTTGTAGTGAAACGCTGAATATCTTCTACAAGTTCTTCCAGATGTACCCTATGTGCATATGCCTTTGCGTGGCGAATTGTGTCTTTGGAGGGATATACAACCATTTCACTCTGAGAGGGGTGCTTAAAGTCACTTTTATACAGTCCCATAGGATCGTAGATTGTTCCCGTCAACGCACCCATTTTTGCCCTGCCCGATGATGTAGGATAGACGGGGTACTCAAAGAGTATCTTAGAATTCAACATGCGCTGTAATACACTTTTATCATCGGTTTCCATGTCCGGGTCGTCAGCTTTAAGGGATAAACGAACAGGACCCTGAGATTCGATCTTATGAGATATTTTCACACCTTCGTCAACGTATGCGGTATCCTGTTTTATCTTTGTATCCACCTTGATGCTTGAACTTTTTCTGCTTAGGTACGTATGGGAGTAAACGAAAACCGATAGTATTCCCGTCCCGATTACAGCCATGAAGGGATTGCTTAGAAAGTAGGCCCCGATGAAAAGGTATATCGGTACAATCAAAATCAACTTCCCTCTAGTGGTAAGATTGATCGACGACATGTCACTCCTCCTCTGTCACCGTTACCCACATGTGTAAAGTTCGGTATACCTCTTCTTCAACTCTAAGGAAGAATATCAAACGATAGCTACCGGGTTCTTCTACAGAGACGTTTATGTGCTGTTGCCACACATCGAGATGTTCGAGATTTATATCAGCGGACATATAAGTGTTATTGGTAAGCGAGATATTATAATCGTCGGGTATATCTCCCGCATTTGTCATGTTCCCTGGCTCGTTCCCCAAGCCGATGCAAAGCTCGTAATCCACCGAACTATGCTCCCTGTTTACTATGCCTACGATGAGATGAGAACTCTGGTTTACCGTCAACGATGTCACGTAATCGTCGGCCATACCTTCGGGCCCCAGTATGTAGAATTCCGTGAACCTCTCACCCGTTCTCGGTGTTGTGATAATATAGGCCGCTAGAACCCCCGAAGATATCAAAAGAACAACGGTGGCGACGACCAGAAGACGATCGATGGTATCATATTCACTCCAGTTCGGTTGTTCTATTTTTATGTCGACGTCGAACCTTTCTTCCAACGGTATAGACAGCCTACGCAGGTATGAGAGTCCGCAAAGGGCCAGAATTAATATGGACAGGGAGGTAAGTATGGAGGTCAGGGTAATATTCCATACGTAGTTCAACAAAAGACCAACTAATGGGGTGAGAGCGATGCTCAGGCTGAATGATAAAGCCAGTCTCTCTATACGATCCAAGCCTTGCTCCTCGGGAAACAGGGTTGAAATGAGAGCGTAACCAGGGAAGAAAAGAAGAAAGGGTAATCCCAATAT
Source organism: Thermoplasmata archaeon (assembly GCA_019594025.1). GTDB lineage: Archaea > Thermoplasmatota > Thermoplasmata > Halarchaeoplasmatales > Halarchaeoplasmataceae > Halarchaeoplasma. Next base: position 9,807 of record JAFDUB010000036.1, read on the forward strand.
CGGTCGCAGTATCGAATCAGGCATAAACACTATTATCGGTATCAGTATTAGGGTAAGTGATATCACGACCAGGAGGTCCCATGGGTTTTCTTTAGTGTGTATCTCCACTATAAGACACCTTTTGAACACATTTTGCTCTCGGTATAAATCCTTTCCGACCTTATTCGTCTTTAAAGTATATCGATTCGCACTGAACGTACTCTAAATCGTTCTCTAGGGCGATTTCAGCCTTCTGCAGCTCTCTACCTAGATAGGCTGCATGGTCTCGGCGAGTGACCAGTTCATTTGCAATGATAGTATCGCAGATAGCCTTCGCAGTTTTTCCTTTGACCACTTTAGTTAATCTACCGGTTTCCACTTCCAACTTACCGCCCTTCTGTACGTTTAGGTAGTGTTCCACCACTATTTGATCGTCTCTCAAAAAAATCACGAAAAACCCTTTGGGATCGAATACCATTTCTTTGTTCTCTTCAGCTTTTATCACTTCAACTTCTTTCATTAAGTACCATCTCTCTAGCTTTTACCATGTTATTTAGTTTTTTACGTGCCACCTCTTCGGGCAGATTCCTTAAACCGCAATCGGGATCTATCAAAGAATCGGGTCCGAATGCGTCCAATACTCTTTCGACCCTTTCAGCGATAGTTTCAACTTTCTCTACGGGTGCTTCGGTACTAACTACACCTACAGCCATTTGCTGTGAAAACTGCAGGTCTCCGTAAACGTCGTAAAGATGTGGATGTTGGGTGAACTCATGATCTAGTATGTCCACGTCGAACTCGACCAAGTGATTTACGATGTTACTTACATCACCACAAACATGAAGCGCGGTCTTCACGTCAACATCCAGCACTTTCTCCACGGCTTCTTTTGCCTTTTCATCGTACTCAACAGATAGGAAAGGTTCGTCCAGCTGAATCACACTGCAAACCGAGGATAGGGCTTCCGCCTCCTGGTGAAGTGCATCTGCTATATCGAACATGCATTCTTCTTTTGACTCGTAATGGAAGTCTTTTACGGCAGTGGTTATGGTATATGGACCGGTGATTATACCCTTTAGCTCAACTCCCTCCGGCAGCAGTTTCTTCACCAACCTTTGATCAGCCACGGTAATCGGTCCCTTATAAGAGACTTTAGATACTACCTGGATGCGCTCCCGAAACCTAAAACCTCTCAGCCCGCTGGTAAAAATCGATATCATATCTCCCCGGGTTTGACCGTCGGAAACCAGATGAACACCGGCGTCTATCTGAGCTTTTACCGCTTTTTTTATACTTTCAACAAATGGATCCTCTCTTGTCCGGTAAGATGATTCCAACAGCTTTCGATCAGGTTTGGAGGGATAACTACCCACCACGGTGGTTGTTAGTTCCATGCCCGTTCATATGAGCTTATAATAAAAAAGCTTATAGTTGGTTCAATGGATGATTTTTTGGTACCTCTATACCAAAGTAAGTCTCCGTCCCTTCGGCAATCAATCGGTCTATCATGGCCACTACGGGAAGCTGCTTTCCAGCGTTCTCTATGGGTCCGTAGTATATGAAATCAGCACCAAATAGCATGGGAGGTACGTCAACAGCCGCGTCAAGCATCGGCATAACCTCATTTTTATTTCTGTACTTACTCAACCAACTCCATGATTCAACGGCGTTATGCATGGCGCAGCCGGTGGGAAGTCCGAATTCACTCTTAAACACCGGCACGGCCCTTAAAGCCTCGCTGGCACCTTCGCCAAAAGGAGTAACTGCGGTATCTAGGAGTCTGTGTTCTATATTATTCGATACTGCCAGCAATCCGTCGGGCATCAGCCTACTTCCTCCCTTCACCATGTTCAATCTTCCCTGGGCGCTGTTGTCCTGAGGATCGTAAGCCAGTATGATCGCCGCTTTGGGCGTACAGCTTTCAAGGGTCTTCAATTCATCATCGGTAATTCCTAGATTGATGCTGTTGTACAATATACTATCCAGTGCACCGATCTGTTCTAGATGTTCCAGTAGTTGTATTCTAACCTCTGATTCGGGAACATCGAACGATACGACACCTTCTACAACTTCTAAAATAAAATCAACCTTCCAATCGATTTCGTCTTCTTCGTATATGAAAACATCCACTAAAGTCTGCACCGCAAGTTCATCTGCCGTTTCCTGCTGAGATAAGATTAGTTCCTCTACCTCTTCAAGAGAGCTCTTGGGATCTTTAAACTGCCCTTCGTAAAATGTTGAACCTACCGCCAGTGTGGCTCTCTCTCCGGGCTGACCTCCCACTTCTATATCATCGATTTTGTATATCTTTTGTTCTTTGGCAAATGTAAGCATTTATTTCACCTCCATGGAAGACACGTCTCCCCACGGGCTCAATTCGATAGACGCGTGAAGGGCGATTGTGCATTCTTTCATGGACGTAGGTTGTTCTTTGAATTTAATAGCTATGTATGGTTCTCCAAAGCATCCAGGATTGCGTTTAACTAATCCGTCTATCTCTTTCTGCACCATATTTCTGTCGGTAGTGCTTATCATATCTATAACCTCAATCTGCTCCCGAAACCTATCGACCGCTCCTTGCTCTAGATTTTCTATATAGGGTACAGCCCCTGGTGCATCTATTATTCTCCCATTATCGTCTATTCCGTTTTCCGCTAGGCATAACAAGGTCTTCCCGGATCGATGCCCCCTTATTTCATTTCCGCAGATAATAAGGTAACGTATATTTGGATTCGAGATAACGTTTGCCACAACTTTCTCGATCCCTAAATTTTCGGTCTTCATAGGACCCCATATGGCGGCGTTATCGAATGAATACTTCTCACTCAAAGTAACTATCGCTACGGGTGATTCCGGATCTCCATCGGTGTAATCTCCGGACCATGGATACATGCTCATTTCATCCCTCTGATTATGTCGGCCGCCATGTCCTCCGAACGCATAGGGATGATATGGGCGCCGATTTTAGTATTTAATCCTCTTTCTTGGACTCCCTCTCGAATATCCCGATACATGTCCTGCACGAACTCGATGGATTCTTTGGAAAAGTCATCGGCCTCCATGAGTCGTGATTGTACGCTTTGGGGGATGTTTACTTGGGGTACGGTATCCGATAAAAATTTCATCTCCTCCGGTGAAGCGAAGGGGGCCGTGCTTACAAGTATAGGCGGGTTTCTTTCCGCCATGGTTTCTATCTCATCTATCAGAGAGATTGCTTCCTGAGAATCGTAGGTTATCTGCGTCTGGAAAAAATCCGCTCCAGCGGTGATCTTTTTTACCGCGTATCTTGATTCCTGGGTCCGGTTGGGCAGCAGCACACCGCCTACTGTAAAATTCGTGGGCCTTTCCAGTTCTTCAAGTTCCGTTAGATATCTATTTCTCAATCTAGACTGACGGGTGGATAATTCAGGCATCAATCTGCCTTTGTTCAGATGATCTTTTATTCCTGTTATCAATTCTAAGGAATTTATCGATTCCGGCTTGTCCTCCGCAGGGTAATCCCCCACCGCTAGATCACCGGTCATGGCCAATATATTCCGGATACCTAGACTGTCCGCACCTAAAAGCCATTTCTGTAGACCGCTGAGAGTTGAGTCGCGGCAGGTAAGATGGGCGATGGTTTCGATACCAAGTTTTTCATTCAATAAATGAGCATATGGTGCTGGGTCTATCCTTACTTTTCCTACAGGATTGTTACACACGTTCACCGCGGTTATTCGGTCAAGAAAATCGTAGTTAGAAATGCGTTCTATATATTCATCAACGTTTCCTCCCCGTGGCGAGGGGACTTCGTAAGTCATCGGAAAGTCCTCTTTCTCTATCCGTTTCAATAGTTCGTTCATGACGGATTAATCCTCAGCCGCCTATTTAAATATTATGCTCTAAAAATTTAAAAAAAAAACGTATTTCCAAAAAACCTTTATATAGCAACCGATAGTATTTACATCTATGGAGGACTCTGAATCGTCCGATAAGACGGCCTTGTGTGAACACAAAAGAGGTGGCGACGACTGGCTACCCTTACTGAAGGGTTGGGAAAGGGATGTTTTAGCACTGCATCCATACTGCGGCTCATGTGGACTGGTGAGGAATATAGGGCCTGACAGAGCAAAAAAGCTCGGTTACTATACTGAAGTACTTTCAGAAATCGAGCGGTTCTTGAAGCACGATAGCAAAAAAGGAGGACGTCATAAACTAACTGAAAGCCAAAAACGATTGATTGTAAAATGCATGGAAGAAGACGATGTTTTCGTTGATCTTTACGGTACTTTGGCTTCTGCCCAAAAAGAGCGATTTGTTGAAATTATCCAGAAGTATAGACCGGATTTAAAAAAGTGCGAGATAGAATATTACTTGGAATGATTTTTTAACAATTTATTTCATCATGGAATGATAAGATGAGCTCTATATCCATAATTATTCCAACCTTA
>JAFDUB010000134.1 GCA_019594025.1 Thermoplasmata archaeon
CTACCGGGTACGTAGGTGTACCAGCTGTCGGCAACGGCATCGTAGTACATCACCTTCTCGTAATTACCGGATATTCCGTAATCCGGGTCCTCCAGTATGGCTTCCAGCGAGCTGTCCGGCGGTATAAGGTTGAAAGACACGAAGTTCCAGCCTCCACCATCTCCACCTTCGTACAGTTCTATGTCGAAGGTATTAACCGGTGCACCGGGTTCCTGCACCGCATCTTCGTTCTCTTCTTCCAAACCGTTCCCTCCTACAGCTCGTACAACGTACCACCATAAGATGTCGTCCGCTTCACCTTTATCCGCATCGATATACTCGTACTGCGGGGAGCCGTCGGCGGTGACGTCAGCTATCGATGTACTTTCGTCCCACGGACTTGTCTGCTCCTCGGAGCGGTATATGTTGTAATAGGCCACTTCGTCTGGATCATCGGGACTTGCGTTCCACGTAATTTGGTTGTGATCAGTACTCTCTTCGTCGGATATAAGCGCCTCCATGTAAATGTCATCTACACGCCACCCTGCTCCTTCTAGACCGTCCCATGCTTCAACACCGGCGTCCCAGCGGAGGTGAATGGTTTCACCTATGTAATCGGTGAGGGCGAAAGTAGCGTCGGTCCAATCGGAAGAGCCGCCCCAGGCCTGTTCTCCACCGAGTGGATTACCCCAATCAGTAGGTACTGTACCGTCGTAGCCTTCTTCGGGTACTATCACGGTCCAAGGGCCGTCGGCACCTGCGGTGGATATCTTCACGTTACCAGCGTCGTACAGAGCGGTATCACCCCAGTCACGCCAGTGCTGGAATGCGAACATAACACCGTAGTCCTCGTCGGAGTTTGAAGGTATCTCGATTTCTGGTGAGATCAACCAGCTGATATATCCATAGGATGATGTTTTGTAGAACTCGCCGTCACCGAAGTCCCATGAATTCTCACGTACCGCGGCTCCGTGCTGTCTAATACCCCATTCGCTAGCAGGAGACTGGGATTCACCCGTAATATAGCCTTTATCTTCTGAAACATCGTCCTCGAAGAGTACTTCCACCGCCTGACCGACGTGCTCGACATCCAAGTTAGAGGGAGGCGACGGAGGGATACCGACTATTTCAAAGAGTGCGCTGTTATTCTCACCTATAACTCCAACAGTATCTATCGCCTGTACCCGTACCAAACACTCATCACTGTTGGTGTTGGCCACGTTCCACGTATAGCTGCCAGTATCGGGCAAACCTGATGCGATGCTTTCCCAAGAACCTCCTGCATCAGAACTATACCAGAGGTCGATATAGTCTATCTGGTTATCACCGGGCTCTGTATCCCATGAGATGTACTCCTCATCATAAGCATACCATACTTCACCACCATCAGGTGAGAGCACCGTAACCTCCGGTGGATCCGCTAAAATAAAATCAACGGTAACCGTTGTAGGCGTGGTAGCCGGGGTATCCGGAGATTCATTAGATACCACTGTTGGATTACCCTCTTCGTAGCCATAATAGTATTCGATTTTAAATGATGATATCGTACTTGAACTTGAAGCGGAACCGATATCTAGGTAAAATAAATCTTCCGTACCTGTACCTCCGCTCCAACTGCTTTCAAACTCTGTAATATCAAATGCCATGAAGCTGGGATATGAATACGATCCACCATTCCAATCCGGTGCCCTCGTATCGACAGGATTACCGGGATCTCCTATCCCTAGTTCAACGGCTGCGTTACGTGCACCTGTGGTACTTAATTCGGTCTTAGCTACCAAAGAGGGTTGGAATACATCTCCATCGTAAAGAACACGAGTCATCCTTGAAGTACTCGAGTAAGCAAGGTTTGCGAAACACTCATATGTCATGTAATAAGTGCCATCGCCGTTAGGTCCCCATGTCTCACCCCACGAATTTATTATCTTAAAAGAACCCATCTCTCCCGGTACGCCCACATCGTCATCGTAGCCGACTACGGTGTTTGCATGATTGGGGCTTCCGGGGTCGTAATTTCCCGTATGTAGTATATTACCATCGCCGAAGTTTTGGTACTGGTAGGCGTCCATCGCCATGCTTACAGGGGTCCCTTCATCTATCCATGATTTCACCACGTTTATGTTGGTTACACTTGTAGATTCGACACCGGTTGCTCTGTGTTTTACTGCGTTTCTCCATGCAGCCTCTTCACCCCAAGATGTGTGATCGTTGTCATCATAAGGCATCGTTTCCAGATTAGCGTTACCAAGGCTCTCCACCAAGTACATTGAATTTACCAGATTAGAGCCGCTATCACTTCCACCATTTATCTTGTTGTACACCCAACCGGGACTCATGAGGTATTCAGGATTTCCCGTGGATGCTTCCCAATCGTAGGCTCGGGCCTGCATATAACCGTGGCAGTAATAAGCTGCTGCCCAGGATGCACAGGAACCCTGGCTTCCCTGAGAGTCGGCAGGGGGAAACCATGGATCTTCTGTAAGGTCGGCGGAGGTGTATAAAGAAGGATCTCTGTCAACGCTATTCACCACCTTCATATTACCTATCATGGATTCGTACTCACTCTCGCTAGGCGGTGCTAGTCCAGTTCCATAACCATCGATGATTATATTGTAGTTCCTTTCGGGATCATAAGTTCCGATACGTTCCCTGAGCAGTTGAACTTCTTCCTCGGTCATCAAATGACAGCACTCGCTTTGATCGGATGATATGTACACCTCTCCAGCCCCTTGTGTCCAATTTACCCCATATGAGATAATAGAGAGGAATAACAACACCACCGTCAGCAAAACCATACCTATTGCATATGTTGTTTTTCTATTTTCAATCATTTACTCATCTTTCTCACCAATCGCGGACTTGAACCGTTTTTGGTGTATAAGGAAAGGGGAAGGGGTTTGGAGGGTTAGTAGTCCACTATCCAGTCCACAGTATAGTCTGCGTCGTTGTAGAGCCAGTAGCCTTCACCTGGTGCGAAAGCAAAGTTCCCGGGGTCATGGTCGTATGCAAGGTTGTACTCCTCGGTGGCAACGAAGTAACCGATACGGCTAACCTCAGCCGGTAGTCCGTGATTTCCGCCGATCGAACTGGGCAAACCTACCATGTTCCATCCGGGCTGC
>JAFDUB010000107.1 GCA_019594025.1 Thermoplasmata archaeon
AGAAGATGTGTATTATATTTCAAAATATATGGAACCAGAATTTCATTCAGAAATCGATTCACAATTAATTGGTGGAGGTGCTTGGTTCTTCGATGATGATGATAATCCAGTACACCTTATCGGGTGTATGGGGATTATGGCGCATATATCAACCAGATAGGATATACGGGAAAAGGTGTGACAATCGCAGTTGCTGATAGTGGTATAGGTGACGGTACTATAGGAAATGCTGGTCATCCCGATTTTACAGGGCGTGTTGTGGGTGGTTATGCCTGGTGGGATGATACATGGGCGGATACTTATGGCCATGGAACCCATGTTGCAGGAATCGCTGCTGCTAATACTACAGGTGGTACTGGTTTAACATATGCTGGACATGGTCCCTATTACTTGGCACAAGGGCTTGCGTTTGAAGCACAATTGTACGCTGCAAAGTTAGCTTGCCCAGAAGGTGATTTTTTCCCCCCAGAGGATTACTACGAGATAGTGAAAATTCCAAAACAGGAAATCGATGCAGATATACATACCAATTCATGGGGAGGAGATCCTGATGGAGAATATAACCGTTCTGATCATGCTTATGATATAGCAGTTAGAGATGCTGACCATCAAACCTTAGAAAATCAACCTATGGTGATTACTGTTTCTGCTGGTAATCAATTTAAAGCAAATCCATACGGAACTACGAGTTCCCCTGGAAACGCAAAAAACGTGATCACGGTAGGTGCAACATTAAGTTATATGCCTGACGCTAGCGATTATGGTCGAGACCCTGGACATACCCCTGCAGACAATCCTAGTGAAGTATTGTGTTGGAGTGCTCGAGGTTGGACAGATGATAATCGCGTAAAGCCAGATGTAGTAGCACCTGGTAATGGCATATTATCTACCTTAAGCCCATCGGTTCAACCAGTCCCTTCTGAAGTGTACACCGAAGATAATAGATATTTGTGGGCTGATGGTACTTCGATGTCTAACCCTGCAGTTGCAGGCGCGGCCACAGTTATTCTCGATTGGTACAATCAAACCTATGGTATAAAACCAAGTCCGGCTATGTTAAAAGCTCTACTCATTAATACTGCTAACAACCTACAAAATATACCCAACAGATACGAGGGCTGGGGAATAGTAGATCTCTCCAAGCTGAAACAGCCGTACAATGATCCTGTCCCTTTTTATGTTAGTGACCAAGAACACATATTTACAGAAACTACCCAGATAAAAGAACATTACATTCAAGTAGATAGAGATGAAGTACCATTGAATATCTCCTTAGTTTGGACAGATAAAGAAGCACCAGAAGATGCCGATGGTGACCCTACATTGATTAACGATTTAAATCTTGAAGTTATTGCACCAGATGGTGAAACCATTTACCGGGGTAACGCCTTTCCGTATCATCCTGATGTAGGAAGTTTGAGCTCTTTTACTTCTCCCGATACTAATGCAATGTCCGTATTTGATAGGAACGATGATGGATGGGACGATACCAACAATGTGGAGAACGTCTACATACACCCGGATGAAGTGGAGTCCGGTGTTTATACTGTTCGAGTAAAGGCCAAGGGAATAAATGAAGACGCTATCAGAGTTGGCTACAACAGCCAAGACTACGCATTAGTGGCTTACAATGCATACCCCCCCGCACCTCTTCCTCCTCATGTAGAGATTACTTATCCTTTATGGGGGCAAACATTTGGGTCCGATTCGATTTCCGTCTATTGGACAAGCGATAATTATGATTTCAATATAGACCGTTTCGAGATACGCCTTGATGGAGGTGATTGGATAGACAAAGGAACAGCCACATTCCATACTTTTACTGGTTTGAGCCACGGGCCACATACGGTCACAGTGCGGGTATATCTTAACGTAGGCGGTTCTGCCGAAGACTATGTTTATTTCTATATAGATTTAGAAGGTGATGATCCGCCCCATGTACCTATGTATATCAACTCGGTTGAAACCGAGGAGGACACGGCAACAGTTGAATGGAACGGTCACAGTAGTACCGGGGTAGACTATTACGAAATAAGACTCGATGGCGGAGAATGGATGAAAGTTGGTACTAGTACCAGCTACACCTTCCAGAATCTAGAAGAAAGAAGATACACCGTCACGGTCCGTATGTGGGATACCGATGCTGATTCCTGGCAGGATACCGCGGTGTTTACGATAGGAGGTGATCCGCCATAAAACCCGTTAACCCCTTCTGGGGTTAATTATATATAGGATCTATAAGATTATATAAAGTGGAATGTGAATAAATGGAAAGTAGGCTACTGTTGTTAGCTAAACGAAGAAAATTCTTACGCACTATGTGTATCATACTGTGTGGGATACTGATATTATCTAACTTGCCGATTGTATTTACCTCTGGTGCGGAGGGGGAGGAAACAAGTGATGGACTCGCCGACTCCCCTTGGCCGAAGTATGGGGGAAACAATAAAAACACAGGACAGAGTCCTTATGATACTAGTCACGTCGATGGAACGGAGTTATGGAGGTTTGGGACGGATGATACGATTCGTTCTTCACCGGTTATAGGGGTGGACGGCACTATTTACGTAGGCTCTAACGACGGAAATATGTATGCCGTTAATCCGGATGGTACGGAAAAATGGAGATTTGAGACGGATGATTCGATTCGTTCTTCACCGGTTATCGGAGTGGACGGCACCATCTATGTAGGCTCTAGGGATTATAACGTGTATGCAATCAACACAGATGGTACGGAAAAATGGCGCTTCGATATCGGAGGTGATGTATCCTCTCCACCGGCTATCGGAGCGGACGGCACCATCTATATCGGCTCGTTAGATGGTCGTGTACATGCGATCAACCCAGATGGCTCGGAAAAATGGAACTTCACCACGGGAGGGTCTGTCCATTCTTCACCAGCTATCGATGACTACGGAACAATATACGTTGGTTCGGGGGGAAGGATATTCGCAATCAATCCAAATGGAACTGAAAAATGGAGATATGGAGACCACAAGATTTTATATTCTACACCAGCCATCGGTAGCGATGGAACAATATACACCGTTCAAGTCGATGGACTTTGGTCTTCGAGTCTTCTAGCTATTGAAACCGATGGAACGGTAAAATGGCGGCGGTTCAACATTTATGGTTGGATCATTTCTTCACCTGCTATCAGCGAGGACGGAACTATTTTCTTCGGAGTTAGTTACAGATTATTTGCTGTGAACCCAGATGGTACGGAAAAATGGAACATCTCAACATATGGTGGAAAGAGGATATCTATCGGTGGTGATGGAACTATATACGCTCGCAGTCCATCTACTGACAGGCCAGAAGGATTAGGAGCTATCCATCCGGATGGAAGTGAGATATGGAACTTCTCAACGGAGGAGGATGCAGGTCACTATGATATAGGTTCATCGGCCGTTATTGGCGAAGACGGTACGATATACTTTGGTTCCTTAGACGGTAACGTATACGCTATCGGCGAAGGACATCATCTTACGATAAATGAACCCTTAGGAAACGGTTCGATCGAATTAGATGGGGATGAAATAACAGAATGGCCGTACGAAGAAAAACATGGCGCTGATAAAACAATAGATCTGACAGCTGTACCAAATGAAGGCTGGTACTTCAGTCATTGGACCGGTGATGTGCCCGAGGGTGAGGAGTACGATGAGGAAATCACCGTTATAATGGACGACGATAAAGGGATTACCGCTCACTTCGAAGAATATTATACACTCACCATAAACATCGAAGGTGAAGGCAGTATTAACCCCGGATATGGAACTTATTATTACGTACCGGATGAGGAAGTGACGATAAATGTAACTGCAGCCGAAGGGTGGTACTTCAGTCACTGGAGCGGTGATGTTCCGAAAGGACAGGAGGGAAACGAGGAGATCATCATCGTGATGGACAGTGACAAGGAGCTAACCGCTCACTTCGAAGCATATTATACACTCACCATAAACATCGAAGGTAAAGGCAGTACACAGCCTGAAGGGGGAGGGCACCATTATGTACCTGGTGAAGAAATACATATAAACGCAACTGCATTATCCGGCTGGTACTTCAGCCACTGGTCCGGCGATGTTCCAGAAGTGGATCGGGACAAGGATTCAATCTCACTTATAATCGACGATGATAAAAACATCACCGCACGCTTCATAATACTACCAACTATTGAGATAATCTCTCCTGAAGAAGATGTTTTCGAAACCGGTGAGATCACTATTGAATGGAGAAGCGAAGAAGGTACCTATCCTATCAGTTATTACGAGGTGCGTTTGAACGATGGGGGTTGGTTGTATGTAAACACTGCTACCAGTCACACATTCACGATCACGAATCCAGGTGACTACAACGTTACCGTGAGAGCTGTCGATGATGCCGGAAATGCTGTAGAGGATAATGTTGAATTCACCGTTAGAGGAGGATATAGTGGTCACCGGCTTTTGTTGGCCTTGATAGTCGTAGTTACAGGCCTCGTTCTGTTGCTGTATCATATTAAGAGAAAGGGGGTAATATGAAAAAAGGGAATAGTGGTAAAGGGTATCTTAGAGTGCCTAAGTTTTCTTTGCCCCTGAGAAGGACTATTAAACTCGTCCGACCATCGTGCCTGACCCTGTGTTTAATACTTGTGCTGTCAAACATGCTTGTTATCTTCACTCCTGCTGCCGGCGGCCCTAGAGCGAGCATGGAAGAACTAAAGGAAGCTTTTGTTGATGAATATGATTTTGCTTCAGAAGAACTTCCGGATATGGACTATCGTTTTTACGATGATAACCCTTTGCTTTCCGATGAAAGGTATGAAACCAAGGATGAACATGGTAGATATCCAAGGTATGATCTTGAAACTGACGACGGTATCTATCATCCTTTAGATGATGAAGATATTTTTTCTAAGAGGAATGTAAATTCATCAACCACCCGTTCGTCCGCAGCAAGCGTATTCCACAACAATGAAATCCATTCACGCCCGGATGTACCGATGTCTGATGAGGACTACATATCCCGAGAGCCTATAAGTATTAATGGTAACAAAGACTTTAGGGAACAGGCGGCTGAAGAAGGTTGGCCGGGCGATGGTAAGTGGGATAATCCGTATATCATAGAAGGTTACGAA
>JAFDUB010000120.1 GCA_019594025.1 Thermoplasmata archaeon
CTTATGACAAGTGAGGGCGTTTGGGTGTGGTCGGATGACATACTGATATCTACCGAGAGCCTTGGGAATTCGATAAATCCAGATGTAGCGATAGATACAGGTGGTAACTGGCATGTGGTATGGGAGGAAAAAATTGACCATATTAGCAGGATCAGGTACTCCAGCTTGATGAATAAAGATGACATGGTAATAGTACCGGACATGGTGCTGACACCCGATACCGAACAGGCAATACTGCCGTCTATATCCATAGACAGTGAGGGGTATGCTTACGTGGTATGGAGAGATGACAGGGGAGATGTTGCTGAGATATACATCAAACAGGCAAGAGGGGTTATAAGGGATACGATAGTGAGGTTCAATTGGGATGGTGGTATAAAATGCTTTTAAGGAGCTAAGTTATATGACGGTCAAGAGAGGCAGGACATGGTAAGGCTCCCGAAATTGGGTGTGCAGCGGGCACGACAGGAGAAGGAAAGAGGCAGGCGAGTGTCTGTTTCTGTTATAGTGATCTCTATTTTAGTTTGCCTTTCTTTTCTAGTTATTGCTTTGATACCAGTTGTGGAGGCTTCACCTGAGGGGTGGAGCGAGGATGTGAGGATAACAGTAAACCCAGATGCGCCCGACCGTGAACCAGTGATAGTGGCCAGTGAAAATAACGTTCACCTTATATGGACAAATGTCGAGGCAGGTAGGCAAAAAATATTGTACACCAGATCTAGTGATTCTGGTGAAACATGGAGTGATTTTCAACAATTGAGTTTGGGTCAGTTTGATTCAAAAAGATCATCGATGGCGGTGTCGGGTGATAACATACACGTTGTGTGGGATGATACAGGGGGGATTGCGACTTATGAAATAAGATACACCCGTTCAACGGATGGTGGCATCACTTGGAGCGAACCTATGTTCATCTCTTCGAACGACGGGAATAACTCGCAGGCACCGAAGATCGCCGTGAGCGAGGACGGGATGGACGTGCATGTTGTCTGGGTGGATAGCAGGCATGACGATGGGTCATTACCTCCGAGAACCGAGCTATACTACAACCGCAGTACTGACGGTGGGGTCACATGGGAGGGGGAAGTCAGACTGACCGATGCTCCGCATGGTTCTTCCGGGCCTAATATTGCAGTATTCGGTTCCACCGTACATGTTGTTTGGGGTGATAATCGCGATGGCATATTTGACGTGTATTACAGGCGCTCGGTTAACAACGGAACCACATGGGAGGACGAGGTTGTCTTGGCTGATAGTAGCAACTGGGATGTTGGACCCGATGTAGCGGTGTGGGATGGACATGTACATGTGGTTTGGGAGGAGGATATATCGTCCGATGAAGACATCATCCTTTACCGCCGCTCGACGAACAACGGTGAAACCTGGGACGAACCGCAGACACTTACAGGATCGTCAGTTCGGGCCGTAAGGCCACGATTAGCTGTTTTAGAGGATGAATTACATTTGGTCTGGTTCGATGGACGAGATGGAGGGAACGAGATATATTACAAATATTCAGGCAATGGAGGAATTTCATGGGGTGAAGATACTCAGCTAACTTACACAGACAATAGTGATTCACTTCGTCCGAATATCGCAGTAGACAATGATATAATCCATGTAGTATGGCACGATGATAGGGATGGAATTTGGGAGGTTTATTACAAACGCAATCCCGATTTTGTTAATGTTCCTGAGTTTAATAACTTGTTCATCCCCGTTATTTCAACCGTCATGATTTACATTTGCTTAAGTTATCATATAAGAAAAAATAAAAAACAATATGGGGGTAAAAAACATGAAAATGAATAAACTGAACGCAATCTTAGCAACAATCTTGATACTGTTGAGCTCAATTGTTGTTACAGGAACATTAAATACTACGTACGATGGAGAATTGACCGACTCGTCAGTTGAATACTACGACGAAGAAACAACTTCGACCGGTGGCAAACTATCAGATACGTTCCTAATCATTGAACGTATCAGAGCGGATAGTCCTGTGGTGTATTTTGATCGAGAGAATATTCTCACCGTTATTGTGAGGAACACAGGTGGTGATGCAAGTGATATTTCTTACAAGGAAAACATAACTTCTTCGATTGGAGACATCGAAGTTCTCCTTGACGAATATTCGAATAATCCCAGGGGTGTGGGGCAGATCGAAAAAGCAATTGAGAGTCTTGAGGAAGCTCTATTGCTTGTTTCGGATCATCAGCGAGAGGAATCGATAAAGTCCGTACGGCAGGCGGTTGTTCACTTGAATGCAGCAGGCCAGGGAAGGCAGGGGATACCAACGGAGAATGTGATAATCTCACTTGCTGAAATCGTATGGTTAAAGGTGTATACGGTGATAGAAGAGGCAGCACGAAATTTTGGTTCCGAGAACCCGGATGTCCAAGAGGCTAAAGATATCTATGATGATGCTGTCGATAAACTTGATACGGGACAATATATCCCATCGATGAATCGCTTCAGAAAGGCCTTCAAGACCGTGCTCGGTGCGTATGTATGTGATGTTAATTTGAAGTTATACTCATGGATGAGAGACGGTTACGAAGAAGAGATTGAGAGTGGATTTATCGAGTCGTTCGAGGCCGAATCGTATGAAGTTATTACACTTACCTGGAGTCCTACTCGGCGAGGAATACATTACGTCAGTTGATGAACAATCTGGAGAATGCGGAGGAACCGGATAAACTGATAGTTTACGGCGGTACCGGAAAGGCAGCCCGGAATTGGGAGTGTTACGATAAGATCGTTGAATCCTTGAAAGAGCTGGAGAACGATGAAACACTGTTGATACAGAGCGGAAAACCCGTTGCCGTTTTCAGAACATTCGAAAGGGCACCACGGGTTTTGATAGCGAATTCCAACCTTGTTCCCAAGTGGTCAAACTGGGAAAAATTCTACGAATTGGAGGACTTGGGGTTGATGATGTACGGTCAGATGACCGCAGGTTCATGGTGCTATATCGGAACCCAGGGAATAATCCAGGGAACCTATGAGACCTTCGCAGCCCTGGCAAAGAAGCATTTTGACGGTACTCTTAAAGGTAAACTATGTGTAAGCGGCGGCCTGGGAGGCATGGGGGGTGCACAGCCACTTGCCATAAAGATGGCCGGGGGCGTTGGACTGGTGATAGAGATAGACCCGGCAAGGGCAAAGAGAAGGCTTGAAGCGGGCTTCTGTGATAAAGTAGTGAATGATACCGAGGAAGCATTAGAGCTGGCGAGAATAGCAGTTAAAAACGAAGAGCCCATGTCCATAGGTCTTGTTGGTAACACCGCAGAAGTAATACCGTATATGCTGGAAAAGGGAATCGTCCCGGACGTTCTCACGGATCAAACCAGTGCCCACGATGCCATGAGCTACGTACCCCATGGAATGACCTTCAATGAATCACAGAAATTGAAGGAAGAAGATCCAGCTAAATACAAAGAACTGAGCATCGCATCAATGAAACTGCACTGTGAGACCATGGTGAAGATGCATGAAAAGGGAGCGGTAACATTCGATTACGGAAACAATCTAAGAGGGCAGGCACTGGAAGCCGGTTTTGAAGATGCCTTTGCCTATCCGGGATTCGTCCCGGCCTACATAAGACCCATGTTCTGTGAAGGGCGAGGACCATTCAGGTGGATGGCGCTTTCCGGGGACCCAGAAGATATCCTACGGACGGATGAACTGATCCGAGAGATGTTTCCGGACAACGAACAACTGATAAACTGGATAGATCTGGCTGAGAAACATCTTCCCTGGGAAGGACTACCGGCCAGAGTGTGCTGGCTGGGATACGGCGAACGTGATAGATTCGCCAAGGCTATAAACGATCTTGTGGCCAAGGGAGAGATATCGGCACCGATCTCCATAACCCGTGACCATCTGGACGCCGGAAGCGTCGCCAGTCCCAATAGGGAAACAGAAAGTATGAAGGACGGAAGCGATGCTGTGGCGGACTGGCCCCTGCTGAATGCACTTCTCAACACAAGCGCCGGGGCCACCAGTGTATCCATTCACAACGGCGGCGGTGTTGGGATAGGATACTCGACGCATGCGGGAATGGTTGTTTTGGCCGACGGAACGAAAGAAGCCGAAGAGAGTATTCTAAGGGTATTCAAGACGGATCCGGGCATGGGCGTGGTTAGGCATGCGGATGCAGGCTATCAAGAAGCCATCGATTTTGCATTGAAAAAAGGAATAAGGATGCCCATGCTCAAGTAAATCCACACAAAATACAGTTACCTTTTAATATGACTAGAACTGTAGCTACAATACCATGAAAAAAATAGGCGA
>JAFDUB010000087.1 GCA_019594025.1 Thermoplasmata archaeon
AATCAAACCACATATGAGTCTGGATTGGGATAATCTAGAAACTCCTGAAAAGGCATTTTGGAGAAAATGCCGTTCAGATATTCTAGGATCTTACTTTGAGATGATCGAAAAGGAGGTCGAATAAAGTGAAGCGAAATAATTCGCAGATAACACAGTTAAATTTATTATATATGCTTAAATAATACTATTGTTGCATTATTATCTTTATTTATATCTAGTTACCATAGATCAAAGTTACGTTCCATAAAAATCGATCATCGTCAACATTATGTATCACCCCGGCCCTTTTCCCTTTACCATGATGATCAGGGCCGATCTTCACTTGCACGGAAAGTACTCGGGAGCGACGAGCAGTAACATGAACTTCGAACTGCTTGCCCATGGGGCGTCGAAGAAAGGGATCGAGCTGCTGGGTACCGGCGATTGTCTTCATCCGAGATGGCGTGCCGAGATCGGAGGGATGGAGGAAGTTGAGGATGGGGTTTACTCTCAAGACGATACATACTTTGTTCTAAGCGGAGAGGTGGAGACAAAGGATAGGGTGCATCATCTACTATTCTTTCCCACCATGGCACAGGTGGAGGAGCTTTACCAACGGCTGAAAAAGTTCTCTAATAACATAAACTCCGACGGTCGGCCGAACGTTTCACTCTCCGGTGAAGAGCTTGCCTTGATGTGCATCGAATCCGATGTACTATTGGGACCTGCACACGCCTTCACACCGTACACCGGTTTGTACGGCAAACACGACAGCTTGAAAAACTGCTATGGTGCTATGACCCCCAAAATATCATATCTCGAACTTGGATTGAGTGCAAAGAGCTCCTATGCCGACGGTATCTCCGAACTGCACACCCTTACATACCTTTCAAACTCCGACGCACACTCACCCTATCCTCACCGGCTGGGTAGAGAGTTTAACGTTATCGAAATCAAGGATATAAGTTTTGATTTACTGAAAGGTCTGCTTGAAGGGAAGAAAGGTCGTGTTTTAAAGAACGTTGGTCTGCCTCCCGAGGGAGGTAAATACAACGAGAGTGCCTGCAACAGGTGTTATACACATTATTCGTTGGAAGAAAGCGTGGCTAGGGATTGGAAGTGCAACTGTGGTGGAAGGATCAAGAAGGGTGTTAAAGACAGGGTACGTGAGCTGAGCGATACCGAGGTAGCCCCCGATGACCGGCCGCCTTACATAGCAACACCGCCTCTGCAGGAGATAATCGCCGCCGGTATAGGGCACTCCAGCACCGGTACAAAAAAGGTGAGAGAGATCTGGGATAGACTGCTGAAACACGGTGACGAGATCTTTGTTCTACTGGATATGCCGGTCAACGAGATAGTATCTATAGGTGGAGAAGAGATCGCTGAGATAGTGTCTTCAGCTAGAAAAGGAGATCTGAAGATGTCTCCAGGTGGTGGGGGAGAGTACGGCAAGCTGGCCGTTGAAGGAAAACAGATGGAGAACAAACAGCGCTCGCTGGTCGATTTTTAACGAAAGTATTTTATGCGGTTTTTGATTTTCGTAGGCCATGGAGCGAGCATTGATTCTGACCGATGGACACCTGGACAGTTCTGTAGCAAAAACCGCTCATGGTTTGTTACGCTATTCGAGAAGATTCGATATACTCGGTGTTATCGACCCACGATTTTGCAGTAAAACGACTGACCAGGTTGTACCTAACTGTCATAAAAAACCGATCTATAAAGGCATAAAGCAAGCACTGGAGGAAGTCGGTGAAGCCGATATCCTCGTCGTCGGTGTAGCGACCATCGGAGGATATCTTCCAGACAGCTTCAAAAAACACATAAAAGATGCTATATGTGAGGGTATGGACGTCATAGCCGGACTCCACAAGTACTTGAACGATGATGAAGAACTATCTAAACTAGCTAAGAAGCACGGTGTAAAGCTGCACGATATCAGGAGACCTCCCCCACTGGAGGAGATGCACTACTTCATGAACAGGAAGAAAGAGATAGATGCTTTAGTGATCCCATTCATGGGCACCGACAGCTCCATCGGAAAGAGAACGGCCTTGATATCTGTATTCGAGTGCATGAAAGAGAGAAATATAAAGGTAGAATGGGTGGCTACCGGACAGACCGGCTTACTTCAGGGTGCGGCTCACGGATTACCGTTAGATTCGATAAAGGGAGACTATATGGTGGGGGAATTAGAGTACAAGATATGGTCTACTTGGGAGGAAAGTAAGCCTGATGTTATACTGGTCGAAGGACAGGGCAGTATATCTCATCCAGCCTACGTCTGCGGCTCGAGAGCGGTGTTGGCCGCCTCACAGCCAGATGGGGTTGTGCTGGTGCACGCTCCCGCAAGAAGATACCGTCACTACCGTGAAGATGATATCCGATGGCCTATGCCCGAAGTTGAAACCGAGAGACAGCTGATCAAATTATATTCAGGTGCCGACACCATTGCCTTATGCGTAAATCCAGAATATATACCTGAAAGCGAAAGACTATCGGTAGAAAAAAAGCTGGAAAGCGAACACGGTATCCCCTGTGCAAATGCATTGGAACGACCTGAAAAGATCGCGAATGCCATGGAAGGATTATTGAAACGTCATTGAGTAAAAACCGCTCCTTCGTTATCGGGCTCGGCTATCCAAATTTCAGCGGACAAGCCGATATCATCCAGCCAATCCTGCACCTCTTTTTTAATACCGACTGCCTTATCTTTAGTGGTTATACCGTAGGCGGTGGGCCCCCAAGAGCTCTGTCCCGCTCCATAGGTGATCTCTTCCAGCTTCTCCACCGTTTCAGCTACCAAAGGGTGAAACGTACCTCCCTGATACTTGGAAAAGGATTCTCCGACGACCCTCTGGATACGGGATACGTGGTGGGCGAATGACTCTATATCATCTTCAACTATTGACGGGAGTACCCCCATCACTATGTGATGTGTTATCTTTCTGGGATATTCAACCGACACCTTCACGTTCTTCATTATCGGTTTCTCCTGCACCTCGTCGTATGATGAACTGGCCTCGGGCCAAACCACTACGAATCGCCACTCGGAGGGAATTTCCATCCGAGTTGAGAGAGGCGGTACGTCGGCCACCCTACGTTTCCCCCCCTCCAATATAAAACCGCCATGCATGAAACCGTAGGTGCCGATTGCTGAAAAACGACTTCTACCCGCCGCGGTAGCCAATTCCTCCACATCGTAATTTACACCTGATATCTTCATCATTGAAGCGGCTGTCCCCATCTTCAACTGTGTTGTAGAGCCAAGACCGATATGTCGGGGAACCCTTCTTTTGACGTTCACTTTAAAACCGGTATCTAGCTGATAACTGTTTTTTAGAGCTTCGAAGACCGATCCCACCTCTTTTTTTTCTTTTTCGGTACCCTCCACATCCAACCCCTCATCCATCGGTACTACTTCTATACGGTAACCTCTTTTGACCATCAGCCCTAAGGCACCGTATTCTCTCTCAAACTGCCTGCTGAGGTCGATTATACCTAAGTGTAGTCTAGAGGGGGTTTCAACTATCAAACAACACCCTCCAGATCCATGTGGTACTTCTCTAGCTTATCATCAAGTACTTTTATACCGAGACCGGTTTCCCCGGACAACCATAGTTTTCCCCCTTTGAACTCGAGACCGTCGAAGGCCATATCCGAGAGCATGAAGTGACTATCCAGGTCGGCGTGGGTGATCCTATCGGTGGTTAAACACAGGTTCACACCTGCTGCGATGGCAGGAACGTCCTCACCCATACAGCCCACCATCGCATCCACTCCGTAATCCTCCAGAACATCCACTATCTTCCATGCACCGGTGAGTCCTCCGCACTTCATGAGCTTGATGTTCACCATGTCCGCTATCTCTTCGCTGCATATCTTTTCAGCTATCTCATGGTCCTTCATCACTTCGTCCGCCATCACAGGTATTGAAGACTCCTTCGTCACCCTTTTCAACCCTTCGAGATCTTCTTCTTTAACCGGCTGTTCGACGAACTCCACGTTCAGATCCGCGAGCTTCTGACAGAGTGTTATCGACTCCTCTACCGAGTAGCCCTGGTTTGCATCGACCCATATCCTGATATCCCCGCCTACCTCTTCTCTAACCGCCGCCACTCGTTTTATATCCTCTAAGAGGTCCAAACCTATCTTTATCTTCAGCGCGGTGAATCCTTTATCAACGTATTCGCGGGCATGTTCCACGGTATCGGTTAGCCGCATTATACCGATAGTTCTATCGGTAATTACTCCTCTGCTCTTACCACCGTACATTTCGTATACCTGCTTACCCTCCATCTTACCCAGCAGGTCATAAAGCCCGATGTCGAGTCCGGCTAGCGCGGAAGGATCGTGGGGATGTTTTTCTGATAATTCGCCCCATAGTTCCTCTATATCTACATCCGATCTCTCGACCTCTCCTTGCACTCCTCTCAGCATCTTCAGTATCGACTCGGTGGTCTCTTTAGTAACACTGTTGGGACTAGAATTTCCCCAACCTGTGTATTCGCCGCTATCCACTCTAACGTAGACGTTCTCCGCAGTAAGCGACGAACCGGTTGCTATCTTGAATACCTCACTTCTATCTATCGCGATGGGATACGCTCTCAATCTATCTATCTTCATTTAAATACACCTCTTCATAGTACTTGCACATATGGTTAATTGGACAGGAATCACACCTAGGATTTCTAGGCCTGCATATCTCCTTACCGAACTCTACCATCAGTTTATTTATCTCTATCCAGTAGCGTCTGGGCATCGATCCTACCAACTGCTGCTCGGTTTCCTCCGGCGTTTTAGCATCCGCTATACCCAGCCGATTGCTGATACGGTGGACGTGGGTATCTACGGGTATAGCCGGTTCTCCGAAACCGTACACCAGTACGCAGTTAGCGGTTTTTCTACCGACACCGGGGAGGTCCAATAATTCATTCAACTCCTCAGGCACCTCGTCGTTGTACCGTTCATGTATGATCTTCGCAACTTCTTTCACCCGTCGGGCTTTGACGTTGTAGAAACCGGTGACGTGTACAATTTCCTTTACCTCCTCTAGCGGGGCTTCCGCCAATTGTTTAGGAGTGTTGTAACGTTTGAACAGCTCTTTCGACGCTTTATGGGTGTTCACATCCTTGGTACGCTGTGAAAGTATAGTGGCGATCAGTACCTCGAATGGGGTGGAGCTAGGTACCTCTGGTGATTCAGGATTTTTACCGGGAAAAGCTCCCACCTGGAATAGGTCCCTAAGGTGCTCCATCATCTCCTTGTAATCGAAACCGTCGTTCATCCTTCATCCACCTCCATATCTCTTAGTATGTCTCCCAGTAGGTAGATCGAACCTGTGACCAATATCAGGTCGCCGGGTTTCCAACTTTTATTCGCCGCCTCTAAAGCATCTATCCCCTTACCGTAACTATGAGCTTTGCAGTATCGCTTCAACCTTTCAGCCAGCAATTCACTGGAAAGCTTTCTATCACTGTCGGGCTCTGCGGTAAAGGCTGTATCGCAAAGAGGACCTATGGTATCCACCATGCCTTTATGGTCCTTATCTTCAAGCACTCCTAAAACGAGTAAAAGACGATCGTACTCAAGCTCTTTTACCGACTCCACCAATTCTTGTAATCCCGGTACGTTATGTGCGGAGTCGAAGATCATCCACGGCTCCTTACTCCAGGTATCCATACGGCCGGGTAGTGTGGTGTTATCAAAGCCCTTCTTTATGGCCTCCTTTGATATTTCGTAACCGCTTTTTTTCAACTCTTCCAGCACACCGAGTGCAACCAGTGCGTTTTCCGCCTGCCACTTTGCAGTACCCGGTATGAGCATCTCGCCGAACTCGGGTAATTCGAGCCTCAGGGGTGAGTCGAGTATCTTATAGTCCCGGTCGAAGGCATGCAAATAATGGGCGCCACGTTCTTCACATACCTTTTTGAAGTAGTCCAGTACGAAGGGGTCTTTATCGCCTGTGACGAACTGATTTCCTGGGTGTATGATTCCCGCCTTCTCGTAAGCTATATCCATCTTGTTATCTCCCAAGTACTTGATGTGGTCCAAGCCGATGGTTGTTACCGCCGAAACAATATGAGATGAAACGTTGGTCGCGTCCAATCTTCCACCCATGCCAACTTCTAGTACCGCTATATCCACCTCTTTTTCAGCGTAATACAAGAACGCCAAAGTGGTCAGCACTTCGAAGAAGCTGGGCCGCTTTTCCGGCTCCTCCGCTTCGATCTCCTCCAAAACCGGTCTGACTAAATCTATCAAAGACCAAAGTTCGTCCTTGGTTATCATCCTACCATCGACGGTAATACGTTCTTCGAAGTAGGCTAGGTGCGGGGAGATATATCTACCGGTCCGAAATCCCGCTTCTGTGAGCACGTTGGCTACCAGAGTAGTCACCGACCCCTTACCGTTGGTACCTCCTATGGTCACGGTATCGTACTTGAATTGGGGTTCGTCGAACCGAGATAGGAACTCTCGAACTTTATCTAATCCTATCTTATCTCCCTTGCGTTTCAGAGAGTAAAGGTACTCTTCCGGATCTACTTCTCTTTCTTTCAATGTTTGAACACCCTGTAACCTGTGAACACCATGCTCATATCATGCTCGTCAACGGCGTCGATAACTTCCTGATCTCTTATCGAACCGCCTGGTTGGATGACCGCGGTGATACCGGCTTCTGCAGCCGCATCGACGGCGTCTCTAAAGGGGAAGAAAGCATCTGAAGCCATTGCGCATCCCGAAGTATCGGATCGAGCTTTCATGTGGGCTATCTTGACGGAATCTACTCTGCTCATCTGACCGGCACCGATGCCGACGGTGTGGTCTTCTCTGGTGAACACGATGGCGTTTGATTTAACATGTTTGACGACCTTCCATGCAAATTCCATGGCCCTTTTCTCTTCCTCCGTCGGCTCCCTGGCACTCTTAACTTCAACGTCGTCCATGTTCAGTCTTTTGAAGTTCCTATCCTGTACCAGCAGACCCTCGGCT
>JAFDUB010000065.1 GCA_019594025.1 Thermoplasmata archaeon
CCGATGTCCAGATGCGAGGTGGCTTCATCCAGCAAAAGTAACTCGGGCTCCTGTGTAAGGGCCCTTGCCACCAGTACCCGTTGAAATTCGCCTCCCGACAGTTCACGTACGTTCCTATCCGCCATCTCACTCAAACCAACGGATTCCAAGGAATCCTCCATTTTCCTAGCATGTTCTCCGACCACGGATTCGAACCTGCCCAGGTGCGGCGTACGGCCCATGCTCACCACCTCCTCCACGGTGAATGGGAAGGGAATATAGGCATTCTGAGGCACCACCGCCACAATCTTGGCGACCTCCTTCCTAGACATGTCAAAGCTCAACTTATTTTTCAAACGAACTTCACCCTCTACTCGAGGAAGTACTCCAGATACCGCTCTCACGAGGGTGCTCTTACCGCACCCGTTAGGACCGATCACGCCTAAAAAACCCCCTTCTTCAACCCTCAGATCGATGCCCTTCAAAACGTTCTTACCGTTGTATCCCCCCTTCAAACCCACGGTCTCCAGCATCACCATCCGGTCACACCCCTACTTTTCACCAGAAGATATATGAAGAAGGGTGCCCCGAACAGGCCGGTGACTATACCCACCGGCATGTTACCCATCAACCGCACCAAGGTATCGCACCCTACCAGGAAAAGGGCTCCTAGAAGGGCGGAGGTGGGTATCAGATGCCGGTGGTTCGGCCCGACCAGCAGCCTAGCGCTGTGAGGCATCATCAAGCCCACGAAACCGATCACCCCTGTAAAGGCGACTACGGCGGAGGCGAGCAGGCTGGAAACACACAGCAGTATCATCTTACTGCGCTGAACGTCCACACCCAGCTGACTGGCGGAATCCTCTCCGGTCTGAATTACGTTCAGTTCCCTTGAAAAAAACAAAGCTATCAAACAACCTACTAAAACCAAAGGTATCAGTATGTACACGTGATTCCACAGGGAGCCGTGGAGTCCACCCATTATCCAGAACACGATGTCCTGAAGACCCCTGCGGCTCATGAACTTGATGTAGGAAGTCAGAGCACCCATGAAAGAGCCAACCGCTATACCTGCCAACAGCAGAGACGGCGTATCCATCCTACCGTTTACCCTTCCCAGGAAGAAAACCAAGAAAGCGGTACTCATGCCCAAAACGAAGGCGAATACGGGCAACCAGAACAAACCGAGTTCGAGGAATATAGCTATGGACGCTCCTAAAGCTCCTCCGGCGGAAACCCCCAATATATAGGGTGATGCCAGTGGATTACGAAAGATACCCTGCATGGAGCTGCCGGAAACCGCCAGCCCGGCACCTACCAGCACCCCCACGAGCAGTCTGGGAAGACGTACCAGTATGATAATCGTGGTATCGCTTTCAGAGTACTCCGGCATCCTTCTGCCGACGACGGGGAGCCTGGAAAGTACGATACCGACAACCCTATCAGCTGGAATGTTAACCGCTCTAGAGCCCACGGTTAGCGAAGTCACCACAACCAGCACTAATCCAACGGCGAGAAAAACGAAACAAAGCTTTGGATGGTCTCTAAAGGGTGCACCCATCTATCTTCTCCGCTTGTATATCAGCAGCGCAAGAGCGGCTATAAAGCCGACGGCGGTAAATCCGGGTATATCCTCACCTTCCGTCTCTTCCCGCTCTTCTTCCATAATGTCCACGAAGGTCTCCTGTGCCTGGATAACCCTGGGCCCTGGTCGGGACATCACATCGTCGTCCACGTAGTAAATCGCATCGTTTTTAACCGCGGTAATCACCTGCCATGAATCCCGTTCTATGTACTCCCCCAAAGTGTTCTTCAAACCATGTGTGGTTATAATCACTTCCGGGTCACTCGCTATAACCTCTTCCTCAGAGTAGGTCAGCCATCCATCCTCCCCTCCGGCGGCATTGTGCAGTCCCGCATTCCCCATCAACTCATGGATGAATGTACCCGCACCAACCGTGTTTATTCCTTCGTAGGTCCCGGTGATGTACAGCACGGTAGGTCGCTCATCTCCTGGTATCCCTCCGTACTCATCCTCTATCTTATCGATACTCGCCTCCAGCCGAGAAGCCAAATCCTCAGCGGTCTCAGAAACACCGCATATGGTCCCCAGCATACGCATATCTCGATAAGCGTCTTCCACACTGGTTGAATGTGTAGCTACAACGGTTAAACCGTAATCCTCCAAGGTGTCTATCAGCACATTATTGTAACTAGCGGCCACGACCAGGTCCGGCTCGAGGTCTATGATCTTTTCATAATCGGGGTTGAAGGCGTCACCGACTTTGGGCAGTGCGTCAACTTCGGGAGGATAATTGCTGTAATCGTCCACTCCAACTACACTCTCCCCGACACCGATATGGAACAGCAGCTCGGTATTTGAAGCCATGTAAGAGACGATCCTCTCAGGAGGCTCCTCCAGCGTTATGGTTTCCCCTCTAGCGTCAACAACTTCTAACTCTTCTTCAGCGGAGACGTGCCCACCCGCTACCGCGAGCAACAGGCAGAGCATCACCGCTGCAAACAACATCTTTCTTTTCATACACTGACAAACCAACTTTAATTATTTAAAATTTACTTGAAAAGAAGGTAAACCATCAAATACCACCTCTCACTTTTACAGGTGCATGAAACTGCTTCGGGACAAAAAACAACTCACACGCTTTTTGATACTTTACCAGTCAGCGGTATATCGACCAACAAGACTGGCGGATATAGCCCATGAGCTGGAGATGACCGAGCAGGGGGTCCACAACTACATATCCGAGATGGAATCCCAGGGGCTGATAGAGGTGTCCACCAGGGGCTACAATCCCACCCACGAGGGGATGGAACTCGTACGTGAAGTACTCTCGGAACTCATGGATTTTTTGGAAGATGCTTCCAAAAAAATAGATCTGATAGCAGACTGCACCGCCATCGCTTTGGATGATATCTCAAAGGGTGATCAGGTCGGTCTGTTCATGGACAACGGTTTTCTGCACGCGTCCCACGAATCATCCCACTCGACCGGCACGGCACTCACCGATGCTAAAAAAGGAGGACCAGTAAAGGTGGGGGCGTTAAAAGGCATAATCGATATGGAAGTGGGTATGGTATACATCCAGATCATAAGTGAATCCCACCGACCCGAAGAAATAAAGCAGAAATACCAGAAAATAGATTACGACCGTCTGGCGGTCATCGGTGAGCTGGAGTATGGAATTGCCACGTCGTCCGGCCTAAAACCGGATATAATATTTTCTCCCATCGAATCCACCATCAACGCGGTGGAAAGGGGTTTGAACGTTCTACTGCTGATCAACGAAGATAGACTCGAAACAGTTATCGAGCGTATAAGGCAGCAGAATCGAACCCGCGAAGGCGACTACCGTATCCAACACAAAATCATAGGATTATCGGAATAAGGGCGCCGCAGTTAGGACATCTACCGTCCCGCAGCACTGACTTACTGGATGAAAAGTATCCTCTCTTTAACACCGTATGACTGCAGTTATGGCATTTTGTATCGTTGTTAGCGGGTAAATTACCCCGATACACGTAGTTCAACCTTTTCTTATGGGCGATGTCTCGGACCTCACGCATCTTCTCCGCCGGTGTGGAAGATATGTCCCTCATCTTGTGGTGGGGATGGAACCTGGAAAAGTGTACCACCGTGTTTTCACCCAGTTCATCGTAAACCCAGGAACAAAATTCTCCCACCTCTTCAGCACCGTCGTTGTACCCCGGTACAACAAGATAAGTCAGCTCTATGTGTATTCCCAACTCGTAGGCCCTTTTACAGGTCTCCAGCACGGGCTTCAATCTGGCGCCGACAACTTTACTGTAAAATTCCTCACTAAAGGCTTTAACATCTATGTTCATGGCGTCCAGGTACGGAGCTATCTTTTTCAAAGGCTCTTTCTCCATATACCCGTTGGTCACGTAAACCGTGTAGCCCCCGGCTCCCTTCACAAGCTTGAAAACATCGTAGCTGTACTCGTATGAAATAGTGGGTTCGTTGTAGGTCCAAGCGATACCGTCGTATCTTTTCATCATCTTGGCTATGTCCTCCGGAGGTATCTCACGGAGATAGGACGCTTCCGGATCACCGCATGAAAGGCTCACGTTCTGGCAGTACAGACATCTAAAGTTGCAGCCCACCGTACCGAAGGAAAGCGCAGTTGTTCCAGGATGAAAGTGGTACAGTGGTTTCTTCTCTATTGGGTCAGGTGTCAAAGACGCCGCTTTACCGTAAACCAGGCTGTAAAGCGTTCCTCCTCGATTCTCCCTTACCCTGCATATTCCCGCCTTTCCATCTTTTATACGACAGCGATGGGCGCACAACCCGCATCTAACGGCCTCGTCTTCATCTTCCCAAAAATCAGCTTCTTTCTTCATAATCCCACTCCTTTTCATCCGGCAATCGCGACCAGTTCATGGGCACGGGGGGTGCCGGAATCCTACCGTCCCATGTTACCTCTGTGGTTCTGCCACGCATGTAATGAACGCTCACGCACAAAATGAAGTAAATTCCCAACAATGCGGATAGAAACGATGAAATTATCGTTCGGACCAAGTATGGCACATTGTAAATGGATGGGGGTTCTGTCACGCCTCCGTAGGGAAAAGTCAAGCCCACGGAGATGAGCATTGATATGATAGCACCGACAGATATGACTATGAAGATAGCCACGGTGAACAAGAACGTACTGTTATTAGTTGCGAAATTCTTACTCGTATCAAGAGCCTCACTGACCCCCTTCCCTTCTATGACAACCGCCGGCAGTGCGAATAACCACCAGTAGCAAAACAATATTCCCGGAATTATGCATAAACAAAGGCCAAAGCTGATTAGTACTTGGACGATGAAACCGGTAGCTACTATCATCAAAGGATATTTTTTAATTACCGAAAAACCGGTCTTGGCTTGGGTAACACCGGTTTCATACGCCTCTTTCGCCATGCCAACAAAACCTCCTGAGAAAAGGAGTTGAATGATAGTTAACATGATCATACCTGGGAACAAAACCATCATCAAGATAACTAATCCTTTAAAGGCCTCGGCCCCATCCAAACTTGAAAACATCTCGAAACTAAAAATGTAGAGAAGTAAAAAAACAATTGTTATTGTTAGAGGTATTGCTTCAAATATCATCATCTCTTTGAAATTCTCGGTAAGTATTCTCCAACCTTTAGAAAGGGTGGTATAGATATCGTCCCCCCTCAAATCCATGTCTGGTCCCAGCATGATACCGCATCCAGGACACTTCCCACTATAAACGTCTTTTGAACCATAAACTTCTCCACAATTTGGGCACTCGGGCATACCTTCACCATTCTATGGACATGGTTCGAACGATTAAATAATTTGCGACCTTATCAACACATCGGCTACTACGTGGTAAACGTGTGGTGCGTAGGATTTGATTTTTCTTACTTCCCTTATCTCAAAATTATTGATTCGTTTCAGAAGTTGTTTTCGTACTTTCCCCTCCAGATCCTTTCCCTTTACGTTACAGTGGTAATGTATCATCCCTTCCCCTCCTAAAAACTCCACGGCTTTGGGTAAAAACTTCCACGTATCGTGCAGGTACCCCATCACCACCCGATTGGCGGTTTTATCAAATGTAAAATCTCTGTTATCTCCCAGGTGTGGTTTAACCACGTCCTCAACACCGTTCAACGATACGTTCTTACACAGGTATTCAAATGCCACGGGGTTGATCTCAAGTGAATGAACTTCTTCACCCCTTCCATGGACCGCCATGGGAAGTGTAAAATATCCTATACCTGCGAACATGTCCACCACCACCTCCCTTTTTTTTACCACCGACGCCATGTGCGTTCTCTCGTCTATGTTGCCGCTGGAGAACATTATCTTAGCGGTGTCGAGCATGAACCGGATACCGTTCTCTCGATGTACGGTTTCAGTGTTTTCTCCATATATTATCTCCACCAGGGGTTGTCGAGTTACGCCTTCGATGGGCCCCTGCTGAAGCACGGTTTTAGCCCCTAGAACTTCGGCGTAAGCTGCGGCGACATCTTTTTTCTTATCTTGTAAATTATTGGGAATTTTTAAAAGCAGCACATCTCCAATCATCTCCCACCTGGTCGGAAGCATTTTCTTAGGTACATCTAGAAGCTCGGTAATCTTTACAAAAGGACTTTTTTTGGGTACTCTCTCACACAGGTCGGCATATATCTTCTCCCCCCCTTCTTTAACGGGGATAAGCAGATAATCTCCCGACTCTTGGGGCACTCTTGTGGGATCGAGTGCACCATCATCTTTGATTTTCTTCATAGCTCGTTCTGCCCTCTCTTTTTTTACCTTTACAACACGAGTTATTTCTTGGCTCATATGTTAATTTCTCTAGCACACTTCCCACATAAATATTTTATACTTAAAGCTAACCTTTAAGTTCTATGAAGGTCAAGGTACTCGTTCTGCTGCTCCTGTTCACACTCCTATTTCAACCTGTTTTAGGGAGCACGGTGACCGAGGTATCCGACCCTGGCATGGCGAACAAGATTCTTTCAAATTTTGAGACACCCATAATCCGTCCTGGTGCCGATGGTACATTTTCATTCGTACTTACCAACCCTTACGAAGAAGAGATGCAGAACGTAAGGATAGCGGTGGAGCTCTACGCCTATGCCACACTTGATGATGAAACATCCATAGAAGATATCGACAACCCGCCGGTGTTCGTTTTATCTGGCGCCACTACCACTTCCTTCTCCCTTACCGACCTTACTCCGGGTCAGGAGTACCCCAATCAACTCAGACTAGAGACAGTTAGAGACACACCCAAGGGTGTTTATTTCGTCCGCTTCCGTCTGGTATTCGATTACAACGGTGAAGAGAGCATGATGAAATCAAAGGGTTACTTCACCGAAGCGGAGTGGGACTACGCCACTCGCCGTCCCGGAACTTCTGACCAACCGTACTACTCCGGGAGCATCAACATCACTCACCTGGAAGTAAACGGAATAATCCCCGATTCAAGCTTCACCGTGAAGACGCCCATACCCCGATGGCCCCAGTACCTGCTGGGTGGGATGGCCGGGTTCTTCGGAATTTTGGCGGTGATGTTATACATGCAGGAAGAATACAACTCGTTCCCATGGCTAGAAAAAACCTTTAATGAATGGTCCGGCAAACTTAAGCAGTTTAGGCGCCGTCTTGAGTACCGGCTTCGCAAGCGTTGACGGGTAGTCTATATCTCCCTTCCCCTCCAGCACCTGTTTTACCCTATCGTTGTTTAATACATCGATCAAATCGTTCAACTGCTTGTCGGTAAGAGTTTTGAAAATCTTTCGCAACCACAAACCCTTTGATATCTCGTTACCCAGCTCGTCCTGCCAGGAGTCGTCATACCTGCTGAGAAATTCCCTAGACGTATCACCGTTTTCAAAAGCATCTATGATCGTCCTTGCGCATATGTCGGCGGCCGTCAAACCTGTGTACAGACCTCCACCGGAAAGAGGTTTTACCTGACACGCGGCGTCTCCCACCAGCATCAAACCGTCGTCCACAATGTTTTTCAAACGGCCTAGTGGAATAGTACCTGCAAAATAGCTTATTATCTTGCTCTCCCAACCCTTCTGTCGAAGCAGTCTCATCAGGTGGTCGAAGGCCTGACCGTCCTCGGTAGCAGCTCCTATCAAGGTTCCGTCCGGATGAGGCATACGCCATGCGAAGAATCCTGGAGCTACATCCTGTCCCAGGTATATATGCATCTCCTCGGTTTCATAGCCCACCAATGCCTGGATTCCCGCCAGCAGATAGGCAGGCCCGTCGAAGCCGGCTCCACGCCGGATCACCGATGTAGGCCCGTCGGCACCTACCACTATCCTAGCTTCGATCTCATGATGTTCCCCTCTATGTTCATAAAAGACCTTACGCCTCCCATTCTCCAACCGTGAAGAGGTAACCCTACATCCTAATCTGATTTCAACCCCCTCTTTAACAGCCTTATCGGCCATCTCCCTGTCGAACTTTTTTCTGTCCAATACCGCGGCCCGTGCTTCACCGGCATCCAGCACCAGTGGTTCTCCATCCGGGGGGTGTATGGTTGCCTTACTGGACCTTAACACCGAGCTTTTAGTTCCCGTCATCTCGATAACCCTCGGACTAACCAATCCGGCACACTGCATGGGTGTACCGATGGTGTTGTGTTCTTCTAGCACCAAGGTTTCGTATCCCGCTTCTCCACTCTGTCGGGCGACCCGAGTACCTACCGGACCGCCGCCAACGACCACTACATCGTACAAGTTATCGCCCTCTGAAAGTCCCGCTCTTTTTTAAGGTTATCCCACTTTGATGATCGAATCACTCTTTTAAGTCGGTCTGCTTTTTACATGATTCACTCTTCGAAGGTTTTATTAACCACAGTCTGTTTTTAGTTTAAAAACTATTTAAAGTAATCTAAAATGAAGTGGTATTTATGAACGGTCTGAAGATAGAGAACGTTGTGGCATCATCGTCGATGGAGAGAAAGATAGATTTGGAGGAGGCGTCGAGGGTACTGGAAGGATCGGAGTATGACCCAGAAAAATTCCCAGGCCTGGTCTTCAGAGTAAAGGAACCTAAGACCGCCATATTATTGTTCACCAGCGGTAAGGTGGTGTGCACCGGTGGTAAGACAACGGAGGATGCCCGAGTAAGCGTGAATAAGGTGAAGAACCTTTTGATTGAGAACGGTATAGAGATAACAAACGAGATAGAAGTCACCGTTCAAAACATCGTCGCATCCTAC
This sequence comes from Thermoplasmata archaeon, assembly GCA_019594025.1. Lineage (GTDB taxonomy): Archaea > Thermoplasmatota > Thermoplasmata > Halarchaeoplasmatales > Halarchaeoplasmataceae > Halarchaeoplasma. The sequence continues at coordinate 8,721 of JAFDUB010000065.1, forward strand.
GGCTTGGGAGCCGACCTAAATCTCAACTCGGTAGCTTTAACTCTTGGTCTTGAGAGGGTGGAGTACGAACCGGAACAGTTTCCCGGCCTAGTTTACAGACTAAGGGATTCGGATGTCGTTTTACTGCTGTTCGGTTCCGGCAATATGGTATGTACCGGTGCGAAGGACATCAGAGACCTAGAGGATGCGGTGGAACACATCAAAGGCGAACTCAGAGGGGCAGGGTTGATCCATTAAGCTAGACCTACCTATTTTCGACAACCACATCCATCTTCAACAGCGTGGAGGATGTGTCGAATCGGTTAAAAAATTTCAAAGAGCCGGAGGTACGCATCTCGTTCTTTCTCATCTGCCCTATTACGATTTGCGAAATTGGGATTCCGACGGATACGAACCCACATATCAGCGGACGGTTCAGATGGCGGAATCCGCCGTAAAAGAAACCGATGTAAAGGTGTACGTCACCCTGGGCCCTTATCCCGTGGACCTACTAAAACTCCAGCAGCGGGTGGGACTTTCCAAGGCGGAAGACATTCTGATGCAGGGTATGGAACTCGCCGCCGACTACGTAAAAGAAGGGAAGGCGGTAGCCTTGGGTGAGATCGGCCGCCCGCACTTTGAGGTATCCGAAAAGGTGATGGAAGCCTCCAACCGTATCATGAAGTATGGTATGGAACTCGGCGCCGACATAGGATGTCCGGTGGTCCTACACACCGAGAGTACGAGCCCAGAGGTATGTGAAGAGATAGCACTCACCGCCGATAGTGTGGGGCTATCCCGAAATAAAGTGGTTAAACACTACAGCCCTCCGCTGATAACCGAAGAAGAGAATCACAATCTTTTTCCATCGGTATTGGCCAGCGACAAGAACCTTAAGACCGCTTTAAAGAAGGGAGACCGGTTCGTCATGGAGACCGATTTCTTAGACGACCCCAAGCGTCCCGGTGCGGTTTTAGGTATAAAAACGGTGCCCAAGAGAACCTTTAAACTGTACGAAGAAGAACTGCTCACCGAGAAGAACTGGATACGTATTCACAAAGAAAATCCCAATAAAATTTACGATATCGACGTAGAACTTTAGAGCTCGTTATCCAATATCGAACGCAGCCTTTCTCTATAATGTGCCAATATATTTCTACCCC
>JAFDUB010000069.1 GCA_019594025.1 Thermoplasmata archaeon
CTTTGACTTTTTCCTCCCTTCTCTACGCTCAGCGAGTAAAAAGTGCGAGGGAAGGGATTCGAACCCTCGGACCTCTATAGGACAGCGCCCTCAACGCTGCGCCGTTGGCCATGCTTGGCTACCCTCGCAGAGATGAGCGTATGTGATTTATGATGGTGTTTTTTATTATGCTTGGGATTAAGGTGAATACAAGAACAATTTCATTCGATGTTTTGGATAAGGTCAACGAAACCTCCGAATTTATCCTGCAGTATTTCCAGTGATTTCTTTAGGACCTCTTCGGTTGTTAGGGAACCATCGGTTTCGTATTGGAGGACTATCTTCTCTTCCAAGCCTTTTACTTCTATGGCATCTTTGGTACAGGTTTCAACACAGGACTTGCATAGCTTACAGGCCTCCATGTCCGTAACCCGAACTTCACCGTCTTTTTCTTCCAAGATATTCATCGGACAAATATCTATGCATTCGCCGCATGAGTCGCACTCTTCATTATCGATGGTAACATCAGGATAATACTTGTATCCGACACCACTAGTTGGCTGCCATTTCGCATGTTCTTTGGCAGTACCTAACTCAGCGATGGCATATATCAATATGGCCTGATCGTCGGAAAGCTTGATTATGGGTATTAAATCGTCTACGACCCTTAAATCAACCTCTCCTACAGGCATCAAGTCTCCGGAGTAAACCGTGCAAGGTCCCTTTTTGTTGAGACTGTAAATGACTGTACAGTTGGGACACCCTTCTCCTCCGCACTCTTCACATCCATCCCTGAAGTTGAAAAGTTCAAGGTCGGTTGGTATGGGTATCAAGCCCAATCTATGAGCGATTATCTCGTCGAAAAGAGGAGTAGAACTCTTGTACTCTTTGGTCCCACTTTCATCTCCTATGGTACCCAAATGAAACTCTACATCCTCAATGGCCAATTTAGGTACGTCGGCGATTAAAACCCGTCTCAAAGCGTTTGCTAGTGTAGGGTTTGTATTGGAAAGCAGTAGCCTAGCCTTCCTTTCCTGCATCTCTTCAATCTCTATCTTCATCTGACCACATCTATACCCTTCTACCTCTACGACCCCCTTTGGGCCTGGTGGTGTCATGAGGTATAGGAGTTACGTCCTCTATAGTGCCTATTCTGACACCCGCTCTAGCGAACGAACGGATGGCGGCTTGAGAGCCGGGGCCGGGTGAGTGTGATTTGCTTCCTCCCGGTGCCCTCACTTTAACGTGTATGTTAGTGATACCCTTCTCTTTAGCATCATCTATAGCCTTTCTTGCGGCTTCCATGGCCGCATAAGGAGATGCCTGGTCCTTGTCCTGCCTTACCACCATACCACCAGTAGCCTTTGAAATCGTCTCAGCACCGGTGATGTCAGTGATAGTTATTAACACATTATTGTAAGACGCGTATACGTGTGCGATTCCCCATTTGACCATTATTATCGTCTCCTTCTATGGTAATTTTGTCTTTCTTCTTCCTTCTGCATTCTCTCTTCAACAGACATACCAACAGCTTCGTCACCCGGTCGTTCGGGATGAAGTTCGTCACTCAAAGGAGAGTTATTATGATATTCAAGGGCGGATTCATCCTCCCGGCTAACTATATAGCTGGGTACGGTTGTTCTCCGGCCTTTTACACGAATATGTCCGTGAGTTATAAATTGGCGGGACTGCTTCGGTGTTCTAGCTAAGCCTCTATTGTAAACTACGGTTTGGAGACGCCTGTTCAATATATTCTCCACCTCTAAGTCTAAAACGTCGTTTATACCAACGTTTTCACCGACTAAATAGCCCTTTCGATGAAGCATACTGAGCAATTCTTCTATCTCCTTTGTGGCCTGTTTGTCACCATATCTCAACCTTGCCTGGAGATGACGAGCTTGTCCGCGTATTCTTTTTAGATTAGATTTGGCCTTCCAGAATTCCTTTTTATTCTTGAGACCGTAGTGCCTTACATAATCGTTCTCCGTATTGATCCGGTCCGCCTGCCAAGGGTGTGGGGGATTTTGATATTTTTTTCTGCTAAATTTTGGGTCGCCCATTATCTATCACCTTTTGACTTCTTTCCTGCCATAGCCTTCCTTCGCTGTACGCCCACGGTCATACCCGACCGACCGTTGGAACGAGTTCGCTGACCCCTCACTTTTTGACCTTGCTCATGACGGATGCCTCGGTAGCTGCTGATCTTCTTAAGACGATTGAGATCTTCCCGTAAGGTAAGGTCTAACTCGGCACCGAACAAGTGCATATTTTTTCCGGAATAGGGATCCCTTTTTCTATTAAACATCCATTCCGGTGCCATCTTTGAAAACCGTTCAAGAGCCTCTTTCAGTTTTTGTACTTCTTTGTCTTCAAGAGTTCCGATCCTTTGTGTGGGATCCACTTCGGCGTCCCTTACTATGGCCTCCGCTACTCGGGTACCTACGCCTTTGATTCCTCTCAAAGCATAAAGCGTAGACTGTTCCCCGTCAAGGTCGGTATTCATAAGACGGACTATGTAGTTGAAATCCTCTGCGTGTTCTTCATCAGCCAAGATTATTGCCTCCTTTCTATATGATGGAGTATTGTTAGGATGAAATGCTACAAAGAGCCTCATATAAAAGCGTTGTCCTCTCGCTTACGGTAAAAATTTGATAACATTCGCTAGGTTATGTGGGTAATTTATTTATATCGGTTGAACTTCAGCCCCAATCGGAGTACCCTCTATGCACGAAAGACCAAAAAAGGCAGATCAAATGTCTGTGTGTACTAGACCTGAATTATTAAAGGAGATTTTTCGCTATAGTATATGGTTTTCACAACAGTTTATTAACCATGGATTACTTAATCAAACTAAAGAAGTGTGTGCAATCTGCGGAGGCAATTAAAAATGGAAAATGATGAGAAAAAAGATACCGTCCAGAAGTGTTGGAAGGTGGAAACGAAGGAAAAGAAAGGGGAGTTGTGTGTCATATCAGAACGATGTAAGGGATGCGGGTACTGCATCGAGTTCTGCCCTGTGAAAGCTCTGGAGTTTTCCGAGAATACCACTGAAAAAGGGTACCAACCTCCGGAGATGAAAGAAGGATGCATACTCTGTGGGAAGTGCGAGAAGACGTGCCCGGAATTCGCAATATATCTGAAGGAGGAATGAATATGGGAGTTATGGAAGAAGGAACGTACTTTATGGACGGTAATACCGCATGTGCGGAAGGCGCTATAATGGCCGGCTGTACCTTTTTCGGCGGCTATCCGATCACCCCCGCTACCGAGATCCTCGAACGCTTGACTAATCGTTTTCCCGAGATACACGGAAGCTATCTACAAATGGAGGACGAACTTGCGAGTATCGCGTCGATCATCGGTGCGTCTTGGGCCGGTAGGAAAGCAATGACCGCGACCTCAGGTCCGGGATTCAGTTTGATGATGGAAAACTACGGCTTCGCTCTTATGACCGAAACACCCTGTGTGATAGTAAACGTGATGCGAGGCGGACCCTCAACCGGCCTGCCGACCATGGTTGCGCAGGGAGATGTTATGCAGACGAGATGGGGTACCCACGGGGATGTGGGTGTTATAGTATTGAGTCCATCCTCACCGCAGGAAATGTTTGATTTTACCATAGACGCTTTCAACCTGGCGGAAAAATACAGATTACCAGTAGTTCTTTTATCCGACGAGATGGTCGCTCATATGACAGAGAAGGTGAACATACCAGTCAAAGAGGATGTAAAGATTATCGACAGAAAGAAACCGAGTGTGTCTCCTGAGGAATATCTGCCCTACTGCCCTGATGAAGACCTCGTACCCCCTATGGCTTGTACAGGTGAAGGATACTCGGTGCATGTCACCGGGTTAACACACGATGAAAGGGGATATCCAGTTATAGATGAAAAAGTGCAGAACAATCTTGTTACAAGACTTATAGACAAGATAAGAAAGAACGCGGACGACATACTTAGATATGAAGAATACAAGTTGGACGACGCCGATATCATCGTTGTCTCCTACGGGAGCGCTTCCCGTTCCGCCAGAGAAGCTGTCGATATGGCTAGAGAAAGGGGAATAAATGCCGGTCTTCTCAGACCGATAACAATATGGCCCTTCCCTGAAGACAGAATAGCCGAATTAGCAAAAAGGGGTTTAGATGCTTTTGTAGTGGCGGAAATTAACTTCGGACAGGTTGTTTACGAGGTGCAGAGGTGCAGCGAAGGGCATTGCCCCACCTACCTTGTTCCCCGTATGGGTGGAAGTATACATACACCTGAAGAAATAGTTGATCGATTGGAGAAAATAGATAATAATGAAATACAAACAGAGGAGGGAGACGCATGAGTATAAAACAAAGCAGAAACTGGTTTTCACCCGACTATCTGAATCAAACTAGAGGGAAAAAATCGGGCTACGGACTTCATCCGCTGGACGATTATTTAAAGAAGGAACGAATCCCACACATCTGGTGCCCCGGATGCGGTCTAGGTGTGGTGTTAGGAGCTTACATCAGAGCTCTAAAGGCTTCTGGAATCCCACACGATAAAGCAGCCGTGGTATCGGGCATAGGCTGTACCGGAAGAGCGGCCGGTTACGTCAATATGGATTCGTTCCACATGACCCACGGGCGTGCGATACCCCTCGCCACGGGATTAAAGATAGGTGACCCAGATGTGATAACCACCGTATTTAGTGGTGACGGAGACCTCTTCGCTATAGGAGGTAATCACTTCATACACGCAGCCAGGAGAAACGTGGATTTCAACGTGATATGCGTAAATAACTTCAACTACGGTATGACCGGTGGCCAGGCTGCACCAACAACACCTATGGAAGCGAAAACGTCAACCACTCCCTATGGTGGATTTGAACAGCCTTTCAACCTCCCTTCGGTAGCCGCCGGTTCCGGAGCGGTGTATGTAGCTAGATGGACCACTTACCATGTAGAACAACTTACAAAGGGAATAGAAGAAGCGCTTAACAAAAAAGGCTTCTGTTTCATAGAAGTTCTATCTCCGTGCCCTACCGGCTACGGTCGGAAGGTAGGTCAGAAGACCGGTAGAGATACAATGAAATATTATCAGGAGAAAAGTAGGATCGAGCACGGAGCTAATCCAAACAAAGTGGCGCTCGACGGTGATAAAGAGATAATTGTCGGAAAGTTCGTTGACAGAAGTGCTCCCACCTACCAGGAGAAACGAGGGGAAATATTCCAGAAAGCTAGAGATATGATGGGGGTCGAATGATGAAGACGGGAATGCGTTTCGCCGGTTTTGGGGGACAGGGGGTTATCATGATGGGACATATAATGGGAAAGGCCTCCATTATAGATGGTAAGAACGTTACCTTGACTCAAAGTTACGGTCCTGAAGCAAGAGGAGGCGCCTGTAGTGTGGACGTAATAGTGAGTGATAAAGAGATTTACTATCCGCATGTGAGAGAGCCGGACATACTAGTTATAATGTCCCAGTCCGCCCTAACCACCTATCTACCGAGCATTAAAGAGGATGGAACACTACTGCTGGATACCGGCCTTGTGGAACATACCGAGGTGGACCGTGAGTTCGAAGGGCTTCCGGCAACTGAATTGGCTAAAAGCGAGTTAGGCACGAGAATCGTCTCAAATATAGTAATGCTCGGGTATTTGGTGGCTGCCACGGAGATAGTTAGTGAACCTTCGATGAAGGAAGCCATAAAAAGCTTGGTTCCAAAAGGTACTGAGGAGAAAAACATTAAGGCCTTCGAGATAGGTTATCAACTGGGAAAAAAGTAAACGAAAAATGCGGTCAAAAAAATATATCACCATACGCATATGAGGGTATGATTTACCATGTTGATAAAAGGACCGGGGTCACCAAGATTGTGTGAGAGATTAAAAGATTCGGACAGTGTGGAGGTTCGCAGCAAAGTGTTCCCAGACGGAGAAATATATATTAGATTAGAGGGTGACGTCAAGGGTGAAGACTGCATACTTGTACAAACCACCTATCCCGACAAACATCTTATTGAACTGTTGTTTGTTCTAGACGCCCTTTTGGAAAACGGCGCATCTTCGATTACAACTGTGATACCTTACTACAGCTATTCCCGGCAGGACAAAGCCTTTAAAGTAGGAGAGTCCGTAAGTTCTCGAGCGATAGCAAGTATAGTATCTATGTATGCGGATAAGTTCTACTGCATTGACCTGCATTCGAAAAGTATTTTAGATTTTTTCGATATTCCCGCTGATAACCTAAGTGCCATGGGTCTCTTAGCGGAACATTCTCTTATGTACGAACCGGATTTCTTTTTTTCACCCGACGAAGGGGGCAAAGAGCGGGTAAAGAAAGCGGCAGAGAAGGTAGGAGTTCCTTGGGATTACTTGGAAAAAACCCGAATTGACGGTTCAACCGTTGAGATCAAGCCAAAAAACGTGGAGGTGGAGGGAAAAACCGTTGTCATATTGGATGATATAATATCCACAGGTGGTACCATGATAGAGGCGGCCAAACAACTGTTTGAACAGGGTGCTGAGCATGTTCACGCAGGGTGTACACACGGTCTTTTCGTAGGAGGGGCAGATAGAAAGTTAGAAAAACACTTTGATTCCGTGTTCTGCACCGACACGATAGAGGGGAAAAACTGCAAAGTAACTATCGCACCTCTGCTTGAAAAGAACGTATTAAATTAACTGTAGTTCGAAGAATGTGCGAAATTCCTTTTATAATACTATCGCCCTAATAGGTATGTTAGTCAATTACAAATGCCTTATCACGATAAACCTCCTCAACCCTTTTTTCTAAAAAGTGGTTGGGAATTTCAAGGACGTAAGCATATGAATGAAAAAAACAGGGTCTTGGCCGTCACCGCGGCACTGATATGCATCGTTATCTTAGCATCCTCTCCAGTTATACATGCTCAACCCACTTTAAAGGGGGAAGTGGGGGACATAGAGGTTACTATATGTACGGAAGAGATTCCAACAATATACTTATCTTCGGAAGAAAATCTTTTTAATATAGAGTACACAACACTTCAATTTCGTCCTGTAGAGGGTCCGTTGGTGGATGTACCATTGGAAGGGGATTGGGAGATATCGACGGAAACGGTTGATCATGACAGATTTCCACACCTTAAGGTATCCATGAGCACCGCACTAATACTTCAGGAAGAAGAGATAGATTTAAACTTCGATTTTAAGGTAATATCCGTGAAAGACACCACCGAGATGACCTTTTCCTTTGAGATAACCGGACTAAAGGGTGAATTACTAGGCGATTTCTATATCGTCCAGAATATCGAGGTCAACGGCCAGATATTACAAAAACCAGGACTGCCCGGACAAGAGCCTGTCATGTTCTATCAGTTCGAGCTGCCAGGTGGACTGACGGGTTACTACAGCTGGAGTTCGTTTACTCATATTGACAGCAGCACTCAAGAGGCCATGGTTGATGTTTTAAACGATGGATATAACTTGTTTTTAGGAGTTAGTTACAACGATCCAGAAGCGGACCGGGTATCGATTTCATCCATAGAGATCGAAAAATCCATGTCAAGCGCACTTGTACCTGTACCTGAAGCTTACGATCATTTCCCCTCATTTTTGGTGGGTATGCTGGTTGCCGGAGGGTTCGTTATCGGGATGCTCTTCCAAGAGAGGAACCGCTTTTACAAAAAGGAAGATTCTACCAGTATAGTTAGGCTAGAAGATTCTCCTTACTATCGAGGTAAAGAGTAGAGTTCAAGCAGTTCCGCAAGTTTATCTATTCCCTTTCCCTTTCTAGCGTCTGCTTCTATCAGAGTTCCGTTTGGGTTCACCTTTTTGTAATCGTCTCTTATGATATCCAGATCTACCTCCATCACCTCGGCTAGATCTACTTTATTTAAAACTGTAATATCTGCTAAAGAAAATATCAGAGGATGCTTCCGTATCATATCGTCTCCTTCGGTAACTGAAATGACCACTATCTCGGATTCCGTACCAAGTGGAAAATCCACAGGACATATCAAATTGCCCACGTTCTCTATGAATAGATAGTCCAATTCTTTCAATGGAAGGTCCTCGATGGCGTGGTTGATCAGATGGGCGTCTAAGTGGCAATCTTTACCTGTGTTGATAGAGAGTGAACGTATCCCATGTGATTCAAACCGCAGATGGTCGTCCTCGCCTGTTAAATCCCCTGCGATAGCTCCCACGTTTTTATCTTTCATCTCCTTGTAAAGTGATTCTATCAGTGTAGTTTTACCAGATCCTATGGCACCTAGTACGTTGAAGGCTCGGATGTTGTGGTCCTTAAATGCATGTTCGTTCAGATGAGCGATACGCTGATTCTCTTCGAGTATGTTCTTCTCCATACTAACATCACATATTTTATGCATCGAAGGAACTCAAGAACAAATTCGATATAAAGTTTGTTCAATTTTCCTTCTTATTGAAAAAAGCACGTATATCCCCCGCAGCGCTCTCCGTCGGCTTTAATCCCGATAGATATTCCTTAAAATGAACCGCTCTCTCATCCATGATCAAAACCGCCCCTAGGTCAGTTTCGCTGCGAACTACCCTTCCGCTGGACTGCAGTATCTTACGTACGGCCGGTGCTTTAACCGTGTACTCCCAACCTTTACCGAACTTCATATCGTAGTAGTGCTGCAGTCCCCTCTGCCTAGCGGTGGGTTTAGGATAGGGTATACCTACCACAACTGCCACCTCCAGCTCCTTGCCCGGGAAGTCCATACCCTCGCTTATCCTACCGCCGATGACCGATAACAACGTACCTCCGTTCTTTTTAAATCGGTCCACCAAAGCCATCAGCTCGGGCTGGGTCATGTTCTGCCCTTCTATCAGTATATCGTCTTTAAGAAGGGGGCGGCAAACATCATCCATCAGTCTATAGCTCGGGA
>JAFDUB010000042.1 GCA_019594025.1 Thermoplasmata archaeon
ACGTATATGCCGGCGCCAGCGACGGAAAGTTATATTCTTTCTACTCCGATGGAACTCTTCGGTGGACATTCAGCACGGATTCAAGAATACATTCGTCACCTTCCATCGATGGTGAAGACAATGTATATATTACATCCATGGACAACAAGATTTACTCACTCACTGAGAGAGGTGAACTGCGTTGGAGCTATGAAACCGAGGGGTATATCACAACTTCACCTGCTGTTTGCTCTGACGGACATTTGTATTTCGGTTCAAGCGACGGAAGGTTCTATTCTTTGGCAGCAGAGGGTACGGAAAGGAAGGTAGTAAACATAGGACAAAGCATCATATCCTCTGCAGCTATCGGCAGCGACGGTACGGTATATTTTGGTGGAATCGACGGGCGTGTGTACGCTATTAACGGTATTGAGGAATCAAAGGACATACCCCCTACTCCAATCTCTTTAAAAGGTGAGATCGGAGACGGTTTTATCAACATCAGCTGGGACATGCCGGAGCAGGAACATGAAGTCAACAGTTTTAACATATATCGAAGGCACAACGAGAGTAAAGAATCATACCTTTACTCAGTAGAGGGTAGTAAAAACTACTTTAAAGACTCGACCATTAAAAACGGAGAAACATACGAATACCGAATATCGGCTGTTAACCAGGATGGAGAATCCACTCCCTCGGACCCCTTTGTTATCACCGTTACAACAACTGAAGAGGAAGAGCAATCTCTCTTCTACAGAAGAGGTACGATTACTTTGTTGTCCATCTTCACCCTCGTATTGTTTTTAACCTTGTGTATGATATTGAAACGGAGAAGGGAGGAAGAACACTCTCAGTCAGATTTAAAAGATGAAAAGATACAACCGCGTTACACCTGCCCTTTCTGCGGTAATCTGATCTATATATCTCAACAAGATGAGATGAATATTAAATGTCCGCGGTGTAAAAGTACCATCATAGATGGGTTGTATTGACGCTCTTTTTCAGTATTCTCAAAACATCTCTTGTTTCCGGTAGGAATTTCTCTTTAGATAATTTATCCTTGATATTCTTTAAGGGTATAAACTCGCCCTTTTGAAATTCGTCAGGGTGGAGCTCGACGTTGGAGGGCGATACCGTGACTTTAAAAAGTGATACGTGTTCCACCTCCTCCGGTAATTCTTTCACAAAATTTCCCAGATGTACGTAATCACCGGTTGTACCAAGCTCCTCCCGCATCTCCTTGACCAGGGCTTCCTCGTAGGACAGCCCGGCAGATACATGACCACCCAACACAACGCTCCAATAGCCCTTGAAGAATTCCTTCTCACCGCTCCTTTTGGTAACCAGTATGCGGTTGTCGAAAGAAAAAACAAAGAACATCACCGTTCTATGGGGAAGCCTCTTTTGGTGTACCTCTCTCCTACTGGCGGTTCCGATCACTTCGTTGTCCTCGTTCACTACGTCGATCAATTCCATATTTTAGGGAACATGGGTGTAGTATAAAAAGAAATCATTGCATCACCGTGCAAAAGGTCATACCAGACCGGGGGGAAATTTAAAGTTTTATTATTTTTAAAGCTTAGTCTAGGAATCCATACTCTTTCTTTTGGAATAGTACCTGATACCAAGTTCTACGTATCCTAAGCCTTCAAAAAATCTCATGGATTCTGGGTTGTCACCTTCGATCAGGATTCCGATTATCTCAAATCCTCTTCTGTCGAACTCTTTTTCCAAAGACTTAACCAGGCGTGTACCAAGTCCCCTGTTCCTATATTCGGGATGTACTGCGAGACGGTTGATCCATCCCTTTCTTCCATCGTCGGTTCCAAAGACCACCGCCACCAATCGGTCCCCGTCGTAGAATCCTTTCCAGTACTCTGGGTCCTCCCTTATCTCCCGGGTAATTCTTTTTTTAGTGTCCCTCCCCAAAGGTTTGTAAGGCAATCCACACATATCCCATAAATCGATGATTTTGTCGTAATCTTTTATATCTACGATGCGCAGTTCCATAGGAGTGAATTAAAAAAATAGTTTATAATCATTTTCCTTACTTATCTTCGATGTTTAACTCCATGCTGTATTTTTGAGTGCCTAGTCTGTACACCCAAACCTCACCGGTAAGTCCGTCTATTTTTCTTTTCTCCAAAAGGCCTATTTCCGCCAGATTGTGCAGGTAGTTCACGGCGGTGGCGGTGGTGATTCCTATATAGGATGCCACATCGTTTGCCTTCACCCAGTTCTTTTTCGTAAGTTCTTTTAACAAAGCCGGTACATACTTTTTTCCCAGTATCTTGGCCGTCCTGTTGAAGTCATCTACGTTCATCGGATAGGTATAAAGTTTGAATATTATTAAAGCTTTACTCAAAACCTATTTCCATAAACACTGCGGAAACGGATCATACCACTTTCGTTCACCCCCTTTCTTAAAGATTAAGTACTCCTAGCCGATTAAGCCAAGGGAATGATACAGGAATTATGGAAGATCCTTAAGCAGATGGGAGGGGTCCCAGAGGAATGGGGAGACCCTCAATTCCAACATCAACAGGGGTACTACGAACCCGTGCCATTATCTCGGGATAACTTTCGCGACTACAGCTTCACGGACTCAGGGGATAAGTTGATATGCTGCGTAGATGGTGGTAATAACTGCATATACCGATCACCGGTGGATTCTCTACATCTAATTCGAGTGTACTTCAACCTATTCAAAGACCGGAAGAGGCACCAAAACGTTAAGCCGTTGAACGCCTTTTTGGCGGTTGAAAATGAGGACTACAAGATTAAAGCTCGTCTTTATCCCATGGATTCAGGAATCGAAATCACCGAAAGGGAGTTCGTTTTAGATAAAGAAGAGCTGGGAAACGGAGGGGCAGAAAAGGCTGCCAGGGCGGTTAGAACGTATTTAGAGTGGGAGACCATGAGATATGCTGCAGACAAATTTCTAAGCCAAGGAGACATACTGGTAAAGGATGGTGTCTTACAGACAAGTGTGGAAGGCGAAAAAGGCTACGCGGAAAGTTTATACGAAAAGGTAGAGGAAAAGAAGGTGAATCTCCTGGGGATCGCAAAGTCCTGCTCTCTCCGCACGACCATGGGACATTCTTTGATATCCGCTGTAAGGTATCTTGCGCAGGATTTTGATTCCGCCCTTTGGTATTATCATCCTTTGACGGTTAACCGTAATCCCGATCACAGAGGCGATATGACGATAGTAAAGTATCATCCTCGTTCAGAGTACGTGTTCCGGACGGAGTTTTACGACGGCTTTAAACAGGATAAAGAAAAGGTGTTGGCATACCTTGCTAACCAGGCAAGGGATCCTCTATTCCTAGGATATCCCTATGGGCTCGTTGACGCCGATATCAAAGCACGGATATCGGACGATGAAGCCAGACACCTGAGGAAGGCAGGTGCGGATCGAATGGAAAAGACTTTATCGTACAGGATGAAGGCAATGGATGCCCATGATAAATTGAGTGAGTTATAGAAGGTGGTATAAATGACAACCGTGGGACAGATAATAGGTGGAGAATACGGAGAGCTGTATATTAGGCAGAAGGCGGGCCAAACCATAGAGATAGGTGAACTTTTATCGGTGGGAGGAAACGTAATCCTGCAGGTGCATGACCTTGGATATCAATCTCTTATGGAGGACGATGACCTGGCTAGAATAAGCGGCATGCAGCTCGAGGGGTACGATGAAACCACCCTGATGGAAGAAGAAATCCGGAACTACATAAATGCAAAGGCCAAATTGCTTGTCCATGTAAAAAACGGTGAAGCGAAGATACCTAAGAAGCTTCCTCCCTTTTTCAACCGAATTAAAAGGGTGAGCGAAGAGCATTTCGAGTTCCTGGATGAGCCGGAAAACGGGCTGTATTTAGGTAAGATAAGAAGTGGGAGCAGAGTACTAGACGTCCCTGTGTACATTGACGGAAAGAAGGCGCTGTCTCACCACGTACTTATACCGGCTACTACGGGAAGAGGTAAGAGCAATCTTGTAAAGGTGATGCTCTGGAACCTAATTCCGAAGGATTACTGCGGTATGCTGATTATAGATCCACACGACGAGTACTACGGCAGAAACGAATTAGGTGCTAAAGACCACCCGGAGGCACAAAACAAAATCGAGTACTATTCACCCAACCCTCCTAAAGGGGGCTTTAGTTTGAGACTAAACATAGATTTGCTTAAACCGTGGGATTTGAGAGGCATAATCGAGCTCACCTCGGCCCAAACCGACGCCATGTACGTTTACCATGAAGAATATAAAGATAAATGGTTGACGGATCTATTCATGAGTGATGAAGAGGAAGCGAGGAGACACGGCATCCAAGAAACCACGCTGGAAGTACTTCGAAGGAAACTGTCCCTTGCCATCGACGTGCATAGAGAAAGGAGTAGGGTGTACTGCAGAAGCAGTATATTCACCACTAGAAGCAACGAAAACATGCTGAACCAGATAGTTGATTCCATCGAGATGGGAAAGAAAATAATACTGGATACGAGTTCCATGCCCCAGGATAAAGAACTACTGATCGCTGGTATGATCACCAACCGGTTGTTCAACAGATACAAACGTTACAAAGAAAAAGGTGAATTGGACGGTAAACCGACCGTGAGCGTCGTAATAGAAGAGGCTCCTCGGGTCCTAGGTGAACGTGCCGGTAGAAACGTGTTCCATACCATCGCTAGGGAGGGAAGAAAGTTCAGAGTAGGTCTCATAGCGATTACTCAGTTATCCAGCATGATACCTAGGGAACTGCTGGCCAACATGAATACCAAGATTATCCTCGGTAACGAGATGAGGAGTGAAAGAGAGGCTATAATCGGAAGTGTTGCACAGGACCTGTCCAAGGACAGTAAAAACATAGCAAGTCTTGATAGGGGTGAAGCAATTGTCAGCAGCATATTCACCAAGTTTGCAGTACCCATAAAGATCGATTTGTTCGAAGATATAGCCCGGACCAAAGACAAGAAAAATCTAATGTTTTTTAATTAAAAAAAAAGAAAAAGGGTTTTTGGGAAGAAACTTACCAAACCTCTTCCGTTTCCTCTTCTTCCACCTCGACCTCTTCTTCATCTAGGGGGGAAGATTCCGCCCATGAACTTTCCTCTTCCGAGACAAATTCAGAATCTTCTTCAGACTCTGGCAGAGGTTCATCCTTTCCGGCTTTTTCACCCGTTCTAGCCATGAACATCATCACGAATATAAGGGCAATTATGATGATTATGGCTATCAGGATCACCGCGAAGAGTGTACCTTCCATTCCAAAGATCCCTTCTGGTTCCTCTTCAACCTCCAGGGTTCTGATGGTGATAGGATATGTTACATTCCAGATCTCTCCATCGGAATCCATGGATTGTATCTCGATGGTTTCCTGGTATGGTTGACCAACCTGCATGTGCTTGGATGAAACCATATTAAAGGAAACGGATATGCTTTCTCCAGGGCCTATCTCTCCCACATAAAGGGTCCATATGTGTGGTCTGGGAGCGGAAAGAGCTCCTTCGAGGTACAGATGAAGGTCGACTAGGTCCTCACCACTCTCAACGCCAAAGAGGTCCATCTCCATATGAGAAGTGTTCTTTGAGGTCTCTTCCTCCATCATAACTTCCCACTCCTCTTCGTCGATATCCATCAAAAATTTGTATCTTTCGCTGCTTGTGGCAAAGGCACGTATAAAGCCGTCCACAATTGACCAGTTCTCGTTGTCGTAAAGCTCCGGCCGCATTGTGACCCAAGTGTCTCTAGCTGTATCGTCCCCGTGGTTGGTTATGTTGTATGTTAGGGTAAATATCTCTCCCGGCTGGATGTCGTTGTCCTCCAAGCGCCCTTCGACTGCTAACCTTGGACCCAGTCCCTTTAACTCGCCGGATATAGGTATGCTGAAATCCGACAGCTCCTCATTGGTATCCACGTTAATCGCTCGGGTTATGGTTACGTTTATCACGTATGCATGGGAACGCTCGCTTAACCTCTGCTGCACGAAATCGGTGTTTATATCGACGTTGAAGAATATCTCAACCGTGCCGTCGGCGGGTAGGTAATCTCCGGACAAAGGATCCATTTCAACGTATCCCAGGGTTGGGTCTACAGGGTTATAGAAGGGAGTGTCTTCACCAGCTTCGAGCTGGACCATTAAATCCTTGAAATCAACGAGTTCGTGGTTGTGAAGTGTTACATCAAGCTGCACATAGGTGATATCTCCCAGAAGTTCAATCCTCTCAGCGGTGCCAGAGATGTCGATAGCTATGGATGTGACCGTCAGGAAAGCGTAGGGGCCGTCCCAGGGCCGCTCCATTTGAATATCACCTTCATCAGGATTGTACCTATGGTCATCCTCTACAACCTCGTAGAGTAACGCCACGTTTGGACTCACTTCTAGGTCCCAATCGACGCCTACATGGAGGTACTGAGTTGCTTCACCTGTCGAACCGTCGTTGTAGTACCAACCGTCCCATCTGAACATCAGTTTATGCAGTCCGTCCTGTAAATAACGGTGAAGGCCTATTGTAAATTCCATGCTTTCGTAGCTACCCTCGCCGCTCACTGAAAGGTCGCCTAGAGGTACGGCCACGTGTCTTACATCATCACCGTATTCGTAATGATCTACCGCTTGTATCATAAAGTAATCGTCAGCTATCAATCCAATGTACACGTCGCTGAGCGGTACGTTACCGGTGTTTTCAAAGGTCACTTCGAATGTGACTTCGGTTGTACCCTGATCGATATTGACTTCATCGTCTATGGTGGCCTCAATACGCGGGGTGAAATTCACCACGATGTCGAAGGTTCCTTCCTCTTCTATCGGTACACCGTCTCTATGAGCTGCCAGTTCGTAATCGGCGGTATAGATTCCGGGGTCAGTATCGGACTCAACGTCCACCCGGAAATAGGCTGTAGTTGTTGCTGTGGGTGGTAAGGCTCCCGGTATGAAGGCTGTGTCGTCCCTCACGGATACGCCTCCCGGAAGTCCGGTTACAGTGAGATATATATCGTTGAGTACCGTATCTCCATCGTTGTATACGTCTACCTCCATTTCCTGGAAATACACGCCGGCCCAAAGTCCTGGCTCTGCGTCGAGGACCACGGAATTGTTTTCTATCACTACCTCGATGTAAGCCTGGTAGGTCTCTTCTTCCGCAGCATCCGTCTCGTATTCAAGTATCGCCGTGAGTTCATAGGTACCGGCGGGTGCGTTACCGTCCACGTGGAACTCGAAGGTCAAAAAGTAGTATGTAGTACCTTCAGGGATGGTCGCGTCGTCTTCTACCGCGGATACTACCCAGTCAAATGGTCCAGTTTCTGCAATGTACAGATTGGCGTTGTTCAAAGCTCCCGGCTCATCGGATCCTGCACCGTTGGTCACACTGACCCAAAACTCAACGTTTTCCTCTCCAACGTATACGCTGTCGAGATTTGTGTCCATCTCAATGTCCATGTCGTTTGGTGGATTGTAGACATCGGCTTCTGCCATGGGCAAAATGCTCAAAATAGAGAGCAAAAGCATACTACAAATCACCATGCTAAATATCTTATTTTTTTTCATGCTGTTTATTTTCATACATATTCCTCCTTTTGGAATATCGTTACCCATTTATACCAATGGAGGTATGGGTATAAGTTATTTTTGGTACAACATTAAATTGATTTCTTTTTTGACAGGAGGCAACCACCGAAAGAGGTTTAACTCTTTCGTTGCGGGAAGTCTCCTTGACTTGGCTGGGAGATGAAAGCAACGACACAGTCCAAACGGGGAAAGTACAAATACTACATAATACTATATTTAGCCAATGCCTGACCTGGAGCATATATGCAAACCAGGTCGATGTGACCGGGCTATCTGTCTTTATGATGGGTAATCTGCGACAAACAGCCGACGGTAAAACGGCAGTTTCCCTAACTGGGTTCGGAGGACTCGCAGGAACCTCGTAAGTTCCGACCGCTTACGTAAGGAACGTAAAATAGTCAATCAATGGAAACCCCCTGCTTTAGCTGGGGGAAGAGGTCACTACGGCGCCTAAATACTCGATACCATGACCGTAAAAGAGATAGTGTTTACAATTAAAACATCTCCTGGACTGGACATAAAAAACATAACCCCTCAGGTCAACGAGGCGGTGTCGGGAAGTGGTATGAAAGAGGGAATAGTACTGGTTTTCGTTCCGGGCTCCACAGGTGCTATAACCACCATAGAGTACGAGCCCGGCTTGCTGGAGGACTTTCCCCGGGCCTTGGAAAAGTTGTTTCCCAAGAACATACCATACAAACACCACGAAAGGTGGCACGATGGAAATGGCCATTCCCACGTACGTGCCTCGTTCATCGGTCCCAGCATAACGATACCTTTGTCTGACGGTGAACCCACATTGGGAACTTGGCAGCAGATAATACTCTGTGACATGGACGTTCCCGCTAGAGAAAGAGAAATAATCGTCAAGATCGTAGGAGAATAACTACTTGATCTCCAAAGCAAATTGAGCTAGAAGTGCTTCTAGCTGGATGCGTTCGTTGGAACCCTGGACCATTCGGAACTCCGCCTCACCGATTTCTTCCACCAGCTTCATTCTTTTCCAGTTATCCATGGGAACGTTATAGATACTTTTGTGTATTTGTTTGATTATGTCTCCGCCGGACAGACCGTTTTCTATTAGCAGTTCGTCCAACTTATTCCTAACGACAACGAATTCATCCTTCATGGCGGAAACGATCAGTTCCTCTATATCCTGTGGCCGGGCTATGTTGGCACTTTCCCTGACCATTTTTTCAGTAATGTTATCTGCGGTGGATGCGGAGATCTGCAGAAGGTTTGTGGCTCTCCTAAGGTCACCTTCGGCCAGTCTGATCAGCATCTCCTTAGCCTCCTCTGTTATCTGTAAACCCTCCTCCTCGACGATGTGTTCTATCCAACTTCTCACGTTTTCATCGGTGATGTGTCTGAACCTAAACATCGCGCATCTAGATTGAATAGGATCGATGATTTTAGATGAGTAATTACAGGACAGGATAAAACGGCAGTTGCCGGAGTATTTTTCCATGGTCCTTCTAAGAGCGGCTTGTGCTTCCGATGTTAGGGAATCGGCTTCATCCATGAAGATTATTTTGAAACCGCGCTGACTTATGGTGGTGGTGCGTGCATATTCTTTAATTTTATTACGAATTATGTCGATACCTCTTTCGTCGCTTGCGTTGAGTTCTAGGAAAGCCGCCTTCCATTGATCACCGTACATCTCCTTTGACAGTGCTATTGCCGAAGTCGTTTTACCGGTTCCAGCGGGACCGGCCAACATGAGATGGGGCAAAGTTCCTTTCTCCACATAAGCCTTCAAACGTTCTATGACACGTTCTTGTCCGTACACATCATCAAGTACATCCGGCCTGTACTTCTCGGTCCATATCTTTTCCATCGCCTTTGTGCACGTAGGAAAGCGTAATATATTTTTCGTTTGATTGTGTTGATTCAAAGTATTTCCGAGGTGAATAAGAAACTAAAATCTAAAATAACAGTAATACTATTGGCAGTCCATGCTAGAAGAAAATGCTGAGGAACTAGTGAATAAGTACACTAGAGATGAACTCAATCGTATAGCGGTCAACGAACATATAACCGACCCCGAAAGTTTACCAAACAAAAAAACCGTGGCTTTGGAGATAGTAAAGGCACGTAAAACCAAAAAGTATATGAGAAAACCAGTGGGTCTGTACGTCGATAAAGAGTAAACAGGATAAGAAACATGTTTCCGGGGATGTTCGGTAAAGGACCAAAACGGGCGAGTAAAGTTGAGGAACAAAGGCTCATACAGAGGGCTAAGAATATAAAAGAAAATCCGTCCATAGT
This sequence comes from Thermoplasmata archaeon, assembly GCA_019594025.1. Taxonomy (GTDB): domain Archaea; phylum Thermoplasmatota; class Thermoplasmata; order Halarchaeoplasmatales; family Halarchaeoplasmataceae; genus Halarchaeoplasma. The sequence goes on from JAFDUB010000042.1 coordinate 9,822, forward strand.
AATACCCGAATGTAAAAACAACTGCTTTTTATGTAAGTTTGGTCGAGTAAAAAGATGGGTGAAAAAGCTCGAGGGGGCAAAGGAAGACAAAAAGAAGCTGGAGAGGTACTCCAAGAAGGGACCAAAACTTACAAGGGCCGTCGCTGCAACCATGCTGCTCGCAAATGAAGGAAAGGCGAAGTTATTGGCAACCACCAAAACACCTAAGGGCAGTATATCCTATGCCAAAAGAGGAGATGCTGGAGCTAAATATTTGGCAGGTATCCAGCATTTTAATGATCCATTACTTAGACTGATGGCATATCACGATTATGCGAAGAAGGGATTCTATATTTACTCGTGGAAAGGAAACTTGGTATGTACCGGTAAAGTGGATGCTCCTCCCAAGGGTTACATAAGAGAGAGAGTTTCTTCCTCCAACTATCAATTTAATGAAAAGAAAAAGGGATATTCGTGCGTTCATATAGATAAAGAGACCACTTATTTCACACTCACATGGCTTTCTCCCGGTTTAACATTCAGGGTGTGCGAAAGATGTGCCCATGACGGCTCTAACTTGTTCATACATTTGAGCAGTGGTATCGCTTCACCCAACAACGAAAAGTTGTTTCAGTTTAAAGGCAATTATCTTATGGGATGCAAATCCGACTGCGATAAATGTATAACACTCGGGAACCGAACCCCTGTAAAAGACTCCACCAAAAAACAATATTTTTCTGGCTCCATATCTGATAAGGCCTTAATAGAGAAGATTGTTTCAGAGAATAGATCGGCTTTGAAAAAAAACAGCGAAGTTTTCGCCGTGGGTGAAATGTGTTATGGAAAGGATGCCAACAGCTTTTTAAATTCCCTCAAATATGAAGAGTGGGAGAAAGATATTCTAAAAAGGGCTCTTAAACTGAAGGGACCCGTTTTGTTGGAACAGGGAACGGTGAACGAACTGCTGGAGATGGTTTGGGAAAAACACGCCTCCGAGTTACTAGGCGTGATGTTGGATGACGAAGCGACCGTTGAAGATTTGATCAAGGAGGGAGAAAAGGAACACAAGATACCTAGAGACATCATCAGACAAGCGAGGAAAAAAAAGACTGAGTTGGATGAACTCTCGGCATTACCTTCCTTCCGCGAACTGCCACGGAGGGGGAAATTTACCCATGATTTAATCCTCCACTATAAAACAGGGGGACCTGAGGAGGCTTTGAATTACATCAAAGAGATAAACCCTAGGGATACACGGATGAAGGCCTTGGCCTATGGTTTTCTTAGTGCCATAGGAAGATCGGAATCCCATCGATGGAAGTACGATGATAACGAGGTTGAAACCGGTGAGTTTCTATCCAGTTACTTTGAAGGACTTTTTGAGAGTTCCGGAAACGATTATGCTCATAAACTTCAAGAACTGCTGAAGATGAGCGGTTCCACCGAGACCATCGTGCTTAAAGATGGTACGGAACTAAGGTAAATCCTTCTCTTATGTAAATCATAAATGATAAATACACTCACCACTATTTCTTGTCAGAAGTGAGTTACAATGTTGGATTTAGATACCGTAAGGGCAAAGCTGGTAAATTATGACCTAGACAGGGTCAAAGTGGGAGTCGTGGCGTCACATTCGGCTTTGGACGTGTGTGATGGAGCCGTGGACGAAGGTTTTCCGACTCTGGCAATATGCCAGAAGGGAAGGGAAAAAACGTATGACACCTATTTTAAAACCCTTCGAGATGACGGAGGAAAGCGAATAAGAGGTGTTGTGGATGAAACCTGGGTACTCGACAAGTTCGCTGATGTGCTGAGAGATGAATACCAACAAAGACTCATCGATGAAAATGTTATTTTCGTGCCTAACCGTTCTTTTACATCATACGCACCCTTGGACCAGATAGAAGACGATTTCGTCGTTCCGATGGTGGGCAGTAGGAATCTGCTGAGAAGCGAAGAGAGGGAAGAGGAAAAGGACTACTACTGGTTGTTGGAAAGGGGCGGCCTTCCTTTCCCGAAAAAAATAAAGAATCCTGAAGACATAGACCAACTTGTGATAGTTAAATTGAAACATAAAGAAAAGCGTCTGGAAAGAGGTTTTTTCACCGCGGCTTCATACGAAGAGTATAAAGATAAAGCTGATAAGTTGATAAGGAACGACGTGATTACCGAAGAAGACTTAAAAAACGCCAGGGTCGAGGAATACATAATCGGCCCGGTATTCAACTTTGATTTCTTTTACAGTCCACTCAACGAGAAGGGGTCGAGGATCGAACTTCTAGGTATAGATTGGAGGTTTGAAACCAGCCTTGACGGTCATGTTAGACTTCCAGCACCTCAGCAGATGACCTTGAATGAAAAACAGCAGGTGCCGGAATACACCGTCACCGGACACAACAGCGCCACACTAAGAGAATCACAGCTCGAAAAGGTTTTCAAACTTGCTGAATTGTATGTGAAGGCAACCAAAAAACATTACTCCCCAGGGGTAATAGGTCCTTTCTGTCTCCAGACATGTGTCGATAAAGACCTCAACTTCTTTATCTACGATGTGGCACCACGTACGGGCGGTGGCACTAACGTTCACATGAACGTAGGGCATCCCTATGGGAACACACTTTGGGGGAAAAGAATGTCCACCGGTAGGAGGTTGGCCCTGGAGATAAGAAGGGGTATCGAGGAAAACAGACTTAAGGAGATTATCACGTGAAACTAAATATGAAGTATAGGAGGACCTGAACATGGGTTTCTTAGAGAACTTGCTGGATAAAGAAAAGAGAGTGCTTAAAAAGGCACAAAAATACATCGATAAGGCGGAAGAGTTCAATCAGTTAGGGGAGATCAACAAGGCGAAGGAGTACTGTGACAAAACATGGGACTTACTTAAAAAACATGAAGAATCCTTCGAAGAGAAATTTGAAGATTTGTCTCAAATATTTGATAACCTGGGATGGGTATATTATCACCTGGGTTACGAGGATCATGCGATAAAATCGGAAAACGAAGCTTTAAGAATATACAGTGACAACATCAACGCTTTGAACCACAAAGCTCTTATCTTGGCCCAAAAAGGATTTCCAACCAAGGGACTTAGACTCCTTTCCAAGGCCCTGAATATCGATAAAAATCACAAATACACACTCACCAATAAAGGAGACATTTTGGCAAAGATGGGACGCAAAGACGAAGCGGTCCGGGCCTACGAAAGGGCCCTTGAGCTGGACAAGGACGACATCTCGATCTACGACAAGATACTCAAACTAGAACCAAGAAACGGGAAGATCTGGGCTAAGAGAGGTTTGGCTCTAAAAGACAGCGGAGATTACGAAAAGGCAATAGAGTCTTATAACAAATCACTTGAGATAAATCCGAACCAAGAACGTATCTGGCTCTACAAAGGTTTAACCCTGCGTGATATGGAAAAATTGAACGATGC
>JAFDUB010000079.1 GCA_019594025.1 Thermoplasmata archaeon
TATAGCTATGTAAAAAATGGGAAAAAACAGAAAAATATAAGGAATAAAAGCAACATGAGAGCAATTCATGCTCAAATAAGGCTCGAAAATAGCTCTTGCCCTTCAAACCCTGTTTTTAGAAGGGTTAATCGAAATCCTCTATAATATCGCCAACTTCCTGGTTCATACGTTCTAAGAATTCGTCTATTTTTTCCTTTGAAACGGTGGCCCCTGCTGCGATATCGTGACCGCCGCCACTTCCGTCGAGTTCTAAACATATCTCCCTGCAAATTGATCCTAGGTCCAATCCATTTTTTACCAAGTCACGAGTACCTCGGCACGAGACATCTGCCCTATCTTTCAACAGTGTGATCCCGAAGGTTGGTTTACTCTGGTCTAAAAAATAAAGCATACCCAACCCTGCAAGCTCTCCCTTTCGTGTCTTTTTTTCCTCGTAAAAATACTGTATGCTCGAAAGACTTTTAATACCTTCTTCTTCCATCTCCTGCAGCCTTTTTACCATGTTGGATCGATAGTCTTTTCTCAAATCCACCGCCATTTCAAACGCCTTTTCATCCCCAAGACAGAGGGAAAGGCCCAACCCAGGTTTTAAAACTCGAGCACAGCTATTTAGAAGTTTGTAAAGTAGGTCCACATCAATATTAAGATCGGGATGTAGATACTTCGGCCCCCTAATACTTTCTATAACGTGTGGGTGGATATCCTTTTCCAACAGGGACAGCATCAAAATAGAAACCAATTTTCTATCTTTTTCCTTAGGAAGCTCGTCAACTGGACCGTCAGGGTCGACACCAATCTCCTTGAGAAGCCTATCGATATCTTCCACCCTACCTGACATGCCTGGAAAATAAGGGTCGCAGGCGTTAATCAAAGCATCCTTTATCCCGTCCCCATCTAGGTATAATCCCTGTTTAGAACGAAGCTTTTTCTTTTCCATAGCCGTATGAAGAATTTCTTTATTTACTCCTGAAAAACCACCCATATTTTGTTTATCCGCAGCAGCCCCTGCCAAACCGTAGATAGCCTTCGCCCAGTTTGTTTCATCATAGGTGATAGATAACAGGAAAGCCAAGGTACCGCCACTTATCTCTCTCGAGCCGTCGATGCCGTATTCATGGGGGTTAACAAACACCTTCTCTTTCTTTGTATCAACCATCTCTTCATTACTATGGTGGTCGAGAACTATAACCGGTTCGTCCACCGATAATAAATCCGTTAGATGACTGTTTCCTATATCGGTAAATATGAGGGGGAGACCTACAGGTACCTCTTTGGGAAAGGATGAAACGAAGGTGGTATGAAATCCCTTTTTACTTTTCATCAAGGTTCTGCACAGAACAGCGGCGGCGGAGATTCCATCGGCGTCATAATGAGTAACTATTCTAAACTTGTCGTATTTGTCCAGTATATCTGCTGCGGATTCTAACCGCTCTTTTAAAGCATCTGGTAGATATTGCAATTTTACTCCCCTTAAAGATTATTTACTGAGTAAGCATCTCTGCTAGGCTTCTGTTGTATCTCCAATCTTCGGGTAAGATCCCCTTCCTTTTGTAATACTTTACAAGTCTTCTGATCTTTGCCTCTATCTCTTGGAGTCCCTTTCTATTATGTAGATCTTTATGATTTTCATCCATATGCTCGTAAAGATTGACCGCTTTTTCCATCAAGAATAGCAGATCTTCGGGAAGGTCTGGATAAATGTTTTTCTCCTTCATTATTTGTGAGATACTTTTACCGGTGACCAGATTAACGCTCGGTACACCATATTGGTCTCTAAGAGCTATACCGATTTCACCGGAATTCTTCCCTTGTTTAGCTAGAGTGACGATACGTTGTACTATTTCTTCTTCATCGGCGGTTACCCACTCGGGAGGTTCGGTGACGAGAGGTCGTGTTGAACCGGACTTACCTCTTTTTCTTGCGTGCATTCTTGCCATATTTTTATCTCCAGCTTATTTTAGGGGTTATTCGAATACAGGTACTTATACTTAAACGTGACTGTTCACACTATGGATGCTCCTTTTTAAACTTTATTCTTATCTCGGCCTATGTGCAACAAAATATTTCAAAAATGACGGAGAGTACAGAAAGGTTTTTTTATCGGCGACAGTGTTCTATCATCATGCCAATCTATAACTATCTTTGCTGGATTGTAATTATACTTTTAATAGTTGCCGGATTGGCATACATATTTGGGGCCCACCGACTCGGCGATACTGCGTTGGAATTAATTCGGTTGATTATGATTATAACTTTGTTGATTATACTTATAATATTGGTCTTAATTCTTATAGGGCCAATCCGAATCCGTGATATTTGGAATATCATCTACATAAAGCAGAACATAGTATCTTTTATGATATGATTGTTTAGATGTATTAACAGTAAATATTATCAAACAGTTCTCTATTCCGATAGGTATGAATGTTAGTATTATTGGGACGGGATACGTTGGTTTGGTAACCGGTGTCGGCCTCGCCCAGAAGGGACACAAAGTGTTCTGTGTAGATAAGGATATAAAGAAAGTAAAGTCTATAAACTCCGGGGTTCCACCTATTTTCGAAAGAGGTTTAGAACCTTTGCTTGATAAGTTGGTAAAGGAGAATCAATTAACTGCGACCACAGACACTGTCGAGGCGGTTAAAAGTACCGATGTTACGTTTATATGTGTAGGAACACCTTCTTTATCCGACGGCGGCATAGATAAATCTTTTCTTGTAAGTGCATCGAAGGATGTTAGTCAAGGGCTGACGGACAAAGAAAGCTATCATGTAGTTTGCGTAAAAAGTACGGTAGTTCCGGGTACTACCGAGGATGTGGTATTACCTATCTTAGAAGGCGTTGGCTTAGAGTTGGGTAAGGACTTTGGACTGGGGATGAATCCAGAATTTTTAAGAGAGGGCGTAGCCTTGGATGATTTCATGATGCCAGATAGGATCGTAATTGGAGGTAGTGATGAAAAAACTAAAGAAATTCTTACCAAAGTTTACGAAAATTTTGATTCGACCATAATGGTTGCTGAGATAAAAACCGCGGAGATGATAAAGTACGCCTCTAACTCTCTATTGGCTACGAAGATATCATTTTCCAATGAAATTTCTAGAATGTGTGAGAAGATAGGTATAGATGTTTACGAGGTTATGGACGGGGTTGGGTTAGATCACAGAATAAATCGTGATTTCCTCAACGCTGGGGTAGGGTTCGGAGGAAGCTGTTTTCCTAAGGACCTTAAAGCCCTAATACATTTCTCACAGACAATAGGAGTTAACCCACGCATACTGGAGGCGGTTATCAAAGTTAACGAATATCAGCCCATACATGCGGTGAATATTCTAGAAGATATGATCGGTAGATTACCTGGCAAAAAAATAGCGATTTTAGGACTTGCCTTCAAAGGAGAAACCGACGATGTAAGGGAAAGTAGGGCGATCCCCATGGTCAAAGAACTTCTCAGAAGAGGGGCGAAGGTAGTTGGTTATGATCCAAAGGCGGGAAACAACTTTCTCAGGGAGATAGTAAATATAGAGATAGCGGAATCGGTAGAAAAGGCACTAAGCGGTTCCGACGGCTGCATCGTTCAAACGGATTGGGAAGAATTTAGGACTCTAACAGAAGAAGATTTTTTAGCCATGAGAACTCCGATTGTGGTGGATGGACGGCGTGTTTTAAATCCTGATGAGTTCAGCCGAGTAAGATACAGAACGATAGGAAGATAAAGACAAATTTTAATAACTAAATGTTCGTTTTGACCTTTATAAGAGGTTAGAATAGATGAAAAATAAAAAAATCCTTGCCTTGGCTTTGACGATGTTGTTCCTTCTATCTTTAACGTCGCTTTCGACGGTTGAAGCGGAAGAACCGTTGATCGGTGAGGACGATAATTATTCTAAAGAATCTAGAATAGAAACCGAGGTAACCTTTAGGTGGACGGTTTATAGAAACTCCACTAGAGATTATGTTTTTACCGTTGAAGTTGAGGGAGATATTCAGGGATGGGTGAAGGAGGTTTCCCCGGATTACTTTGTTCTTGACGAAAACAAGCCTTATGAAATAGTTACGGTGACTATAGAGGTACCAAAGCATCCCGGGTTGGATGTTACCTCGGGTAGTGTCGTTTTCACCTATAGAGAAATAGACGGTACCGTGCGTGAGAGTATATCGAAAGACATATCCGTCAAGGTCGTCGGTATGGCGCCTGTGCCTGAAAGCAACACCATCGTTGGTGGATTCCCCAATCCTTTACCACCTCCTTTAGACAATCCATACGGCGCATTCGGACTTAACCTCTTGATCTGGTTTGCCATCAGTTGGGTGTTTTATTTCATGATCAGCCCTATTATTCATGGATTTACAAAAAAAACGAAAACCGATGTGGACGAAATGATCATACTGCTGCTCCGCCGTCCGGTCCTTTTGTTGATCTTGATATATGGTTTTATTGATTCCATTATGAAATTGAATCTCGGCCTTGGAATACGAGCTACCGTATATCAAATATATATGATATTGGTTGTAATTATTGGAATTGTAATAACTTACAGGATAATTATCGCTATTTTAAATCAAATCGCAAAAGAAAGGGGTGGGCCGGAAACACCTTTTAACCAAGTGCTTAGACCTGTCCTTGAGAAAGTCTTTGCCATAATAATCCTCATCGGAGGTTTAATCATGGTATTACGGGTTATCGGTATCGAAGTTACCGCCTTACTCGCAGGTGCAGGCGTCATTGGTTTAGTCATAGCATTCGCCGCCCAGGATACTTTGGGGAATTTCTTCAGTGGTATGCATCTCCTGGTGGATAGACCTTTCAGTATCGGTGATATCATCTTACTTGAAAGTGGTGAATACTGCAGAGTTGAAGAGATAGGTATGAGAAGTACCAAGTTGTATAATATCAGGGAACATGAAGGTATAATTCTTCCTAACAATTCTCTGGCAAACCAAAAGATAGTCAATATCGCTAAACCTGATACCACCATTAGAGTACGTATAGAGGTCGGTGTCGCATACGGTTCGGATGTACAAATGGTTAAACAGATTTTAAAAGAGGTAGCAGAAGAGCATCCCGGCGTGATAAACGATGAGAAACACGAGATCGTAGTCACCTTTAGAGAATTTGCAGACTCTAGTCTTGATTTTTCACTTCGTGTATGGATAGACAAGATACCTAGACAGTGGAGGATAATGGGGGATATCAGGGAAAGGATAGATCAACGTTTCAGGGAGGAAAACATCGAGATCCCATTCCCACAAAGAACCGTTTGGTTCCACGAGATGAAGAAAAACTAGGTTTTTGGGAGCTCTATCCAGAAGGTGCTCCCCTCTCCGATGGTAGATTCCACTCCGATTGAACCCCCCATTCTTTCTACCCCACGTTTAGCAATGCTGAGACCCATACCGGTACCAGGAAAGGTTTCCCTGCTGAAAAGGCGTTTGAAGGGCTCGAATATTTTTTCGAGATTCTCTTCTTTTATACCGATACCATTGTCCCTAAAGTATAGCCTTACTCGGTCTCGCGATAAAGACTCCGCCCATATCTTTATTTCAGGTTTGACGCCCTTTCCAACGAATTTCAACGAGTTGGATATGATGTTTGAAATTGCGATTTTCAGAGTAGTAGCGTGAGCCAAAATTTCTGGAAGATCGTCCTCCACCTCTACCGAAGCGCCTTTTTCATCGGTTTCAATACGTAAATCTTCGAGCACTTTGTATGTCAACTTAGAGAGAAGAACAGGCTTCAACCTAAGTTTTTTACGAGATAATCTACTGTAGTTCCAAAGATTTTCAATCAACAGGTCCATCCGCTTCGTTGCTTTAATTATGCGTTTGAGATATTCCTTACCCACTTCATCCAATATGTCAGAATAATCCTCGGTTAAAGCATCGGTGAAACCGATTATCGCTCTCAAAGGAGCTCTAAGATCATGGGTAACGGAGTAAGTAAACGAACGTAAATCTTTATTCACTGAAGTAAGTTCCGCTGTTCTTTTTTCAACCAATTCCTCGAGTTGATGACGATAATCGTTAAGTTCCTTTTCTTTCTCCCTTTTTTCGGTTATATCAATACCGACACCAAAGAAGTATTCTACATGCCCCTCTTCATTCAAAAGAGGGCAACCCCGCCATTCGACCAACTTTCTTTCTCCGTTGGAAGTAAGTATATGATTTTCGCTAAACGTAGGCCGATAGTCATGGATAATTTGAGAAAAAACTCGTTTTAAATCCTCATACTCCGATTTGGGCACGCACTTTGAGAGATAATCATTTCCCAGCAGTTCCTCCTCTTTATAACCGAGAGCGTTTAGCATTGTTTGATTTACTAACCGAATTTTACCCGCAGTATCAATAGCTACGAAATAAACAGGTAGTGTTTGCAGTAACGTATTCACAAAGTCCCGCTCTTTCTTCAACTCTTCCGCCGACTTCTTACTTTTTGTGATATCCCTCACAGAAACTATTATTCCATCTATTTCACCGGTTTCTTTATCTATTTGGGGAAAATGGCCTATCTCGATCCATTTATTTACATTTCCTTTCCCATCGTAAAGAGATAAAACTTGAGTGTAGGATTCATGATCGGAGAAATCTTTATCTTTAAGACAGCGATGGCAAGGTTCTTCGTTACCAAATAATACTTGATAACACTTCTTACCCTCCAGCGGGACTAAATCTGGAAATAAATCCTCCATAAAACCGTTAACTTGTAGAATGGTTCTCTCACTATCAAGTATACACAAACCCTCCTGTATACTCTCAAATATGTTGGTTTCTCTTCTTCGTATTTTACTAGATTCAACTTCCTGTTTGATCGAGCTTGCCAAGATACCATACAACGAACGGGGATCTCCCTCTTTCCGTAGGTATCTATCAGCACCCAAATTTAGGGCTTCCATGGCAACTTCTTCATGACCTCTGCCAGTGAACATGATAAAGGGTATATCCATCGTTATTGCCCGAATTTCACGTAACAATTCAAGTCCGCTCATTTCGGGCATTTGATAATCCGAGATTATTGCATCAAAATTATCTTCTTGAACTTTGCTTATAGCTTCATTGGGGGAATCTACGGGATAAACTTCTATTTCTTCCAACTCTCTCTCTAAAAAAATCTTGGCCTGCTCAAGTATATGAGGTTCATCGTCGACCATCATTACCTTCATGCTCAACCCGGTAAATTGTATCGCAGGAGGTAGTATATGTATTTTTAGGTGGTTTATCGAATACGTTTTTGAGCTCGAGATTCAAATCCATACATATAATAGACTTGCGCAGTAAGCCTTAAATACATCTTCCACCCATGTAATATATCCCACCCATATCTGCCCAGTTTAGGGTGTGATAATAGGTGTAAAGAAGTCCCCCAAAAGGGTTAAATAGGGGGCGCCTTGTGTGGGGAAAATACATGTGGGGATCCAAGAACCCCGGTATGACCGTGATCTCTTGGGTCCGACAGACGAATCAACGGAAAGGTGCAATTTGTTTACCTGCCAATTTCAGGTTTCAACCATTGGATTCAAAAAATATTTTGAGGTGGTCGGATACCGCCAAGTACTTTATAACTCCAACTCCGGTTGATCCTGCCGGCGGTCACTGCTATTGGAATCCGATTAAGACATGCGAGTCGAGAGATTTCGGATCTCGGCGTACGGCTCAGTAACACGTGGATAACCTACCCTTGGACGAGGGATAACCTCGGGAA
>JAFDUB010000138.1 GCA_019594025.1 Thermoplasmata archaeon
CCATCGACCGCTACGAGTTACGACTCAACGACGGAGAATGGATCGATGTTGGTACGGATACCCGGTACACCTTCGAAGTGGGCGGTGAGGGTCTTGTTATCATCCATGAAGATGGTGATGTTCTCATTGTACTCCTCACCCTCCGGCACATCACCGCTCCAGTGGCTGAAGTACCAGCTATCTGCTGCTGAGGCGGTCACGTTGACCTCTATACCGTGAGTGTAAGAGTGATTACCTTCTTCAGGTTCGATAAGGCCATTTCCTTCTACACTGATGTTCAGATCATGATAGATTTGAGCGAAATGAGCGGTGAGGTTCTTGTCATCATCCATGAATATGGTAATATTCTCGCTGTACTCCTCATCCTCCGGCACATCACCGCTCCAATGACTGAAGTACCAGCCCTCATCGGGATGGGCATCTATTTCAACCTCGGTTCCATGTTCATAGTGATCCTGTTCCGAAAGGATGTATACAGATCCATCTCCATGCGTCTCCACGCCGAGTGTATATTTTTTTATCTCAAAATGTGCAGTTATCTCTTTATCTTTGTCCATCACTACTGTAATCTCTTCGCTGTACTCTTCTCCCTCCGGTACATCGCCGGTCCAGTGGCAGAAGTGCCAATGTTCGTCTGGCTCAGTGATTATAGTTACTTCTTCGCCATCAGCATAAGTGTGCCCCTGCGGCTGATAATCTATAGTTCCATTACCTATTGTATACACTTCCAAAGTAAAACCTTCCCAGCTAAAGAATGGATATGTCTGAGAGTCTACAATATTCCACGTCGAATCTGTTTCTCGATCACTCTTACTATCAACAGCTGTAATATCCCATCCTGCTTCACTAAATGTTGTAATATCCATCATCTCGGCGGTAGTCTTTCCTTCACCACCCGTACTAACTGACAGTCCTGAAGTTTCAATATCCCAAAAAGAGTTTTCTACAGTGCCTTCAAATCCAATTAACCCCCCTACTCTAATATCGCCATTTACATTTCCCATAGAGCACGAATTTGTTACCTTCCCTCTGTTCAACCCCACCAGCCCTCCAACTGATGAGAAGCCATTAACATTTACAGATGCATATGAATTCTCAACCGTACGGCCATAGAAGTTTTCACCCACAAGTCCACCTACATAAAATCTCCCTCTCACAGTTCCCGTTACATAAGAGTTGGACACCGTTGCCCCATTTCTTCCCACGAGACCCCCTACCTGATTGTCCCCGCTCACGGTTGCCGTTACATAAGAGTTTGACACTGTGCCATATTCGTTCCATCCAACTAACCCCCCAATGTAATATTCTCCGTTCACAATCCCAGTATTATATGTATTTGTCAATAGACCTCTGTTTAAACCCACAACACCTCCTACAAAATCATATCCACTCACATTCACATCAATCAAACCAACGTTTTTGACTATACCCTCTTGAGATATTGCTCCAAAAAGACCAACATAGTTTGTATGGCTACGGTTAATGAAAAGCCCTGATATTGTGTGATTACAGCCATCAAAGAGTCCGTGAAAAGAATCTGGGGAATCTAACCAAAAAGAAACAGCAACACCGATGGGTTCGAAGCCTTTACCTCCGAAAAACAACCTAGAATCTGCTGCATCTATGTCATCGGCAAGGGTGTAATTACTTCCTAAATCATTTTTCATCCATTGTAATTCTGCAAGATCGGTGATCAGGTATGATTTTTTTTCCTCGTCCCATTCCGGCTCTGGTGAACTGACCATATATTGTACAATACTCCCGGTAAATTCCTCTCCCATGGTTTCAGCAACACCCCTATATCGGTAATAAATATAGGGATTTAGATTACTTAATTCATAAGAAAACTCCGTCGGCTTGGTTACGTTTTCTATCACCACCCGTTCCCATACCTCTTCCCCATCACTCCTGTATTCGAACGACACCTCAGCCTCTTCAACGTATAGATGGGTCACCTCGCCCCACAGGATAGTGCTGTTACTCAACAGATTTTCAGGGTATTTGGTGATCACCTCTACATCTCTATGGGTCCGGAAAACATGCGTAAAAGTTGAGCGCTGTTGTCCCTCCCATTCGAGTACCGCACCGTATTCGTAAGTGGTCCCCTTTTCAAGACTATCTATTTCAGCTTCCATGACTTTGGGCTCATACACCGTCACAGGATCGGTGAAGCTCCAATCATCCGTCCCTTCCTCTCGATACCTGAAATAAACCTCGGCTTCATCCTTAGGTATGTTAAATACCTCCGCCTGCAAGGTTGCGTGGGTCCGGTTGATACCTGTTGGCTCTGTCAATCGTATCGTAGATACCGCCTCGACAGCCTTTCCCGCATCTATTATCCCGTGACCGTACCGGGTATTCTGCATCCTGCCTAAATCATCACCGGCTTCGTAGTAATCCG
>JAFDUB010000086.1 GCA_019594025.1 Thermoplasmata archaeon
TATATGCAAACCAGGTCGATGTGACCGGGCTATCTGTCTTCAGGACAGGTAATCTGCGACAAACAGCCGACGGTAAAACGGTAGTTTCCCTAACAGGGTTCGGAGGACTCGCAGGAACCTCTTAAGTTCCGACCGCTTCCGCAAGGAACGTAAAATAGTCAATCAATGGAAGCCCACTGCTTTGGCTGGGGGAGGAGGTCACTCATGACCCTCAGTATTATTACATTCGGGATATCCCGTACATCCCCAAAATTTACCGTACTTACCGTCCCTTAGCACCATCTCTTTTCCACACTCGGTGCATAGTTTTTTTTCCTTACCTTTGAGCTTCCGGGCTAAGAAATGATCTTCGATGGCCAGCTGCGAAAGCTCGTCTGCCTCCTCGTTGTGCTCCCTACCGACATGTACTAAATTAACGGACTTACCCTCACCCTCAAAGTGGGCTATCAGGTCTTTTACCTCCCTGTATAGATCCCGAAGGTTACCAGATTTAACAGACCACTCTCCGTTCACCTGTTTAACTACCAATTGAGAGTCGGACCTTATGATGAGTTTATCAAAGTGCAGGTCGGACTGTTTTATCCACTCCAAACCCTTGATGATCGCCTTATACTCGGCGTAGTTGTTGGTAACCCGGTCCTCGAGAAGTACGCCGTAGTCCTTCCGAACAGTGTTAGAATCCTTCTTAACTAAATACCCGTAAGATGCCACTCCACCGTTCTTCCCGCGGTATGCTCCGTCGGCATGCAGAATGATCGTGCTCATGTTACTCAGCTCAAGATGCATCGTCTTTATATGTATTATGATTACATGGTCGATCTCAGTAAATTCATTATACTCCCCACCGTTAGTAAGTATCATGAGTTTTCATACCCACTTCAAAAAGTGGAAGAAAATGACACAGGAAGAGCACTGTCCCGTATGCAACGCAGAAGATATGCCTGAGGATATGATAGATCTGGCGGATCTACCTCATTCTTGGGTCAATACTTCCCGTAATGAATGCATAAAGGGGGCTACACACGTTACCGCAAAATATCACGGGATCGAGCTTTACGATCTAACGGATGAGGAGCTTTTTAACATGATGAAGGACGTGGCACTGTGCGCAAAGGCCCTGAAGAAGGTGACCGGGGCGGTGAAGATAAACTATGAGATCCATGGAAATACCATCCCACACCTGCACGTTCATCTATATCCGAGGTACATGGACGACCCCTTCCCCGGACAGCCGATAGATTACAACAGGAAGAGTGACCGATTGTACGAGGAAGGAGAGTATGAGAGGTTCGTTGAGGGGATGAAACAGGAGCTTTCTAAACTGTACCATGATATCGACTGATTGCGAAATCATTTTTACATAGACTCCGATAGAATACCATGGACTCAAAACATACCCGGCGAGAGAACTTCAAGGACATACTCCTAAGTCAGCTTTATCTGAGTGAAGATAGGCTTCAAGGTATAGATGAACGTGGGGATGTCGAACCACTACCGGTGAAGAAGGTGGCAGATAAGCTGTTCTTCACCGACGGCCATCACAGGGCCTTCGCTCTTTGGGAAAGAGGTGAGGAAGAGGTGGAGGTGTATGAAGATACGGACGATATGGACTGGCTCCAGTACCTGATCTGCGTCGACTGGTGCCTAGAGGAAGGATTAGAGTCCATTGCGGACCTTGAAGACAGGATCGTTTCGGAAGAAGAGTTTAAGAGATCATGGCTCGATAGATGTGAGGAGATGCACCGGGAGAACGCTTTCAAACACGTTCGTGTAAAGGAAGAAAGGGAACCTAATACAAAGAGCGAGATCTGTGAAAGCGTTATAAGATCACTGCCTGAATGGTTCGGCATCGAGAAGGCAATAGTGGACTTTATAGAGGGGGTAAAAGACAAGCTGTTTCTAGCGGTTTACGTGAAAAGCATACCTGTCGGTTTCATCTCTATAAAGGAACATAACGAATTCACCAGCGAAATATACGTTCTTGGTATTGTTAAAGAACTGCACGGTAGAGGGATCGGTAAAAGATTGTTCGGTGCTGTTGAAAAGCGGCTGCGTCAACAGGGGAAGAAATTCGTATCGGTGAAAACACTGAGTGGATCACATCCGGACGAGAATTATAAACGGACCAGGGAATTCTACAGGGCCGTGGGATTCTACCCTCTCGAAGAATTCCCAACTCTTTGGGACGAGGACAATCCATGCCTTATAATGGTAAAAAACTTAGAAAATATATTATCGGAGGAGCTCTATTAGGATATCTAGTATGAAGTTCGATTATTCAGCGGTGGAGAAATTCCTAGAATACAAAGAGGGGGAGATCGATATAGACGAGGTCATGGACCACCCAGCCTACAAGGCTATTCAGCATCATGCGGAAACTTTTCACCATGGACTATCCACTGAAGACGTTGAAAGAGCATTGAAGGGAGAAAAAACACCCTTCCAAGGAGTGCAGGGGTTCGAAGAAAGAACGGATGAGCTACTGCGATTTATTGATCTTTTGAAGGAGAAGGAAGGAAAATGGATTAATGTCATTACAACGGAGTTGGACCAAGTTATACCACGAGAAAATAAAGGCGGTATGGTGATCTACCCGGTCATAGGATACGACATGGGTATAGGTATCGACGATTGCGTATGTATGAATATCAACTCCTCTCTTTATTTAAATGACCCTCATGAATTCCTGTACATGGCCATGCACGAAAGTTCACACGCACTCTACGAGAGAGTTCACGGTTATCCTAAAATAAGTGATCTAGACTCTGTCGATTCGATGATATCTTTTTTCAATACACTTCTACATACCGAGGGATTTGGAGTTTACACACCTTTAAACAGAAGAAAGGCCGACGGATCTATGGGAAAATCATCTCACAGATGCCAAGAGGATTACCTGATAATTATGGACGAACAGCGATTGAAAAGACATGTTTATATCTACGATTCCTTTAGGAAGGAGCTTGAAAGTGCCCAGGATTGGACTGTAGATAAGTTTTTGAACACCGCCTTCGGGAAAGATAGGTTTGTTTACAGAGAGGGGGCGGCTATGGTCGTAGGTATTGAAGAGATAGGGGGCGTAATGGGGCTGTGGGATGCGTTCTACATGGGCTCTGACGAGTTTGTTAACAAATACGATTCGATTCTGGATAAATATAGGTGACCTGCTTCAATTTTCGAAGTGATCCACAACCTCCTCTAAAAGATCCGTTATATTCAATTCCTGAGGACAGTGTTCTTCACACTGGCCGCACCTTACGCAGCTGCTGGCCTTTGACTTGTCCTTCATCTTATGGTAACGCTTTTTCTTTTCTTCATATTCGTCGTATATTTCCGCCTGATTGTAGAGTGCGAAGTTGTGAGGTATGGCGACTCCGTTGGGACATGGTACGCAGTAGTTGCACCCGGTACAATCTACCGGTGAAAGTTCTCTGTACTTTTCAGCCACCCTATCGACAAGATTAATATCCTTCTCAGTGAGTACCCCTACCCCTGAATCCCCGGCTATCTCCACATTCTCTTTTACCTGTTCCATGGTGCTCATGCCGCTTAGGACCAAGGATACTTCCTCCTGATCCCAAAGCCACCTCAAGGCCCAGCCTACAGAATTCCAATCTCGTTCCGACTCATTCCATATCTCCTTAACGGCTGTAGGTGGTTCTTTGGCCAGCATCCCTCCTCGCAGGGGTTCCATTATGATCACACCTAAGCCTTTAGAGTGGGCATACTGTAAACCCTCCTTACCGGCTTGAAATCTCTGATCAAAGTAGTTGTACTGAATCTGGCAGAAGTCCCAATCGTAGGTATCAACTATATCTTTGAAAAGATCGACATCGTCGTGGAAGGAAAAACCGATGTAGTCTATCTTTCCCTCTTCTCTTTTTTCCTCCAACCTGCTGAAGATATCTAATTCTTTATACTTCTTCCATGATTTTGTGCTCAGAGCGTGAAGTAGATAGAAATCGATTTTCTCGACCTCCAGCTTTTCCAGCTGCATGTCCAGGTATTTGTCGGGATCATCCGATTCCTCGATCTCCCATGAGGGCAGTTTGGTAGCTATCTTCACCTTTTCTCGATAACCGTCTTTCAACACTTTGGAAACTAATTCCTCGCTTTTTTTATCATGATAGGGCCAGGCGGTATCTATGTAATTCACACCGTTATCGATGGCGTATCGTATCATCTCCATGGATTCATCTTCTTTTATTTTCCCACGATCATCCCCATCATATGGTAATCTCATGGCTCCGAAGCCTAGGGCCGAAGGTTTCCAATCTAATCCTTTAAAGTTCCTATACTGCATAGTATTCACCTTATTCCTTTACCAAGTACCCCATCCCGTCTGGATGTATGCCTACTTCGATGCGGTCGATCTCTTTCAAGGTTTCCATATCGATAACGGATATGTCGTTTGTTTTGTTGTTAGCTACATAGGCGTGCTTATCATCTTTATCGAAGACAACACCTCCGGGCCACTTACCCACGGGTATCCTCTTTACCTCCCACGGGACCATCTCTCCGTCTCTGTGGAAATCACTCAGGATCACGGATACTTCGTCGGACTCCCTGTTCGGTATGAAAGCGTACTTACCGTCGTGTGAAAATATGATCCGTATGGGAAGAGAACCCAGCCTTCTTTTGTGTACGGTTTCATAGTCTTCAGTATCGATCACGTAAAGTGTGTTGTCCTTCTGGTTGGCGACGTAAACCGTTTCACCGTCTGGATGTACCGCTACACCCTCCGGACCTTCACCCACCGGGAAATGATTGATTATTTCCTCCGTATCCACGTCGATCACGGTTATGTTCGCGCTGCCGATGTTAGGTACATAGACCGTCTTTCCATCGGGTGAGAATGATATCATGTGGGAATGTTTCTGATATGTTGGAAAGTGCTTTACGATCTCGTCCTTCTCCGTATCGACGATGAATATCATGTTGCTGTAGGTGGACGCCATGTAGAGTTTCTTACCGTCCTTCGTTATACCCACACCATGTGGGAATTTGAAATCCTCATGCTCCAGGGTTTTTACGATCTCGAAACTTTCGTTGTCCAAAACGTTAATTCTGTTTCCCAAAGAACAGGTGACGTAGGACTTTTTACCGTCCGGCGTTACCGCTATTTCATGGGGGTTGTGCGCGGTATCGATCCTCTTGACTTCCTTCCTTGTCTCCAAATCCACTATGGATAAACTGTCTTCGTCCTTGTTCAACGCTAGAATGTATTCCTTCATTTTATCGATTTCCTCCTATTTACATTTAGAGTTGTAGAGGTGGATTAAAAACCTTTTCCAAATTGTTCAATAGGGATAATTTGGGTTAAAATCAGAGACTTTTTATTATCTTCGGGAAAAGTTGTTAAATGAGAAAGAAGTAGGGTTCAGTGAGCATGTCTGGAGAGATGGCTTTTTTTTGCCATCCAGAACCCAATCCAGGCATGCTCATCTAACCAAATTTTTTTAAATGATAAGTATATTTACATTTAGGGTTCTGGATGGTTAAGGGAAATGTCAAGATAAACAAAAAGAAAGCTAGACGAGTTGAAGACGGAAAGATCGTGAAAGATCTGCCTCTAATAAATTACAATGGTGATCTTTTACCCCTGTTTAAGGTGATCACCCCATCGCATTGCAAAGAATGTGGATCTAAACTGCATATCAAAAAAAGTAGAAAACGATATGTATTGTCCAGTTATGAAACTCTAGAGATTCCAGTAAATTATTGGCAATGTAGTAACGGCGATTGTGATTCATACTATACTGACGATATCGTTGGTGTAACAGGCAGTAATAATTACAATGATGAATATTTAGACAAGCTGTTCTATACACGATATAACTCAAAAACCAGTTTGTTCAACACACGAACTGCGGGTGAAATATTAACTGGTGATCTGGGTAAAAAAACCAGAACCGCCTGTCCATCTACACTATGGAAATATGACCAGGCAAAAGGTGCTATCTCATTAGAAAAACTGAGGAATACGAATGTTCAATTCGACGGTACAATTTACTGTGATGGTTACTGGGTAAAAAATGGTTGGAGAAAATTTCTGGAAAAAAGCAGAGGGAGAGAATTCGACGAGAGTGAATGGAAAAGAGTAAGGTACAAGTCGATCTATGTTGTCGCTACTTCTGACAAAGTTGTACTAGATTTTGCCATTACCGAGAGGAGACCACCATACTTTGTACTGATCCCACTTTTCTCTCGGATAAAGAAACGATTAGGTAAAAACAGTATCAAAAAAGTGGTATCTGATGAAGATTCAGCAATCATAAATGCTGTATCTAATGTTCTGCCAGATATACAGAATTCTTTTTGTGTGTTCCATCAATTGAAAAATTTGTCCAGAATATATCTAGACGATTTTAGATATATGGATAAAGTACCAGAAAAGGATAGAACATTCTATGGAATTGGTAAAAAGTTGATTATGTCCGAAAGTGTAGTTGAATCTACAGCAATTCTGAAAAAGTTAGAAAAAATGCTGGAGAAAGGTTTAACTCATACATCAAAAAGGGCTATGAACTTTCTTAAAGATAAATACAACAAAAATAGAAAGTTGCTTGAAAAAGGCTTCTCTCCAGAAACTAACAATGTGATGGAACAACTGTTTTCGTTTATCAATGATTTTGTTTTTCAGGCAAAATCATTCAAAATACTATCCGGATTGAAGAACTGGGCTTCTAACCTGTTTTATATCTGGAATAATCGTGAGTTCAACACCGGTAACTTTGCCGGCTTGTCACCTTTGCAGATATCTAAACAGTTGAAACCTGGTTAATATTCTAACTGCCTTTTAACGTAAAACATACTTTCTATTGGTTGCTGTAGAGTGTACTCTCTCTCATCCTACAAAATCAACCGGCTCTTTTTGATATTTATCAAAAATTATCCGCCTATCAGATAATTTTTGCTAGAATTTTGAAGAGCTTATTCCAAAATTACCATTTCTCCAAAATGGAAAGGGAATCCCGAAAAAATTAACAAGTCTCTAAA
>JAFDUB010000052.1 GCA_019594025.1 Thermoplasmata archaeon
AAAAACAGGGAATACTAGCTGATAAAAAGAAAAAGAAAAAGCTGGAAGAAAAATTAAAGAATGCAGAAAAAGAAATAGACGATATCAAAGGAAAGCAGTCCGAGTCCGACGATAGGATAAAGGAGCTAAGAAAGAAAGGTGTAGAACTCAGAAAGGAACACGATGAAAATCAAAACAAGTTTTCAAGTTTACAGGTAGAAATCGATCGTAAGACCGCAAGACTCGAGACTTTAGAAGAAGAGATCGCAGATGAAGAAGAGATGCTCGAGGGGCTTCAGTTCGAAAAGAAAGAAGCCACCTGGAAATTGAAGGAACTAAAAAAGGACGATAAGAGTTTGGAAAAACAGCTGAAGATGTTGAAAGACGAGTTCCATAAAAAAAGAAAGACCGAATCAAATCTGGTCAAGGATAAAAGAGACCTCGAAGACCGGGTAAAAAGGTTGGACAAGGAATACAGCCATCTAGTGGCACAGGAAAAAGCCGCTAAATCGGTCAAAAGGGGCTACAGCCAGGCGGTCAGAAAAGTGCTGGAGGCCCGGGATAGAGGAAACCTGAAGGGAATCCACGGTACCATCGCTGAATTGGCCAACGTAGAGAATGAATACGAAACAGCGCTACAGGTAGCCGCAGGCGGTAGAATGCAGTCCATAGTGGTGGATGACGATGAAAAAGCGGCGGATGCCATTAAGTATCTGAAGAAGAACAAGATAGGCAGAGCCACCTTCTTACCGCTGAACAAGATGATGGGAGGTCGACCAAGGGGGAAGGCCATAAGAGCGGTTAAAGACGAAGGTGCCGTGGACTTCGCCATCGACCTGGTGGAGTATAAAAACGAGTACGAGAACGTTTTCTGGTACGTCTTCGGGGACACCGTGGTTATGAAGGATATAGACTCCGCTAGAGCACTCATGGGTGGAGTAAGGATGGTTACTTTGGACGGAGAGCTACTGGAGCGCAGCGGTGCCATGGTAGGCGGAACTATCAGTAGGAATCTGATAGGTTTCGATGCTCCGGATAGAGGAGAGTTGGAACGTGTGGGTACAGAGCTCAAAATGAGCAGGAAGAAACTTGCTGAGGTTGAGGAAAAATTGAGTGATATCCAAAATGAGATTCAGTCTATTCAGAACAACATAAGAGACTTACAGACCGAGGCTGGTGAAATCAGCAGCATAGGTACTCTTGAAAACGATGTCAAGCGTTTTAACTCAAAGATAAAGAAAAAATTGGATTCCATAAATTCCAAAAAAGACGAATGCAAAGAACTTCGAGAAGAAAAGGAAGAATTGCATCAGCAGCTTGATAAGGTGAAGGAAAAGGGGACAAAACTGCAAAAAGAGATGAAAAAAGTAAATGAGAAGATCGAAGAAATCAGTCCTGAAGAATTATCTAAAAGACTCGGTGAGCTGAAGGACAAAGAGGTGGAATTGAACAGAAAACTCAGTGAGTTTGAATCCACCATTAAGATCAAAGAACAGGAAAGGGATCGCTTACAAAACGATATAGAGGAGTTCGAAGACAGAATCTCATCTCTGAAGGATGAAAACAATAGGTTAAATTCTGACATTAAAAAGAAGAGTAAGATTATAGGGGAAAAGGAGAAAGAGAAGAACGGTCTGGAGAAGAGAATCGAATCGGTGGACGAAGACCTTAAAGAATTGAGGGATAAAAAGGAAAAGACCAAGGAGTCATTATTGAAAACCGAGCATAAAATCGAAGGCCTGGAAACTAAAATAGAGGCGAAACAGAGCTATATCCGAACGTTAGAACAAAAATTGAGCGATCATATGAGTAGTATCGGAGAAGTGGAAGAAGAGATTGGCAAGGCGGCAGACTTCGATGAAGAAGATATCCCGAGTATGAAAGAGCTCAAAGATAGGATCAGGCGCAGTCAGGAAGCTATGGATAGATTAGAACCGGTCAACATGAGGGCCATCGACGCTCATAAAGAAAAGAAGGAGAGGAAGGATAAGTTACAGGAAGAATACACCGAGTTGGAAGAAAATAAAGAGGAACTAGATAAGCTAATAGAAGAACTGGACAAAAAGAAGAAAGTAGGACTCCTTAAGATAAAAGACGAGATCAACGCCAACTTCTCAGACGTGTACGAAGAACTTTCCGGCGGAGGGGAGGCACATCTAGAGTTAGAGAACCCCGAATCCCCGTTCGAAGGAGGGCTGATAATCAAAGCCAGGCCCCCGGGAAAGAAAGTTCACCGGATTCAGGCACTCTCAGGTGGAGAAAAGGGCCTCGTCTCCATGGCGTTCATATTCTCAATACAGCGCTACAATCCTTCACCATTCTACCTCCTCGACGAGATTGACCAGAACCTAGATGGGGTAAACGCAGAGAAGGTGGCAGATATGATAAAACGCAATTCTCGCGCCGCACAGTTCATTCAAATCTCGTTAAGGAAGACCACTCTCAAGAAATCCGATCATATAATCGGCGTGACAATGTACGAAAAGGGAAGATCGGACATAATAATGAAGGTTAACATAGGTGATCAAGAAAAGGACATACCACTGCTGACCACCATGAGCAATCTAAAGACGGAGGCAAACTAACATGGTAGGAGAAGTTTTAGAGAATCAAGGGTTTTCATTCCCCGAACCTACTCATGAAGTGGTAAAACACTTGATGTTTCACAAATCACTGGTGGACGAAGAAAGAAGCGGTGAACGAATAAACGACTACCTTCACATGATAGATAATATGGACGACGCCTTATACCATATATCAAAGGATCCCTTCGAATGTGCCATCGCCTCTCTGTTTAAACTGGTGATAGATGAAAAAATGGACCCGTGGAATATAGATCTGGTTTCCTTTACCAGGATGTACCTTGAAGAGGCTAAAGAAAAAGAAACATTGAACTTCGTTGTCGCCGGTCACCTTGTGAGTATGGCCTGGTCCATACTTAAGATGCAGTGTGAAGAGGTACTTCATAACGCGGAAGATAGTAAAGAAGAGGAGTTTGCGGAGGAAGAGCCCATATGGAATTGGGACTTATTTGACGATGGTTTCTATCAGGACCCCGAGGACATAGAATATGAAGAGGAAGTCCTAGAAGGAGACAAATTTCAGCTTGAAAAGGCGGTAAGAAGAGAACAAAAAAAACCTATCTCACTTATCCAGTTGGTAAACGCATTCGAGGAAGGTAAAAAAGAGGCCCAGTATAGGGAAAAGATGGAGAGACTGCGGAAGGAAAAGGCTAAAGAAAGGGAAAGGTTGAAAAATGAGCGGGCAGAAAAATTCGACACAAAGGCACACAAAGAGGATATGCAGAAGGAGATTGGTATAATCTGGAAGCGTATCTGCTGGTATCAGCAGGAACTTTTAGAGTTCGATATGATACACGACGGTAGGAAAACTGACTTTATCACCGCCTTTACATCCGTTCTATTCCTCCATAAAGACGGGAAGATAAGAGTTAGGCAGGAAAAAATACCAGACAGCCAAATACTGCTCAAAGTTCTAGCGCCTATGGAAGATGTTGAAGATACCCACGCTTTGGAGATCGTTGAAGAGGATATAGAGGAGATGCCTCTGGAAAGGCTGGTAACCTTTTAAGAGGTGTAGTAATATTCTCCAGCTGCTTTCTGTTTTCTATCTAACCTTGAGTCCAGTTTATTAACCCTCGGACGGTTGGTATCTGGATCTCTTCTAAAGGTGATGCCTACGTCTTTAAGGAATTTGTTCATACCATCCTTCATCTCGAAGGGCCCTTCACCTATGCCCCTCACACCGGGTTCGCCTGAAAAGTTCATTATCAGGTCTGAAACATAATCGATGAAATAAACGTCGTGATCAACAATCATTCCTGCGCTCTCCGATTTTTCCATATATCTCCTTATCGCCCGGGCGGCATCCATTCTTCTGCTGGAGTCAAGGTAAGCACTGGGTTCGTCTAACAGGTAGAGGTCAGCCTCCCTGCCAAGAGAAAGAGCGATGACCACTCTCTGTAGTTCACCACCGCTAAGTGTAGATACCTCACGCTCGTAAAGCGGCTCGATATCAAGGGGTCTCAAGACCTCCGCTTGATAAAGTCCGTCGTCCAAGGCGTTGTATATCTCGGTACGGTAAAGGTCTATAACTCTTCCAGGATAATTTGGTTTGATATATTGAGGTTTGTAACTCACTAAAACGTTGGTTTCTATCTCGCCTTCAGTGGGTTTAATCACATCGGCAAGCATTTTGACGAACGTGGTTTTGCCGGTGGCGTTGGCACCTACTATGCCTACGACTTCACCTTTAGGTATCTCCCCAGGCTTCGTTTCTAGTTGAAAGGAATCCCATTTTTTTACTAACCGGCCATAGGTAACCAAAGGCTCATGATGTATGTGCCCTCTGGGTGCGTGTTTATGGAAGGTGATCTCGGAGTCTCTAAATCGTATGTTTTCCTCGTCAAGAAAACCGTTAAGAAATGTATTGATGGATCGTCTAACGCTTTTGGGATGAGCTACAACACCGTAAGCACCCTTAGAACCGTAAAGAATGTGCACGTTATCAGCTAAAAAATCAAGCACCGCTATGTCGTGCTCTATTACCATCACTGGACTTTCTTTACTTTTTTCTTTTATGGCCTTGGCAACGTTCAACCGCTGCTTTATATCGAGATATGAGGAGGGTTCGTCATAAAAGTATATGTTCGCTTCTTTGGTCGATGCCGCGGCGATAGCTACCCTCTGCAGTTCGCCACCGGATAGATTAGTTACAGAAGAATCCAAGGTATGTTCGATATCTAAAATATCTACCCAATGCATGTAATCTTTGCCCACCCGCTGAAGAAGCGGCTCGACCTCTCCGGAGTAGTGAGCAGGTATCTTATCCACGTATTGTGGTTTTACAGAGGTTTCTATTTTATCCTGGGAAAGGGCTTGGAAATGATCCCCCATTGCCGTACCTGAATATTGTTCCAAAACCGGCTCCCAAGAAGACGCGGATTCGTAATCACCTAAATTTGGTATGATCTCACCCGAAAGAATGCGTATAGCAGTGGTCTTTCCGATACCATTGGCTCCCAACATGCCGATGACCATACCTTCATGGAGTACTGGAAGGCGATATAGTCTGAAACCGTTTTCAGAAAATTGATGAACTAGATCCTTATCAAGCTCTTCAGCTAGGTTGATGATCTTTATTGCATCGAAGGGGCACTTAACCGTGCATATGCCACATCCAGCACAGAGTTCTTCTGAAATCCGTATACCGTCCTCCGTCTTAACTATGGTTTCGTCTCCGGTTCTCACTCTTGGACAGTAGTTGATACACTCGTATGAACATCTGCTGGGACTGCATTTATCATCTAACACTACGGCTATGCGCATCGAGGAGGTATCAAAGGTGGAGGTATTTTAAATTGGCGCAGTTTTTAAACATAATTCTTAAATAGGTTGATTGAGACTTTCTTTCGCAATGCTGTCACCTTTATTATCAACCGGAGAAACAATCTTACCTTTGATAGTCATGGTTATAGGTCTGTCTATCACCCTGATATATCTCCTCTATCGCTACGAAGGCAAGAAAATAACAAAGAGGAAGAATTTAAAAGTAAAAAAAAGTGTGAGGCAGGAAGAATTCGAATGTCCGAGGTGTGGGGAAAATGTAGATGGAGAAACACACGCCTGTCCCGGTTGCGGTGCTGAATTTGAGAAGGATACATTTCTCTGTCCCGTATGCGGTATCGTAGTTTCCGATGATGATGATAAATGCCCGGATTGTGGAGAAGTTTTTATCGCGGAAGAACGTGAATTCGAATGTCCAGATTGTGGTAAATCCGTTGACCAGTATGCGAGAGAATGTAAAGCCTGTGGTGCCTCGTTTTGGAGCCCTGTCAAGCGCTCTCATCGAGACATAAAGGGGGAAGAAGAAACCAACGACGGAAAACTCGACGCTTCAATAATAGAGATATTAGAAGATTAAAAAAACTTTTACTTAAACCCCTCTCTTATCCTTACAGCCATGCCTTTTTTAAATACCTGCATCTCATGAGCTGTAAGAAACGTACGTCCGACTGCGATAAGAGCGTCATCGGGGTCCACCACCAGCGCCTCATCGTAAGGTTTCAGGGCATCCCAAGCGGTGGTAACGAAACCGGCAAAAACGTTTTTTCCTCCTGCGTTAAACTCTGCACTATCTCCGGTAACTTGAACTCTCATCAACGGAAACTCCAAACCCTCTTTCAATAAAACAGCGCCGCCTTTCTTTAAAGTGAATAAACCGTCGTAACCCCGGGTCGACAATATGTGTCCATCGTTTAAAAGCACGTTTTTGATGCGTCCTTTTCGGTTTTTAAGGAATGTGAGTTCTCCGTCGGATAATATTTCACCTGCACCTTTACAGAATTGATAGTCCGAAACCGATCTTACCCTCATCTCATCCAGGGTCATACCTTCTTTTTTTGTGAGCGATTCCAATGCATCCATACCGTCCCAACGGATTACATCTTCGGGGTACGTTAGTGGGATGTCGGGACGATTGTCTGGGAATAGAGACTGTGCTAAGGGGTAAGTTTCGTCGAACTCCAGAGGCATCACACCTAAGGGAGTTTCTACCTGTAAATTTACCCTGTAATCAGGTAATAGTGCCTCCAGCTCTGCAGTTAAATACCTGCTGTAAGGCTTTGAGATGTTTGAACCGTCGAATAGTACGTACGGAGCGTTTTCAAAGGGTGGTTCGTATTCATTTTGTACGTAATCCTGCAAACGTTTTACCACCGGTCGATCTAAACTCCACGGGTTAGTGTAAAAAAATGCTCTTTTTCTTCCCTTGGGTTCGTAGGGCTCTAGTATCTCAAAACCATCGTAAACCGCTTTTAGAGCATCGATTAGAGATGGATGTACTCCGGAACGGTTTTCAACCATCTCCCAAAGTGCATCCTCGTGAATCGCCTGCTTTACCCTCTCCAGCTCCCGGTAGCTAATCCAAAGGTTGTGTTCCGCTATTTTAAGCTCACGTTTGCTCTCAGAGAGCTCTCTTAGCTCGGAAGCGGTGAATTTTGAACAGACCGGGCATTCACACCCGAGATAATCAACATCGTCTATGTGCCTTGTACCCCAAGGGTACATCAGATCCCCTCTTCGGGCATACTTTGCGTAGGAGCTGGAATCGAAGAGGTCGCAGCCCAGCAAAACCGCAATAGGATATATTAGGGGATGACCGGCACCGAAAAGATGCACCGGTCCTCGGGGACCTAAGCCTTTTTTGGAATGCAGTATCACCTTGGTGAGTTCGTGGAATCTATAGGATTCAAGAAGTGGAACTACCCCACCGATGGGATAAAATGTACCGTCTAGTCGGGAAAGCTCCCGACCGCAGTATTCTCTAAGATCGTAAAATACCGAACCCTGTATCGGTAGAGCTATGTGTCCGTCTTGGTACTCTTTGGAGGCTTCTTCAGCTCGAGAGATGGTATCATTTACCTTTTGTTCAACCAATTCTCTCGGGTCGTCGGGCTCGGTGAACCGATCGAGTATGGTGCATACGTCCGAGCCTATCTCTTTTTGAAAGGAAAGTATCTCGAGGGGCTCTATGTCCACTTCACCGTAAACATGGGACTGAAACGTACCGGAGTCAGTCATCACAGCGCCGTCGAAATCCAGAAGCGAATGTAGCCCGTCTTTTAACGCCCTCTCTCTCAACTCCTCGGTGCGATAGATGATATACGAATTTGTGATCAGCATCTGAGTTCCGAATTCCTTCTCCAATCTTTTTGGAGAGATCAGATCTATGTTCGGGTTCACCACAGGCATCAGGTTAGGTGTTTCCACCTTTCCATGTGGAGTTGTAAAAATTCCTATTCTAGCCGCACCGTCTCGTTCCTTTATTTCAAACATTTATTGCCTCCCCGAACATTCTGGCGTTCTTAACTACATCTGGTAAAATTTTTAAAACGTTATCTATTTCCTCCTCGGTAGTCCATTTCGACAGTGAGAATCTCAAAGAACCGTTGGCTAACGAAGGTGGAAGACCCATGGCTAAAAGAGTACGAGAAGGACCGTCGGAAGAATCGCAGGCTGAACCGGAGGTGACTAATACACCTTTTTTAGAAAGCTTGCGTAGTAAAAGTGAACTGTTCACTCCTTTGAATGAAAGGTTTATGTTGTTAGGTAAACGGCGGGTTGGATGACCGTTTAGACGAACATCGGGTACGGTTTCTAATATACCTTGGATTAACTTATCTCTCAATTTTCGCATCCTCGGTACGTATTCATCCATGTGCTCGTTGATTAACCCGCACGCCTTTCCCAGACCTACTATACCAGATACGTTCTCAGTACCCGGCCTAAGTCCCTGCTGGTGATCCCCTCCCTTCATAATCGATTTTAAAAACGTCCTTTCACGCACTTTAAGAGCTCCCGTCCCCTTAGGGCCGTATATCTTATGGCCGGAAATAGAGAGCATATCTACTTCCCTGCACAAAGGTATCTGACCAACCGCCTGCACCGCATCGGTGTGAAATAAAATGTTCTTCTCGTGTGCAGCTTTAACCATCTCTTGTATAGGCTGGACGGCACCCATCTCGTTGTTGGCACTCATTATACTCACTAGTGCGGTATCATCTCTTAATGCATGAACGTACTCGTCAATATCAATAATACCATCTTCATTTACATCCACGAAGGTCACATCGTATCCGTCCTCAGAAAGATGTTTAAAGCAGTTGTAAACCGACGGATGTTCGATACTGGACGTTATCAAGTGCTTCCCGGAGCTCGCTTCTAATACTCCCTGGATGGCCAGGTTGTTCGATTCGGTACCTCCTGAAGTGAATATAATCTCATCTGGAGAGGTCAAAAGTAGTTCAGCTACCGCTTTCTCTGCTTCTTCCAACGCTTTTTTAGCCTCCTCGCCCATCTTGTGAGAGCTGGAAGGGTTTCCATAGTACTCGCTAAAGAAGGGTAACATAGCTTCAACTACGGCAGGGTCCACCTTTGTCGAAGCTGCGTTATCTAAATACAACCGTTTCATAAATATACCTTCTTTAACCGTATGAAGTAGTCGGAGGTAAAAAGGTTTCTGAGCCTATCGATGCAAAAATCATAAATCCTACATTGTAATAGGGGAAAACATGAGATTCAAAAACGGGTTGATACTGGCGCTGGATGTTACCGATAGGGAGAAGGCTATGGATGTCGTTGAAAAAACCGCTCCATGGGTGGATGCCGTGAAGATCAATTATCCTCTTGTTTTGAGCGTAGGTTCAAACATAATAAACGACATATCAGAAGTGAGCAGCGTGATCTGTGACTTCAAAGTAGCCGACATACCAAACACGAACAGATTGATAGTGGAAGAAGCGGTGAGAAGGGGGGCGGATGGAGTGATCGTACACGGATTCGTTGGAAGCGACTCGGTACAGGCGTGCGTAGATGCCGCTGATAAAAAAGACGTATTCATGGTTACCGAGATGAGCCATCCCGGTGGAAGGGAATACACCGCCGAGGTTGGGGGAGAGCTGGCGAAACGTGCTTCCGAATTCGGTGTTAGAGGTATAATCGCACCGGCGACCAGACCCGAGCGGATATCGGCACTGAAAGAACTGTTGGGCGAACTGCAAATATTATCTCCGGGGGTCGGTGCACAGGGTGGCAGTGCTGTAGACGCTATAAAAGCCGGAGCCGATGCGGTGATAGTAGGTCGATCTATATATCAAGCAGAAGATCCAGGAAACGCAGCAAAAGAGATACGCCCTCTGAAATAGTAAATTCGGAGAGTAGAAAGGTACTATCCGTATTGAGGTTTTTTTCCAGAAATTTTGATTACATTACAAATATCGAGGACTAGATTGAACTGAATAAGGGGGCGTCACACCCCTAGGTATTTCTTTTTCAACCCTAATTCACAAAGATTAATCTTCCGGGCTAAATAAGATTTCTTTGTCTTGAGCTGTCAATTCGACATTCCTAACATAGTATTCAATTTCGTCCTCGATCTCCTTACCCACTCGACGACCGTCGAGGGAGTAGCTGTAATGAGCCCACGGTAGGCCGGCTTCCTCTTCCGGTAGTACCTCCGTGCGGAAGTTCAGCTTCTCGCCGTTGAGATAAGTCGATAGGAAGAGCGAATCTCCCTCGGACTCGACTCCGAGCTGGTTGCCTTCTTCATCGTACTCGTAATCACTATCGCCCATGGTAAGCAGGCGATTCCCTTCATCATACTCGCTTTTCACTTCTTAGATCACCTCTTTGTTGAGGAAGTAATAACTACATCCCATTGTAAGTGTTTTTGTTTCTTATCATATTTGTAAAAGAAAAATGCAAAAACAGTGACTATCATTATCCCGGCGATTTCAACGATAATGACCGTATTAGATATCCCAAATTCGGGGATAACTCTATCATAAAGACGAATAAGTTGAATTGCTAATGATAGAACAACAAGCATCACAAACAGCACCTTAAGTATCTTGTAATGTTTATCTATTTCCGAAAAACCTTCAGTGGAGTAGAATTTTTTATGTTTTTTAAGTTTGTCAATCAAACTCGTCGAAGATATCCATATAAGGATAATTAAGAAAAATACTATTAAAAATATTGACGTTGTGCCCGTGTATAATAGTGACATGTCGTTAGATACAGAGTATATATGAAATTCAAGTAAAGTTATGTGGTATATGAACAGTACCCATGCTAACGAACTTGCAATTTTATGCGAATCTATCATGTTATCCATTCTTTTTTCCATATCATTCACACCAAAAGTTCCATGTCGTGGGATACCATGGAACGGGCATAGGTTGATGTAACAAGCGAACAGCAGTGCCCATACCTAACCGATTACAAAATACTATAACAATACCAATATACGCTGCTAAACCTACTGTCAATTTTACAAGAGCTCCTACCGCCACCCATTTCGCAAGGGTTGCGAGTGTTAAACTTCCACCACCAACAGTAAGGAATTCCCCAATTATTGCAGTCTCCTCACGGGTAAAAGACCACTTATACCCATAATACCATCGTAATCCCCATTTTGTGTAGCTCAGGTATTCAAAAGTACCATACGGTTCATCGGGCTCCCCACCATTTCCCCCTCCATTATAGTGTCCATGCTTATAATCAAGAGCAGCCGTGGGACACCATGGCCCACCCCAACCATTGATCAGATTCGGCGGACCCCAGAAGGGTGACCATCTACCGGTCGGGTCCCTCGCATTCACCGGATCATTCCGCACGTACATGTACATGTTCGGGCCGTCAACCATTCCCAGCGGGTCGTTACTGATGAAACGACTCTGCACAGGCGAGTACATCCTGGCTCGGTAGTAGTACTGGCCGGTCTCCTCGTCATACCTTCTTCCCGTGTACTGATACGGGTTGAACACTTCTTCTTCCT
>JAFDUB010000064.1 GCA_019594025.1 Thermoplasmata archaeon
AATATCAAAGACTTTGACCTTGGTAAGCCATGATCATTTCGATCACAACGCTACAAGGATAGTTAGAAAAGGTTCATCAGAGATAGTAGATGAGCCCGGAACCTTCTCTTTCGGCGATTTAAAGATTCACGGTATAAGAACATATCATGATGAGGCTGAAGGAGAGAAACGTGGAGAGAATATAATTTTTAAATTCACCACCGATGGATTAGAATTCTGCCATCTAGGAGATCTGGGACATATCCCTTCGAAAGAAGTGGTCGATGAGATAAAAGGTGTGGATTTTCTATTCATCCCTGTAGGAGGTACCTTCACAATCGGTCCGGAGGAAGCCGCCGAGGTTATCGATATGATCAAACCCAAAATAGCGGTACCCATGCACTATAAAGTAGGAGGACTCTCTCTTAATATAAGAAATGTGGAACCGTTCTTGAACAATTACGACGAAGGCAAAACACACAAAGTCGGTGTTGAGCTGGAATTTTTAGACTGTGATATACCGGAAGAAACCGAGATCTGGGTTTTTTCACTCTAGATATCCCAAACCGTCCTCAATTCGTCCCAGCTCTATAGGTGTGGTAAGATCTCCGACTACCGCTCCTTTTGTGTTAGCGATCATACAAGTACCTATCCAACCCGAGCCGTGGTTGGCGGTGGTTTTCGAAACAGGTACTTTGAAAAGGTTTTCCATCAACTTTACTTCATGCTCTTTTACATGAGGGTGGCACAAAACTCCCTTGTTAGTGGCAACACCGAGTGAACCGACCATCTTTAACCCGGCTATGGTTCCTCTCTTTACATCAACATCTAAGGCCTCGGCGATAGCTTCCTCACTTTTCCTACTGAGGTTCGGGTTGATTAATGCACCGTTATCGTTGGCTAAAATATTGTTTCCCAATGCGTTGTGCTTTTCGGGAAGTAAAGTTACTCCCACGTACTCCAGAATCGGTTGGATCTCCCTCTCTTCGGTAATATCGGCCACCAACATTCCACTGGAGTTCATAACCGACAAGGCACCTACAAGGCGAGTACCTCCGACGGTGGTGTTGACGACCGGAGTCTCCATTGCCTCGGAAAAGACTGATTTATCGTTTGGCATGGCTACCGTTAATTCCTGAGAGGTGACGGAAAAAATACCGATATACGGTTGCGATTCTATGGAGTACTTCTTGAGCATATTTGATTACTCGCTGGGCATGGATACTTCGACTATTCCGTCCTCGAACTTGATTACCCTGACCCGGATCTTTGAAGGCGGCTTAGATATCCCCCTCTTCCAAACTTCTTCGTTGGTAGAAGA
Source organism: Thermoplasmata archaeon (assembly GCA_019594025.1). GTDB lineage: Archaea > Thermoplasmatota > Thermoplasmata > Halarchaeoplasmatales > Halarchaeoplasmataceae > Halarchaeoplasma. The sequence goes on from JAFDUB010000064.1 coordinate 1,301, forward strand.
ATCTATCCAGACATCTTCTTCTGGTACTCCCATATGATTGGAAACGTGTTTTCGGATAGTTCTCATAGCGATAGACGCCCTTTTACTGACGGGATCCTGTTTTACCCTCCTAAGGGGTATAGTCATTACTCTCTCTTCTGGTTCCGCCATTTGATCACCGTTACCTCACTCGTCGAGGTTAGATCTCCTCCAATTCCTCCGCTTGGGATGAGTGGTAAACCTTCTATTTGTACGCTGCATGACCCAAGCTGGAACACGTTTGTTCTGTTTCCCTTTTTTGAGTAATCTTCGTTTTTTGGGACCTGGTTTATTCCTTGCCATGATTATCGCCTTCTGATAGTGAAATCTACTTTTTGGTTATCCGTTATTTTCTTTAACAACTTTTTAAGTGTTTCGTCGTCTATTTTTCCCTTGAGCATGCCTCTTTGGGATAGCATCATTATCTGCTGCTCGACACCTTCGGCGACCTCGGGACGGGCAACTCTAACCCTGCCCAATCGTTCTCTTGCTTCAGGGGTCAGTAAAGACCGTAGAAGAGCTTCCTTCTGCTGTTCGTACTGTTCGTCTGTTTCTTCTTGGGCTTCCGACGCTTCAAGTTGTTTTTTAAGCTGCTCAAGCTTCTTGCGCTTGATCATCTCGCTTTCTTCTTCCATCTTATCGTACTACCTCGCTTAAAGATATTTCGACAATTCGGGATCATCTTTGGCCATATCTTTCATTACCTCGTAAGCGGTGTTATCGAGTAAAGATCGGCCTTCAGGTGTAACTATTCTACCTTTGTGATTATCCTTTTTAACCAGACCTGCAGCCTCAAGCTGCTTAAGTGCGGTGCGGACTATAGCTCCGGAACCTTTCACCGCTTTGTAAGGTTTGGACCCCCTATCCTGAGACCCACCGTACTTACCCCTCAATCGGGATATACCGATGGGGCCCTCTATATATACAGATCTGAGTATAGCTGAAACTCGAGTGAACCACCAATGAGCCTGTAATGGGGCCTTTTCTTTATGCATCCCCGTTTTAACGAATGGAGCCCAATCTGGTTCAACGACTTCTTTCGTCTCTTTCAGCTTTTTGCTTATTTCATCTATGAGCCTTTCAGGAGGCACATCGTATACTGTTACCATAATGTACTACGCTCCAGGGTAATCTATAATGTTGGGTTATCTTTACGTTATAATTAAAGCTTTCCCCACTATCGGCTTTTTTGTGTAGTCCCGAATTCAATCATAATCCAACTCTACGTTCTCATCTTCGTCCAGGTCAACACCTTCCTCGATCTCACCTTCTTCCTCCGAAGGCGATGTTTTCTTCCTCCTGTCCCTCTTCAAAGATAGAATCATCGCCAGCAGTACGATCACTATCCCGATGACCGGGAGTATCCACAGCGACGACTCAATTGGCTCTTCTTCACCCACGACCACGGTCTCCGTTAGGTTATGGAAGGAGACCTCGTAGGTGCCGGCCTCTTCGAAGGAGTGTGTAAACGAGTGTTCGGAACTATCTTCAGCAGCTATCACCAGGGTATAGACTACCGAGTCGTTAACGAGTACTTCGATCTCTCCGGCAAGGTCTCCGGTGTTATCCGCGTTTACAGTTATGGTGACTTCGAGCGGTGCTTCGCCTTCGATGGGCTCCACTTCAAGCACCAAGTTCTCCGGCACAAACTCCAGTTCCTCGAAGTGGGCTATGAGACTTTTATCATCATCGATGAAGATAGTAATGTTCTCGTTGTACTCCTCACCTTCAGGCACATCACCTGACCAGTGACTGAACCTCCAGCCCTCCGCAGGCGTTGCGGTCACATTTACCTCATCCTCGTAAAGATACGTATGCTCTCCTATTGACGGCGTGGTTGTCCCCTCACCGTTGATGCTTATATTCAAGTTGAACTCCCGCCTTTCGAAATGTGCGGTGAGCGATATGTCATCGTCCATTGTGATGGTGATTTCCTCATCGTACTCCTCACCCTCGGGCACATCCCCGCTCCAGTGACTGAAGTACCAGCCTTTGTCCGGTATGGCGGTTATGTTCCGTTCAGTTCCATGTGCATAAGAATGATTGCCTTCCTCAGGCACCGTGTTCCCCTCTCCTTCTACAGCTATGGACAAGTTGTAGTAAATCTGTTGGAATTGTGCGGTGAGCGTTTTGTTATCATCCATGATCACAGTTATGTTTTCGTTCGTTTCATCCCCCTCGGGCACGCCCCCGATCCAGTGGCTGAAGTACCAGCCTTCGGCTGGAATTGCTTCAACTACCACCCCTTGCCCATAGTTGTAAGTATGGTTTCCAACAGGAGGATTTGTAGTACCATTTCCTTCAACAGCTATGGTAAGATTGTAGTATATCTGGTCGAAATGAGCGGTCAACTCCTTATCGCCATCCATCACGATGGTGATCTCTTCGTTCTCTTCCTGTCCCTCAGGCACATCCCCGCTCCAGTGGCTGAAGTACCAGCCTTCATCTGGTATTGCTTCAATTACCACCTCTTGTCCATAGTTGTAAGTATGTTTTCCAACACGAGGATCTGTAGTACCGCTTCCCTCTGTAAGTATCTCCAAAGTAAACTCAGGATGGAAAATCACTTCCTGCCAACTAAAAAAGGGGTACGTTTGATTATCGACGATATTCCATATGTAATTTGGATCTCGATCGTCTTTATTATCTACTGCGGTAATATTCCATCCTACTTCGCTAAAGGTTGTTATATCCATCATCTCGGTGGTAGACTTGCCTTCCCCGCCTGCACTCCCTGTTTGTCCTGATGTCTCGATGTCCCAGAACGAGTTCGACACCGTGCCTATGTTCATTCCCACGAGCCCACCTACAGCCTGCTCACCACTGACGGTTCCCGTAGCATATGAATTCTCCACCGTTCCGTTCCAGTTCCTTCCTAATAGTCCGCCTACATCCCTGTCACCGCTCACGGTTCCCGTAGCATACGAGTTCTCCACCATACCGTCCCTTTGCCTTCCAACGAGCCCGCCTACTTGCCAGTCGCCGCTCACTTCCCCGGTGGAATAAGAGTTATCAATCGTTCCACCCCTGCATTGTCCAACTAATCCACCAACATATGTTCTTCCGTTAATGTATGCATCAGTAACACCAAGATTACGTACCTCACCTTCATCGGAAACATATCCAAACATACCTACATTGCATCCAAAGTGGATATCGATGTTCAGACCGGAGATGACATAGCCATTACCATCGAACTCCGCAGCAAGATAAGGTATATACAATCCAGAGGAAGTAGAAATGTTGATATCTTGAGAAAGTTTAAAAGTATATTCAGGAATGCCGGCGAACCCTAATAGATCTCGTAAGCCCTGAACTTCACTTATCTCGTAATACCCATCGTTAGGTGTTAGGGTATCTGAGTACTGTGTTATATTAAGTGTAAAATTATTGGAAACCCAATCTTGATACTGCAAATCGTATAGACCCCCTAAAGTAATATGATAATCCCCGTTTATCCACACATTGTCTATATTATAATGAGAATTGAACACTTTACCATCCTCGTGAATACCTATAAGCCCGCCTACATAAATGTCTCCACTCACATTTCCGGTAGCATATGAATTCGACACCGTACTACCTTGCCAATTCCGTCCAACAAGCCCACCGGCACCATCGTTACCGGTCACGTCTCCGGTAGCATACGAGTTAGACACTATGCCACCTCTAGTACTCCCTATCAATCCTCCAGCGTATCTATGTGGAGGCGCATCAAGGATCCTTGTTAAATAATTCCCTTGTGCTTTCACGGTTCCCGTCGCACACGAGTTGGACACCGTGCCAGAGTTACTACCAACGAGTCCACCCACACTGATATAAGTTCCAATTCCAGTCACATCTCCGGTTGCATACGAGTTGGACACCGTGCCAGAGTTCCCTCCCACGAGTCCACCTACGCCGTGATTCTGATATCCTCTTGTTTCCACATCTACAGAGGTACGCGAATTGGATACCGTGCCCCGATTGTCTCCAACAAGTCCACCTAAAGACCCAGAACCATAACCGCCGGTCACGCTACCGGTGGCATACGAGTTCGACACTATGCCTCTGTTGTCTCCGACGAGTGCACCTACAGTTCTATCACCCATGATATCCCCCATTATGTAACTATTCTCAATCATGCCGTAGTTCAAACCCACCAGTCCACCCGTAATCCTATATCCTGTCACGGTTCCGGTAACATATGAATTATTAACCGTGCCTCTGTTATCTCCGACCAGCCCACCAGTATAGGACAACATCCCACTCACCCCGGGATCGACAATGCCAGTATTGTTGATGTATCCATTTGTCGCAACATATCCAAACATACCCACATTAGCTACAAAGGGGATGTCGATGTTCAGACCGGAGATGATATGGCGGTTACCATCGAACTCCGCTGCAAGATAAGGTATATGGAAACAAGATACATCTGATAAGTCTATATCTGCTACCAATTTGAATCTGTATCCCTCTCTACCTGCGAAACCAAGAAGGTCACGCAATCCATCCACATTGCTTATCTCATAATGGTCACCGGAGGGCACTAATGTCTCATTATAATTTCCTATATCTAGATACAGATCGTTATCTAGCCAATCATTATACTGTTCATCAAAGATGCCCCCTCGTGTGATGTGATGTTCCCCGTTGATAACCACTTTATCGATATTGTAGTGGGAATTGGTGACCGTACCGCTGTTTTCACCCACAAGCCCGCCTACATATGTGTTACCGGACACATTACCGGAAACATATGAATTCTCTACCATGCCATAATTTCCTCCCACCAACCCACCCACTTCGCGGGCGCCTGTGATGTTCACATCAATAACTCCTACGTTTCGCACCTCGCCCTCTTCAGCAACATCTCCAAAAAAACCAACATGACGTCTGCTCGGCCTGTAGATATACAATCCGGTTATGGTGTGGTTTCTTCCATCAAAACTACCGATGAAAGGCTCTCTATAAGGGGTCAAGACCGAGTATTTTCCGATCGGCTCGAACCCAGCACCATCGTTCCACTCTGTAGTCTCGCTTGCGTCGATGTCGTTGGCCAGAGCATAGTACGCCTCAAGGTCTGCAATCATACCCTGCAGGTCATGAACATCGTAGATCATGTACGGATCATCCTCAGTACCGCTTCCGTCAGCAAAACTTTGTTTTGTACTTACAAAATCGTCTTTAATCCCCCCTTGTATAGTAGCTTCAAACACTACAAAAGATACACTCACTAGAAGTAAAACCACGAAACACACTGCGCCTACCTTCTTAAGCCTCATACTCTCAACCTTATCTATATCCTTAACCCTATGTATGTTTTTCCATGCCTTTCCCCTTTCAAAATATCAACCCTGTAGGAAAGAAAGGGTTTTAAGGTGGGCTATCACCCACCGAAAACACTGCGGTATCCTGCCACGAATTACCATCGCTGTCCCACATTCGGACCGTAACGGTATACCTTCTTTCTTCTAGGTCACGGAAAGTATGGCTGGTGCTCGTACCTACGTTCAACCATTCCCCATTTTTAAGTCGTATCTCGTAACGATCCACTTCGATTACATCGCTGCTATGCAGGTTCCATTCTACGGTCACCAAACTATCCTGTACATCCACAGAGTCGATAGACATCGGTCCCCAATCGGTCAACACGTTGAATGTTACTGTATCCACATCAATTTCATTATTAATTGTAGTTATTCTAACCTGCACTCCCCACTCTCCTGTGAAGAGATCGTCATAAACATGGTATGTACTTTCCCCTTTATTTATCCAGCTTAACCATGAACCGCCTTCATACTGCCGTCTTATTTCAAAATAATCTATCGCATGTGGATGTGTATCTGATTCCCATTCAACGGATACAATGGGCCCCCAAACTGTCTGTCCTTGACCAGGATAGTATATGTTTACATGTGGTGATGGATATTGATCCACGATAGATATAGTACTCACATAAGGTACATAGTTATGTTTTGTAACTGTCAGGTTTACTTCTCCAGGATTGTTCGGAGCGTCAAAAATAACTTCTCCAGCGGAATCAGTATAACCAGAATCATGGATTTCTGTTCCCTCTGACATTGTGACAAATGCTCCTTCTATGGGTGACCCAATATCATCTTTTACTTGAATCATAATTGGATCAGATGTTAAAACCATTGATGGGTGGGTCACGGAAAAATCCTGTGGTGGGGCAGTTCTGATCTCCGTAGTCGGATCACCGAACCAGTGAAACATCTCAAAGGTTGACTGGCGAAGGATATCATCAGGATAATGAGTAGAGTAGTACTCCTTTCCATAATTCAGAACGTTGCCCATCCGATAGATGGGATCACCATTGCCGTAGTTACTAACAAAATCAGGCCAGATAGCGTCCATTAAACCCCATGTCAACCTATCGTTGTGCCAACTATAAGAGATACGTGTTGCGGCAATCACGCCGATAGCACCGCCATTAGGATTTCGTTCCCATGCTTCGCTGAAGGACATGCCATGGTCTTCAGGTTCACCTGTTTCATTATCAAAATGTCCTGTCGCGCAGTTGATACTCCATACAACCGGGAGTGCATTAGAATTACTTAAAGCAAGGACATGATCGGTATTATAATGCGGAACCTGCCAATCTGTCGCGTTTCCATGATTACGATGCGTAAGCAAAAAAGCCCCATCATTGACTGTCAAGGTTATATTCTCAGTGGGACAATTACCTAATTCTGAGTCATACCATATTTCCCGCTCATCCCAATCACGTGTCCAATCATCACTCAGGTGAGAAGGTATCTCCTCACCAGGTTCACCAGCAAGTCCACCACCAAAATTCGAACTTTTGTCCGACCATTTTTCTGGCCCCATAGGATCACCAGGCCAATAAGGAGTGTATTCATATATTCGATTAACTAAATATCCTTCATCTTCTAAGAAAAGAGATATGTCCTCCGAGGTTTGAGTAAATCGACGATCTGCCATACCCAAATAATTGGGATTTTCCTGGAATTGCGCGACGGTAGCGACATTTTCATAAAAAGAACTATCATCGACTGGTTCCTTCTCATAGTTGATTATCCCCTCCACTCTTGTCTCTGCCTGGGTGGCCGTTCTGACGCTTATACGCCCATGTGCCAAATCTGGGAAGTAATCGTACTCCGAATCTTCCATCGTTGCATAATAAAGATCAGTACCAATTTTCCCATCGAAATTATGACTTGGATGATCCGTTTTATAGTGTGTCGGAACGAAGTCGGCGTCGCCTAGAATTAAAAGGTAAGATGGGGGTATCATCCATTGATCATACGCATCTTGGATATAATTGGCTATATCATCAGCCGTATCTTCTTCGTGATCTATCACATGTACATGAGTAGGTATACCGGTCTTAATCCTCCATTCCGCTAACTTATTTGCTGCAGCTTCGAAATCCTCGTGAGTTATGATAAGAAACTCGGCATTGGGCAAGGTAATAAAATCTGTTTCCGTTTGGGTATAAGGCTGTACTTCCAATACTTGATCTGTGTTTACAGCTATTCGCCTCAAGAAATTTTCTGTCGAACTGCTGTGATAACGTTTAGGGATATCCTCTACCTCACCCTCAAAATGTATGGAAACCTCTAGTTCAGAATAAACATTCATGACACCTCTCGTTGGATTGTATTGGTAAGGGTAAAGCCATACCTGTGCGAGGGAATGATTTCTATAAGTTCTCGTTGCTTTGATCTCTGCGAACATATTGGGATAAAACTCATCCCTCTCGTAGACAGAGGTATTTTTGTCGAAACTCCTTTCTAATTCATTTCCTCCGTCCGTACAATATGGACGAGGAGATTGAACAGGAATAATATTGAAATCACTATATGTGTCATAAGACCCTTCTTTTATTTCCAATCTCAGCTCAGTACCACTAGGAATCATGATCCAATACGCAAAAGCTGGTAGATCGGGTTTCCCAATCCCAAGGGAAGCTGATTCATAATTCTTTTGAATCATGGTATATGTTCCATCTTCTATAGAAACCGTTCGAAACTCGGGCGATGGAAGTGACACTCCCAATCCAGTCACGGGAAGTTGTATATTGGACTTCTCCATTCGTTCAATATCTATGGAGTCTGATGCTTGAACCACTGCAGTACTTAAAAACGTACTGAGAAGCACCAAAGCTCCTATCATTATCACACATATTTTTTGCTTATTTTTCACCATAAAATAAGTAATGCCCCCCCCCCTCCACATATAAATATTTCTATACTGCATATATGTGCAGCTGTGCAAGCTTACATATGCCTATTTATAGATTATGAAAACTCACTAACAATCACATATTTTTAATTAATGTGTGGGAGATGATGCTAGAGGTGGAAGGAACTTATATTAATCCTTTGTTTATCAAATAGATATATCCTATTGGATATAGGGTAACAACAAACCGCCAAAATACATGTTCCCATCATCTCTAAAATTCTCCGTCTTCTTCAGCATCTTCCTCTTCGTTTAATATGGGTAAAGTTCCATTCTTTATCAATACAAATATGGCTAGCGATACCGTCCCGACCAGGATCACTATGAACATGGAACCGAGGTTGAAATAGATGCCCATCCCGATGAGGGCTGGTACTTCAGTCATTGGAGCGGTGATGTGCCGGAGGATGAGGAGTACAGCGAGAATATTAC